>JAVKLV010000039.1:0-36245 GCA_031538905.1 Methylotenera sp. | reverse complement strand
ACGCCAATCAAATCTGCTGCACATCTAGCCGTTGTGCCAGCAACAAAATGTTCAATTAACCTCGACTGCTTAGCTGAATTTAATCTGCTCTTTCTCATGACGTCCTTATAACATTTTATGTGTTATCTAGGACAGCCCCATAAATAAAATAAAATTAACCTCTCTATTCAACATATTGTTTGACAAAGTGCTGCGTAGTGGCATAAAATCCGCCTCTTAATTTTTTAGCTCACAATAATTGGTAATACAATGAAAACCTTTTCAGCAAAATCACATGAAGTGAAGCGCGATTGGTTTGTGGTTGATGCCACAGACTTAGTTCTAGGCCGTTTAGCTAGCGCAGTTGCGCACCGTTTACGCGGTAAACATAAAACCATCTACACCCCTCACGTTGATACAGGTGATTATATTGTTGTCATTAACGCCGATAAAATTAAAGTCACTGGCAACAAGGCTGATGATAAGCAATATCATAGTCACTCTGGCTACCCTGGCGGCATTAGTACAACAACGTTTTCTAAAATGCAAAATCGTTTTCCAGGCCGCGCCTTAGAAAAAGCAGTGAAGGGAATGTTGCCTAAAGGCCCTTTGGGTTATGCAATGATTAAAAAAATGAAGGTTTATGCAGGCGATAAGCATGATCATGCGGCTCAACAACCGCAAGCATTGAAAATCTAAGGGTATAAGATGATTGGTAAATATAATTATGGTACAGGTCGCCGCAAAAGCTCAGTAGCGCGCGTGTTTTTAAAGTCAGGTAAAGGTAACATCGTTGTTAACGACAAGCCGGTTGATGAGTATTTTTCGCGTGTGACTGCGCGTATGATTTTACGTCAGCCACTAGAGTTGACTAATAACTTAACCAGTTTTGATATTATGGTAAACGTTATTGGTGGTGGTGAGTCTGGTCAAGCGGGCGCGGTTCGTCACGGCATTACGCGTGCTTTGATTGACTTTGATGCTAACTTAAAAAGCGCGCTGTCAAATGCTGGATTTGTAACACGCGATGCACGTGAAGTTGAGCGTAAAAAAGTTGGTTTACGTAAAGCGCGTCGTCGTAAGCAGTTCTCTAAACGCTAATTTCAAGCGGTTTGTTCACAAAAAAGGTCGCATATGCGGCCTTTTTGTTTTGATGTCTTGCTTGTGGTTTTGTTATGCTATATCTTTAAATTGGTGTTGTGATTAAAGCTTCGTAATTGAGTAAAAATTGACAAGTCAAAAATTAAAAATTGGAATTGTAGGGGGCACTGGGTACACTGGTGTTGAGTTGCTACGCTTGTTGAGTGCTCATCCCGGTGTTGAGCTTGTTGCGATTACCTCTCGTGGTGAGGCGGGCTTGCCGGTGGCGGATATGTTTCCGAGTTTACGTGGCTTTGTCGATTTGAAGTTTAGCGATCCTGCGCACTCTGGTTTATTAAAGTGTGATGTGGTTTTTTTTGCAACGCCTCATGGGGTTGCCATGAGTCAAGCAGAGGCGTTGTTAGCGGCCAATGTAAGGGTGATTGATTTGGCGGCTGATTTTCGTTTACAAGACACGGCTCTATTTGAAAAATGGTACAAAATGCCCCATGCTTGCCCATCTCTGTTAAAAGAGGCTGTTTATGGGATTCCTGAGCTTTATCGTGAACGCATTCAGTCAGCAAAAATAATAGGTAATCCAGGGTGTTATCCAACCACGGTGTTATTGGGTTTGGCGCCATTATTAGACCAAGGTTTAATTGATTTTTCTGCACCCATTGTAGCTGATTGTAAATCAGGCGTTTCGGGTGCGGGCAGAAAAGCAGAAGTTGCGACACTGTTTGTTGAGTCAAGCGACAATATGAAAGCTTATGGGGTGGGTGGTCATAGGCATCATCCAGAAATTCATGTGCAACTTAATCAACTGGCGGGTGAGAATATGCAGTTTATTTTTGTGCCACATTTGATTCCAATGATACGGGGAATGCTGTCAACGATTTACGTTAAACTCTCAGCCAAGTCTAAGCACGTGGACTTGCAGACCTTGTTTGAAGAGCGGTATCAACAAGAGCGATTTGTTGATGTGCTCCCTGCGGGAGTGTGGCCGGAAACCAGATCTGTGCGCGGTTCAAATCAATTGAGAATATCACTCCATCGGCAAGTTGAATCGGATTACTTAACGCTTGTTGTCGTGCAAGACAACTTGGTAAAAGGCGCGGCGGGGCAGGCAGTTCAAAATATGAACATCATGTTTGGGCTGGCTGAAAATGCTGGTTTAGAGCTTGTTCCACTTTTACCATAAATTGATGCAATTAAAATAAATGAGACCCGTTAGAAGAAAAATTCGCAGGCATTTTGGACTCACTGCAAAGCAAGTGGCGGTACGCTCGCAGCGCCCTTGGTACTTTCAGTGGCTTGTGGCTATTCTGTTTGTTTTGGCAGGTTATGTGCTAGCATACTGGCAGTTTGCAGAAGGTGAAAGTTTGTCGGATCAATTAAAGCAATCTGTACTTGAAAATCAACACTTTCAGACCCAAATCATACAGCTTGAGCAGCGGGTTAAAATAGAGCAAGCTGCACAAAAAAACCTCAATGAAGAATTGAAGGTTGTGCATGATGAAAATATCAAATTAAAAGAAGATGTATTGTTTTACAAAAAAATGGTGAATAAGAAGTGACATACTTCTTGACTGTTCATCGCGACATGATGATGAGCCAATAAAGATTGGAAGCAAAATGTTTTTTAGAAAAAATAACCGAGTGTTAAATAATATCGATACCTTAATTGGGGCGGAAACCAGCATAGCGGGAAATCTTAACTTTTCTGGCGGCTTGCGTATTGATGGCGCAGTGAGAGGTGATGTCGCCGAGCCAAACGCCAGCCCGAGCACGCTGATACTGAGTGAGTTCGGTCGCATTGAAGGTGCGGTCAGTGCTTCAAAAATGGTTGTAAATGGCAAGGTTGTAGGTTCAGTGAGAGCTTCTCAGTTTATTGAGTTGCAAGCTAAAGCGCATATTGCGGGAGATCTTTATTACAAGTCGCTTGAAATGCACACCGGCGCAGTGATTGAAGGTAAATTAGTTTATTTAGGTGAATCTACGCAAGTGCCGGAAACGGCGTAAGTCATAGAGAGTGTTTAAATAGAGATTGACCTTGTTGCGCACTGATAGGAAAATAAACAACTTAAGAAATTGAGGAGCACCAAATGAATACAGTAGCAGAAATACAAGATGTGGTTGAAGTGTCAGCTCCTTTGATTTTTAGCGATAATGCGGCTAAAAAAGTTAAAGAGCTGATTGAAGAAGAGGGTAGCCCAGATTTAAAATTACGCGTATTTGTGAGTGGCGGCGGATGTTCTGGTTTTCAGTATGGATTTACTTTTGAGGAAGAAATCAACGAAGACGATACGCAGGTGCAAAAAGACAGTGTAACTTTGTTGATTGATCCGATGAGCTTGCAGTATTTAATGGGCGCTGAAATTGATTATACGGATAGCTTGGAAGGCTCTCAGTTTGTTATTCGTAACCCCAACGCACAAACAACTTGCGGCTGTGGTTCGTCATTTTCAGTATAAAAGCTGGTCATAAAAAATTCATCATTGTTGTTCTGGCTTCATTATCATAAGGCGCTTCGGGCGCCTTATCTTTATTTTAAAAGCAGCATAAGCTGCTTTAAGACGCAAAAAAGACCAAATGAAAAACATTCGTAACTTCTCCATTATTGCCCATATTGACCACGGTAAATCTACATTGGCAGACCGTATTATTCACCTTTGTGGGGGGTTGGCTGATCGTGAAATGGAGGCTCAAGTGCTTGACTCTATGGATATTGAGCGCGAGCGTGGCATTACTATTAAAGCGCAAACAGCCGCGCTCCAATACAAGGCTGATGATGGTGAAATTTACAATTTAAACCTGATTGATACGCCTGGTCATGTGGATTTTAGCTATGAGGTTTCACGTTCGCTTTCAGCGTGTGAGGGTGCGCTCTTGGTGGTGGATGCGAGCCAGGGCGTAGAGGCGCAAAGTGTTGCGAACTGCTATACCGCACTGGATTTGGGCGTTGAAGTGACGGCGGTGTTAAATAAAATTGATTTGCCCTCAGCTGATCCTGCGCGCGTTATGCAAGAAATTGAGGATGTGATTGGCGTTGATGCTTCTGATGCGGTGCATTGTTCGGCAAAAACAGGTTTTGGTGTGCGTGATGTGCTGGAGATGGTGATTAAAAAAGTGCCGCCGCCAGTAGGTGATGTGACTCAGCCATTAAAAGCCTTGGTGATTGACGCTTGGTTTGATAATTATGTAGGCGTTGTGATGCTGGTGCGCGTGATTGACGGTGTTTTAAAGCCAAAAGAAAAGATACGCTTAATGGCAACGCACGCTGAGTATCTGTGTGAGCAGGTGGGCGTATTTACGCCAAAATCATTACAAAAAGCCACGCTTTCTGCGGGCGAAGTGGGTTTTGTGATTGCTGGTATTAAAGAGCTAGCTGCGGCCAAGGTAGGTGATACCGTGACGCTCGCGGCTAAGCCTGCCCAAGAAGCCTTGGCAGGTTTTAAAGAAGTCAAGCCGCAAGTTTTTGCGGGGCTTTATCCCGTGGAATCTAATCAATTTGAAGCCTTGCGTACCGCATTGGAGAAGCTTAGCCTGAATGATGCTTCGTTGTTGTTTGAGCCTGAAAACTCAACCGCTTTAGGCTTTGGTTTTAGATGCGGCTTTTTGGGTTTGTTGCACATGGAAATCGTGCAAGAGCGCTTAGAGCGTGAGTACGATATGGATTTAATTACCACTGCACCAACCGTGGTGTATGAGTTGCTGCTTAAAAGTGGTGAGGTGGTTCAAATTGAAAACCCCTCACGTTTGCCAGAGCCTTCGCGCGTGGAGGAAACCCGTGAGCCGGTGATTACGGTAAATCTTTTAATGCCACAAGATTATGTGGGGCCGGTGATGACTTTGTGTAACAACAAGCGCGGCATTCAAAGAAATATGCAGTATATGGGCAGGCAGGTGATGTTAAGTTATGAGATGCCGCTCAATGAAGTTGTACTCGATTTTTTTGATAAATTAAAATCAGTGTCACGCGGCTATGCCTCAATGGATTACGAGTTTTTAGAATTTAGGGCGGCCGATTTGGTGAAGCTTGACATTATGGTCAATGGTGAGCGCGTGGATGCCTTGAGCATGATTGTGCATCGCTCAAACAGTGTGCATCGTGGGCGCGAAGTGGCGGCTAAAATGCGCGAGTTAATACCGCGTCAGATGTTTGATGTGGCCATTCAGGCATCAATTGGGGCTAACATTATCGCGCGTGAAACGGTTAAGGCCATGCGTAAAAATGTGATTGCTAAATGTTATGGTGGCGATGTTTCGCGTAAGCGTAAGTTGTTAGATAAGCAAAAAGAAGGTAAAAAGCGCATGAAGCAAGTGGGTAATGTTGAAATTCCACAAGAAGCGTTCTTGGCAATTTTGCGGGTTGAGGATAAATAATGCATTTTATGATGTGTTTGGATTCTATGGTTTTTGTAGCGGCATGATGGGCTTCATTAAAATACGGGGCGCTAGAACGCATAACTTAAAAAACATTTCGCTGGATATTCCACGAAATCAATTGGTTGTCATTACAGGTTTGTCTGGTTCTGGTAAGTCTTCACTGGCTTTTGATACCTTGTATGCTGAAGGTCAGCGGCGTTATGTTGAATCGCTATCGGCATATGCGCGCCAATTTTTGGCACGTATGGATAAACCCGATGTGGATTTGATTGAAGGCTTGTCGCCGGCCATTTCGATTGAGCAAAAATCAACTTCACATAATCCGCGCTCAACAGTGGGCACGGTCACTGAAATTCATGATTATCTACGCTTGCTTTATGCTCGTGCGGGCGACCCGGAATGCCCTCAACACCTGATTAAGCTAGAAGCGCAAACGGTCAGCCAAATGGTGGATAGCGTGCTCGCCCTGCCCGAAGAAACTAAGTTAATGATTTTGGCGCCCGTGGTCAGTAATCGTAAAGGGGAGCAATTTGATTTATTTGAAACGCTCAAAGCGCAAGGTTTCGTGCGTTTGCGCGTCGATGGCAAAATCTATGAAATGGATGATTTGCCCAAGCTCGCCAAAACCACGAAGCACAACGTAGATGTGGTGGTTGATCGCATTAAAGTGAAGCAGGATATGAAGCAGCGCATTGCTGAGTCATTTGAAACAGCGCTGCGTTTAGCGCAAGGTAAGGCCATTGCAATTGAAATGGATACCGACAAAGAACATCTTTTTTCAGCCAAGTTTTCATGCCCTGTGTGCGACTACTCACTGTCTGAATTAGAGCCGCGCCTCTTCTCTTTTAATAATCCAATGGGCGCTTGCCCCTCTTGCGATGGCTTAGGTAACATTAACTTCTTTGACCCAAAACGCGTTGTGGCTTTTCCGCATTTGTCGCTTGCTGCAGGTGCGATTAAGGGCTGGGATAAGCGCAATCAGTTTTACTTTCAAATGTTGGCGAGCCTTGCAGCACATTACAACTTTAACCTTGATACTGCTTTTGAAAAGCTGCCGGAGTATATTCAAAAAGTGCTTCTTAACGGTAGTGGTAAAGAAGTGCTGCCGTTTAAATATCTTAATGAACGTGGCGCTTTCTTTGAAAAAACGCACGCGTTTGAAGGCATTTTAAATAATCTGCAACGCCGCTATCGTGAAACTGACTCGCAAACTGTGCGCGAAGAATTGGCGAAGTATTTAAATTCACAAAGTTGCCCTGATTGTGCTGGCACGCGTTTACGCAAAGAGGCGCGGCACGTAAAAGTGGGCAATAAAAACATTCATGAAGTTTGCGAGGTGCCGCTCAAGTTGGCGCTTACTTTCTTTGATGGGCTTGAATTAAGCGGCGCTAAACTTGCGATTGCAGATAAAATTGTTAAAGAAATTAGCAGTCGCTTGAAGTTTCTTACAAATGTTGGTTTGGAGTATTTGTCGCTTTCTCGCTCTGCGGAGACCCTTTCTGGCGGCGAGGCGCAGCGTATTCGCTTGGCTTCGCAAATTGGTAGCGGGCTTACTGGCGTGATGTATGTGTTAGATGAGCCGTCTATTGGTTTGCATCAGCGTGATAACGATCGCCTGCTCGATACGCTGAAGCGTCTGCGTGATATTGGCAATAGTGTCATTGTGGTTGAGCATGACCATGATGCGATTTTAACGGCCGATTATGTGATTGATATTGGCCCTGGAGCCGGTGAGCATGGGGGTAGGGTTGTTGCTGAAGGTACGCCAGCCCAAGTTTTGGCTAACCCTAAGTCGCTGACAGGGCAGTATTTAAGTGGCAAAAAACAAATTATTTATAATAAAAAGCGGACCCAGTCAGACCCCGCGCGCTGGCTAACATTAAGTCATGCAACAGGTCATAACTTGAAAGATGTGACGCTAAAATTGCCGGTTGGCTTATTAAGCTGTATCACTGGCGTTTCTGGCAGCGGAAAATCCACTTTAATTAATGACACTTTATACCGCGTTGTTTCACAGCATTTATATGGCAGCAACACTGAGCCTGCACCGTATACAGAAATTGAAGGTTTGGCCTTTTTTGACAAAGTGGTTGATGTTGATCAAAGCCCGATTGGGCGAACGCCGCGCTCTAATCCGGCAACTTACACGGGCTTATTTACGCCCATTCGTGATTTATTTGCAGGCGTGCCTGAAAGCAGGGTACGTGGTTATAGCCCGGGTCGTTATTCGTTTAATGTTAAAGGTGGTCGCTGCGAAGCTTGTCAGGGCGATGGCGTGCTGCGGGTAGAGATGCACTTTTTACCCGATGTTTACGTGCCGTGCGATACGTGCAAGGGGCATCGCTATAACCGTGAAACCCTCGAGATTCAATTTAAAGGCAAAAACATTCGCGAAGTGTTAGAGATGACGGTAGAGCAAGCGCATGATTTTTTTAGTGCGCAGCCAGTGATTGCGCGAAAACTAAAAACCCTGCTAGAGGTGGGCTTAGGGTATATCACACTTGGGCAGAGCGCGACAACGCTCTCTGGTGGAGAAGCGCAGCGCGTTAAATTAGCCTTAGAGTTGAGCAAGCGCGATACGGGTCGCACGCTGTATATTTTAGACGAGCCAACCACAGGCTTACACTTTGCTGATATTCAGCTATTGCTTGATGTGATTCATCGTTTACGTGATGCAGGCAACACCATTGTGATTATTGAGCATAATCTTGATGTTATTAAAACGGCAGACTGGATTGTTGACATGGGTCCCGAAGGCGGTGATGGCGGCGGCATGATTGTTGCAGAAGGTACGCCAGAGCAAGTGGCACTCAGTGCGCAAAGCTATACGGCTCGGTATCTAAAACAAAGTTTAAATGAGAGCTGAGTTAAAGATGAAAATTCATAAAAAATATAGTCATTTACTCTTTACCTTGATCATGTCTTTTTTGACGGCGTTTATCATGTCTGGCGCCCTTGTGGCTTTATTTTCGGTGCATGATGCGCCTTTTATTTTGCAGTGGATGCGGGCGTTTATTCACGCGTGGCCCATTGCTTTTCCAGTGATATTTGTTCTTGGCCCTATCGTTAGAAAAATCGTCTCAGCATTGACTGAGTAAATATCCAAAGCGAACAGCGCTCTCTAAAAAGTCAATTTTTTGGCGTTGCTGATGTTGCTAGCGCCCCGATGTGTGAGGCGCTCTTTATGGGGGCGAGGCGGCATACATTCGCGCTTCTATTGTCGCTGTTCTGCGATTAAGGTATGCGCTTGATGGATGTTTATCGTAAAAGCGCGGGTTTGGAATCATCGCCGCCAGTCTTGCTGATTGATGACTATTGAGTTTTGCCGCGCTTGTTTTGTAATAATGACGCGCTGCAGCCTCGGCGCCAAATACGCCATTGCCCCATTCAATCACATTTAAATAAATCTCTAAAATTCTGCGCTTCGTCATGACATTTTCAAGCATGACGGTAATAAAAGCTTCTTCTGCTTTGCGCCAAGGGGTGCGTTTTGTGGATAAAAATAGATTTTTAGCAAGCTGTTGGCTAATGGTTGAGCCACCTGCGACAATTTTGCCTTTTTTGAGATTTTTTTGGTACGCTTTTTGTATTCCCTCCCAATCAAAACCTTCGTGCGCAACAAATTTGGCATCTTCGCTCGCAATGACAGCGCGTTTCAGGTTGTTTGATATTTTTGAGTAATCAATCCACTGATGCTTGAGCTCGGCATCAGGATTTTCTTTTTGGATAATATCCAAGCGGTCTTCCATGAATGCACTCGAAGAAGGATTGAATTGAGTCCACCAGCAAATATGCAGAAAAATCCAAAGTTGATACAAAAAAAGCAGCATGAGAAACAGCATGAAGCCGCGTGCAAAGTAGCCGCTAAAAGTCAATGGCAAGGCATTTGAATGCTTGTTAAAAAACCATTTTTTCATGGGCGACGGCTTGGTTTATTGCTCAAGTGAGGGGCTAGGTAATTGTTTTATCATGTTCATCACACTGCGCGTTTCAGGGCGCACGCCGTGCCAAATATAAAATGCTTCTGCGGCTTGCTCAACCAGCATTCCCAAGCCATCTGCCACTATCATATTGTGCGCGCGCGCCTCTTTCATAAAAGGTGTTTCACGACCATACATCATGTCATAAGCTAGGCCGCCTTTAGAAAAAATAGCATGGCTGATAGGGAGCGCGCTGTCGCTTAAGCCCGCTGATGTGGCATTGATGATCATGTCAAATGCTTGTGTTTCTAGGTTTTCAAAGCCTTGCCCGGTGATGGAGATGTGGCTAAATACTGGCTGGCTTTGTGCTTTTTCGGCCATGGCGAAGGCTTTATTTGCGTTGCGATTAGCAATCACAAGTAAGCGTGGATGCGCTTCTAAAATAGGGTGCAAAACGCCCTGAGCCGCCCCGCCTGCGCCAAGTAATAAGATTTTTTTACCTGCTAATTTAACATTTAAATTTTCTTGTATATCTCTCACTATGCCAATACCATCGGTATTTTCAGCATAAATCTCATGGGCAAAAGTGAGGGTGTTTGCCGCCTCTGCATTAAGCGCGCTATTTGAATGTTGCGTGGCTAAATTAAATGCCTCAAACTTAAATGGCACCGTGACGTTCACGCCTTTGTAGCCTTGCGCAATTAAGCGCGTAACTGTGGCACTAAAGCCGTCTAAGGGCGCTAAAACACGTTCATAGCGCACCTCTAAATTAAACTGTTTGGCAAACGCTGCGTGTATCAGTGGCGATTTGCTGTGCGCAACTGGGTTGCCTATCACGGCGTATCGATGCGTTATCATTTAGTGTGTCCAGGGGAGTTTGGCGTGTCTCCAGCCGTTTATCATGGTGCGCTGTTTAAGCGTGTTGGCCTCGCCCTCAAATCCTTCAAGCATATTGTAAGCGTTGTCAAAACCAAGCTGCTTGGCAAGCACGGCCGCATTGTGTGAGCGACCACCCGTGCGGCACATGAAGATAACCGTGAGATTTTTGTCAACTTTTTCCACTAATTGATTGGCAAAATCCTCATTTTTTATCATGCCAGGATAGCGTGCCCACTCGATATTGAGCGCATTTGGAACACGACCAACCAGCTCTAATTCTGCATGACTACGCACATCAACGAGCAACACCTTTGAATCTGCTTCTAAAAGCTCAAATGCTTCGTTTGGGCTGAGTGCGCCTGCATAAGGGAGTTTGTTTTCAGCACCGCGTTTTTGAGCTAAATTTAAGATGATATTTTGATGACTCATTTGAACTCACTTTCTCAAATACCTTGATTTTATTGATAGGCGCTTTAGCGCACGCTAAAATTTAGAACGACTGAATAATCTAAGTATACTGCATGAATATGTCAAAACAAGGCATAGCGTCTTGATAGGGACCCTTAGCGCTTACGTCTGCACTTCAGCCTTAACATGATAAAAAGTATCAATTATTATAAAAAATCAAGCTTTCTCAAAGTAACTCATCAGCCTAAAAAGTGAACTGAATAAAAAACTAATTTTAGGATTTTTGCGCTTAAACAGCTTGCGCCAAGCCGTGCTGAGCACTTGAAAATTTTTGGCAATGAGTGACTGAATGGTATACTAAAAAATTCTGAACGATTGATACAAAAAACTTTCAGATATGACTTTAAAAACTAAAATAAACTTTCTGCAGATATTCTCATGAGCATTGGCTTACATCACTACATTATGATTTTAATCAGTACAGTGCTTGTGAATAACATTGTGCTGGTGAAAATTTTAGGGCTTTGCCCTTTTATGGGGGTTTCTAAAAAGCTAGAGGCGTCTATTGGCATGGCAGGCGCGACAGCATTTGTGCTGAGCATTGGCTCGATGACCAGCTGGGCCATTACACACTATCTGCTTGAGCCAAACGGACTAGAGTATTTGCGCACACTGTCATTTATTGTGATTATTGCGGGCGTGGTTCAATTTACTGAAATGGTGATGGAAAAAAACTTCCCTCCGCTTTATCAGTCATTGGGGATATTTTTGCCGTTAATTACAACCAATTGTGCGGTATTAGGTATTCCTTTGTTAAATGCACAGTCAAGCCATAGCCTGATGGAATCTCTTTTCTTTGGCATGGGCGGCGCAATAGGCTTTTCATGTGTGCTTATTTTATTTGCATCAATGCGAGAAAGGCTCGAGGCAGCAGATGTTCCGCTGTTATTGAAGGGCTCTTCGATTGCTATGGTGACTGCGGCGCTCATGAGCTTGGCGTTTATGGGCTTTGCGGGCCTAGATAAATACTAACCATCCATACTAACAAAGCCTTGCGGTAACAACATAGATTAAATTCTTGTACGAAACAATATGTTAATTTCGATTTATATTATGCTTGGCTTGGCGCTCCTTATTGGCTTGGCATTGGGTGCTTCGGCTATACTTTTTAAGGTAGAGGGCGACCCATTGGTTGCACGTATTGATGCTATTTTGCCGCAAACACAATGCGGGCAATGTGGTTATCCTGGCTGTAAGCCTTATGCAACGGCTATCGCCGCTGGAGAGGCGGATATCAATCAATGTCCCCCAGGTGGCGATGCGGGCGCGCGTGCTTTGGCTGATTTAATGGGTGTTGAATATAAGCCAGTGAATGCCGAAAATGGCGTGCAAAAGCCTAAAGCGGTTGCCTTTATTGATGAGGCGGTGTGTATCGGATGCACTTTGTGTATACAGGCTTGCCCTGTGGATGCTATTTTGGGCGCGGCAAAGCATATGCATACAATTGTGGCATCTGAGTGTACGGGCTGTGAGCTGTGCTTGGCGCCTTGTCCAGTTGACTGTATTAGTATGCAGCCCATTGCCGAGAAACCTGATAACTGGAAATGGAAATATCCAGTTATTACTGTCACTGCGCTGCCTTTTGAAGCCAAAGTCACCCATTAAATAAATTAGGTTATTCAATACTTTAAGCATGAATGCAATTATTAACTTTGCGAATAATTTAATTCGCGGCATGGGCACAAATAGCGCGGCGCCATTAAGTGATATTTATCCATTTAATGGTGGCGTGCATCCTCATGACCATAAAGCCATGTCCACACAGCTGCCGATTGCAGCGCTGGCTATTCCAAAGACTTTGGTATTGCCTTTGCGTCAGCACATTGGTCGTGTGCCTAAAATTTTAGTGCAAGTAGGCGACAAGGTGTTAAAAGGGCAAATGCTCGCTGAAGCTGAAGGTGATTTATCTGCGGCCATACACGCGCCCACTTCGGGGCTGATTGCCGCCCTGAGTGAAGAGGTGATTCCTCATCCATCAGGTTTGCCCGATATCTGTATCACGCTCAACCCTGATGGTGAAGATGTTTGGATACAACGCCAGCCTACCGATTGGCGTCATGCCGATAAAAAAATGTTAGTCGATAAGCTCCGCGCTTCTGGCATTGTGGGGTTGGGTGGGGCAACCTTTCCAAGCCATATGAAATTGGGTGTCAATGGTAAATCAAGCGTACACACGCTGGTCATCAATGCGGCTGAGTGTGAGCCTTATATTACTTGCGATGATATGCTCATGCGTGAGCGTGCCGATGAAATCGTTAAAGGGATTGAAATCGTTCAGTATTTGCTGGGGGCAGACACTTGTATTATTGGCATTGAAGATAATAAAGCTATTGCCAGCGCCTCAATGGCCGCCGCGTGCGTAAACAAGCCTATAAAAATAAAAACAGTCCCTACGCTGTATCCAAGTGGTGATGCTAGGCGCTTGATTCACCTTTTGCTTAATGTTGAAATTCCGCATGATAAGCGCTCGACTGATCTTGGCATACAGGTATTTAATGTGGCCACAGTGTTAGCAATTTATCGTTATTTTGAGTGTGGTGAGCCGGCAATTAACCGCATTGTCACGATCACTGGCAATGTGCACGCGCCGCAAAATTTTGAAGTGTTATTTGGTACGCCGTTGCAATCACTTATTCAGGCGGCGGGCGGAGCTAAGGTAGGCACCACGCACTACATCATGGGGGGGCCGATGATGGGTTTTGATTTGCCTCATGATAAAGTGCCCATCACTAAAGCGGCAAACTGCATTATTGCTGCCGCGCCAGATTTATTTGCCGCAAAGCCGCCGGCAATGCCTTGCATCCGTTGTGCGCGCTGTGCTGATGCTTGCCCTGTGAATTTGCAGCCTCAAGAGCTTTATTGGTTTTCAAAGTCAGATCATTTTGAAAAGGCGCGTGATTATCATTTGTTTGATTGCATAGAATGTGGCTGCTGTAGCTATGTATGCCCAAGTGACATTCCCTTGGTGCAATACTATCGCTATGCAAAAAGCGAGCTGATTGCCATTGATAAGGCAAAAGAAGCAGCTGACTTAGCGCGCGAGCGTAATGAATTTAGGTTATCACGTCTTGAACGTGAAAAATTAGAGCGCGCCCAAAAGCACGCTGAAAGAGCGCAAGCAGGCAAGCCTGAGCCTAAAGCCGCTGAAGCGCCAACCGCTGCGGCTGATGACAAACAAGCCGCGATTGCCGCCGCGATTGCCCGTGCTAAAGCGCAAAAATTAGCTGCCGCAGGGGCGGGCATTGTGCCAAAAAATGTAGATAATATAAGCGCAACTGTGCAGGCTGAAATTGATTTGACTGATAAGGTGCGTGAAAAAGCGCAAGCGGCATTCAATGCCAAAAATCAAAGTAAAGAATCAGACCAAGTCTAAGTAGTCGAATATAAACTAATAAAATCAATAGGATACTCATTTGAACCGCTCTCCTTATATTGCTAATGCGCCAACGGTTAGCACCATTATGCTAAAAGTGCTGCTTGCTTTAGTGCCGGGCATCATGGCTTATGTGTGGATGTATGGTGCTGGAGTTTTAATTTCAATCTTTTTGGCAAGTGCTACGGCATTACTTCTAGAGGCGGCTTTGCTTAAAATTCGTCAGCGCCCAATAAAACCTTATTTGATGGACATGAGCGCGCTGGTAACTGCTTGGTTAGTTGCTTTGTCTGTGCCGCCTTTGGCGCCTTGGTGGCTGATTGTGGTGGGCACATTTTTTGCTATTGTCATTGCAAAGCAATTATATGGCGGCTTGGGTTATAACCCATTTAACCCTGCCATGGTAGCTTATGCGGTTTTGCTGATTTCTTTTCCAGTCATCATGACAAAATGGCCCGCGCCCTTGCTGCTGGCGGAGCATCCGCTTGGCTTTATGGAGCAATTAAACTTTATTTTTAACCATGTCTTGCCTCATAACATCCATGTGGATGCGATTACTTCGGCGACTCCGCTTGATTACGTCAAAACACAGTTAATGTTAAAGCATCCGCTTGCCAGTATTAAAGAAGCCCCTATATTTGGTCAGTTTGGCGCAAAAGGTGGCGAGCTTGTCGTAGGCGCTTATTTGTTAGGAGGCTTATATTTGCTTCAACAGCGCATTATTAGCTGGCATTTACCCATTGCATTTTTAGGCGTCCTCGCCACTATTTCATGCGTATTTTATGCGGTTAATCCAGAACATTTTGCGAGCCCGCTCTTTCATTTAATGACAGGCGCATCCATGTTGTGCGCGTTTTTTATTATTACCGATCCAGTAAGCGGACCGACAACACCGCGTGGCAAGCTTTATTTTGCAGGGGGTGTGGCAATACTCACTTATTTGATACGGGTTTATGGCGGATACCCAGATGGCGTGGCGTTTTCAGTGCTGCTGATGAATATGTGTGTGCCACTGATTGACGCTTTGACGCAGCCGCGTGTGTTTGGGCACAGTAAATCAAGGCATCGCAATGAGTAATCATAGGCAACAAGAGATATTTAAACACGCAATTAAAACGGCTATTGCCTTGATTGTATTTGCTTTTATTGGCACGGCGATACTCGCTTATGTGTTTAATGTAACGCGCGCGCCGATTGAGGCAAGCGAAAAAGAAGCGCGCTTGGCATTATTTAAAGAGATTTTGCCCGAAAGCACTTACAACAACGATTTATTAAAAGAGTCTGTGGTCATTGCTGCCAATGAAGCGCTTGGCAATCGTTTGCCAACGGTTGCCAATGTGGCTAAATTCAATGGCAAAACGGCTGGCGTCATACTTGAAGCGCTTGCACATGATGGCTACAGTGGCGACATTAAGCTTTTAATAGCCATTCGTGCAGATGGCAGTATTAGCGGCGTGCGGGTGCTGGCGCATAAAGAAACACCAGGGCTTGGCGACTATATTGATATTGCGCATGGCAATTGGATTAAATTATTTGATAATAAATCAGTTCATCAAGCTACCGAGGCGCAATGGAAGGTTAAAAAAGACGGTGGCAAGTTTGACTACATGGTGGGGGCAACCATTACCCCTCGTGCGGTGGTTAAAGCGGTTTATAGGGCATTGCAGTTTTACGAGCTTAATAAAAATACATTGTTCAAAGTCAGTTAAAGACGGGTAGAAATGAATATGAATGCGCAGTACAAAGAAATTGCTATGAACGGCTTATGGAAGCAAAATTCTGGCGTTGTTCAATTGCTGGGGCTTTGCCCAACATTAGCGGTAACAACAAGTGCGGTCAATGGTTTGAGCTTAGGCTTGGCTACGGCGCTTGTCATGGCGGCGGCAAATGGCTCAGTTTCTCCTGTACGTCGATTTGTGCCAAACGAAATCCGTGTTCCAGTATTTATTTTGGTGATTGCCGCTTTGGTGACAGTGATTGATTTATCTATCAATGCCTTTGCACATTCATTGCATAAAGTGTTGGGTATTTTTATTCCGCTCATTGTGGTGAACTGTGTTGTACTGGCGCGGGTGGAGTCATTTGCCGCTAAAAACGCTCCCGTGCCTTCCATGCTCGATGGCTTTATGATGGGTTCGGGGCTCATGCTCGTATTGGGTTTGCTAGGAGCCATGCGCGAGCTCTTAGGTAAGGGCACAGTGTTATCTGGTTTAGATTTGGTGTTTGGTCCTGCCGCGCACGCTTTTATGTGGGTGAGCACCGATTATCATGGGCTACTTTTAGCGGTATTGCCCCCTGGAGCATTTTTAGGTTTGGGTTCGCTTATTGCATTGCGCAACTTTATTGAAGCTAAAAGAGCGGCCAAAGCTGCCGTGGCGAGTGTTGCTTGAGTGTTGGCGCTCAGTTTTAATTTAGACTGACGAAGCCTGATGAACGCGCAAAAACGCTTTGAAATTTTTAAGCGATTAAGCACTGCAATCCCTGAGCCCACAACTGAACTTCAATATAGCAGCACGTTTGAGCTTTTAGTTGCTGTGATTTTATCAGCGCAAGCCACTGATAAAGGCGTTAATCTTGCAACAGAGCGTTTGTTTGCAGTGGCCAATACGCCTGAAGCTATTTTGGCGCTTGGCTTGCATGGTGTAGAGCAATATATTAAAACTATCGGCTTGTACCACGCAAAAGCCAAAAACGTGCTGGCAACTTGCCAGGCGCTGATTACGCGACATCAATCTCAAGTGCCAAACACACGAAAAGCCTTAGAGGCCTTGCCTGGGGTGGGGCGCAAAACCGCCAATGTGATTTTAAATACTGCTTTTGGCGAGCCTACCATTGCGGTAGATACGCATTTATTTCGATTAGGTAATCGCATTAAGCTTGCAACAGGAAAAACAGTTTTAGAAGTTGAGATGAAATATCTAAACACTATTCCAAAAGAGTTTATGCACGATGCGCATCACTTGCTTATTTTGCATGGGCGCTATACTTGCACGGCACGCAAGCCAAAATGTGCGCAATGCTGTATTCAAGATTTATGCGAATATCCGCTCAAAGAATAAAACAATCAGCCTGTAATTTATGAGTTTATATCAGCCTACACGCGATCAAGCCCGCCAATTTTTATTTGATGCTTGGGCTAAATTTAAACAAAATTTAACGCTTTCAGACTTAGAAAAAATTGCCGTAGAAGTCATACAAATGCACCCTGAATATCATGCGGTGTTTGATTCTTCAGAGCGCTTGATGCACCAGCAGTATTTTCCTGAAATGGGTGAAACTAATCCTTTTTTGCATATCAGCTTGCACCTATCGGTGATCGAGCAGATTGCCATTGATCAGCCGATTGGCATGACGCCGATATACAAAAAACTGTTGGAACAACATGGCGACAAGCATCTGGCTTATCATGATGTGATGGATTGTCTTGCTGAAACCTTATGGTATTCACAGCGTCATCAGCAGGCTTTAGATTCAGATTATTATTTGAGTTTGCTGAAAGAAAAATCAGCGCAAATAAAATAGCGTGAGCATAATTTTCTGACTAAATCAGCTATTTTAAGCGCCTTAAAATAGTCGGTATTATTGAGAGATAAGGGCTTGTCTTCATGCTAAATCATGTAAAATTTAAGCCCGATTATTTTTCTAGCCATGACCATGACCTCTCACAACCAAACTCTTTTTGAAAAATCTTTAGCCTTAATTCCCGGCGGTGTAAATTCGCCTGTGCGGGCTTTTCGCAGTGTTGGCGGCACGCCGATATTTTTTAAAAAAGGCTTGGGATCTAAGCTTTGGGATGTGAATGGCAAGCAATATATTGACTATATCAACTCTTGGGGGCCGATGATTGTGGGTCATGCGCATCCTGAGGTTGTGAGCGCAGTGCAAGAAGCGGCTGCCAATAGCTTGTCATTTGGCGCCCCGACCGGTTTAGAGTTAGAAATGGCCGAGCTCATTAACAAGCTTATGCCAAGCATGGAGCAAGTGCGCTTAAATAGCAGCGGCACAGAAGCGACGATGAGCGCAATTCGTACCGCCCGAGGTTTTACAGGGCGCGATAAAATCGTGAAATTTGAAGGGTGTTATCACGGACATTCAGACGGCTTATTGGTAAAAGCTGGTTCAGGCTTGCTGACCTTTGGCGAGCCTGATTCTGGAGGGGTTCCTGCGAGTGTTGCAGCGCATACGCTGACTTTAGAATATAACAATACGCAGCAATTAAAAGATTTATTTGCTCAAACTGGTGATGAAATTGCTTGTGTGATTATTGAGCCCGTTGTGGGTAATATGAATTTAATTGTGCCGCATATGGAGTTTTTGCAAACATTGCGTGCGCTTTGCACGGCGCACGGCGCGGTGCTTATTTTTGATGAAGTAATGACGGGCTTTCGTGTGGCACTGGGCGGCGCGCAGGCGCTGTATAACATTCAGCCCGACATGACCACTTTAGGTAAGGTGATTGGCGGTGGCTTGCCAGTGGGGGCATTTGGCGGACGTAAAGAGATTATGCAATGCTTGGCGCCAGTGGGTAAGGTGTATCAGGCGGGAACCTTGTCTGGTAACCCGGTTGCGGTGACCGCTGGTTTAAAAACCTTGGCGCTTATTCAAGCACCCAATTTTCATGCGCAACTCACTGCACAAACCCAAAAATTAGTTGACGGCTTAAAATGCGCAGCAAAAGAAGCGGGCGTGATATTTAACGCGCAAAGCGTGGGCGGAATGTTTGGGCTTTATTTTTGCGAAAATTGCCCAACTTCGTATCATGAAATGATGCAGTCAAATAAAGAGCACTTTAATCGCTTCTTTCATAGTATGTTAGACCAGGGTGTTTATCTTGGCCCTTCCGCGTTTGAGGCGGGCTTTGTTTCGGCGGCGCATACCGATGAAGATATTGCCAACACCATTACTTGCGCCAAAAAAGCGTTCAAAGCTTTGGTGAGTTAGGCGCGCCTGGGCGCTCAAAATGTAATCTAAAAAGTTTTGATGGCGCTCTTATTGAACAGATAGGCATAAAGCAGTAAAATTGAAGGTTCCGCTCAATGTTTTGTGATGAATACTATGGCAACAGATTTAAGCAAGTCAATCAATCTACATTCAAATCAGCCGCCCGAACAAGGGCTGTATAAGCCTTCAAGCGAACGTGATGCTTGTGGTGTGGGCTTTGTGGCGCACATTAAAGGAAAAAAAAGCCATGAAATCGTGCAAAAAGGCTTGGAGTTATTAACTAACCTTACGCATCGCGGTGCTACTGGCTATGACCCTAAATTAGGCGATGGTGCTGGCTTGCTGATGCAAATGCCAGATGCCTTTATGCGTAAAGAGGCTGCCAAGCTTAACATTGCGCTGCCCGCTGCTGGGCAATACGCTGTGGGCAATGTATTTTTGCCGCAAAACTCAAAAAACCGCCAAGCGTGCGAAGCGCTGATCGCTAAAATTATTGCAGAAGAAAATCAAACGCTGCTTGGCTGGCGTGACACCCCGGTGGATAACAGCAATATCGCCCTTGCTGCGCGCGAGGTTGAGCCTACCATGCGGCAGGTGATGATTGCGGCACATTCGGCAGATCAAGCTGTATTTGAGCGCAAGCTATTTGTTATTCGTAAGCGCATTGAGCATGCTGTGCGGGCTTTAAATCAGCAAGACAAAGCCACTTTTTATATTCCATCATTGTCTTCACGCACGCTGGTTTATAAGGGGATGTTGCTGGCTAATGAAGTGGGTGTTTATTACAAAGATCTCAATGATGAGACGCTTGTTTCGGCTTTGGCTTTGGTGCATCAGCGGTTTTCTACAAATACCTTTCCAGCTTGGGATTTAGCGCACCCGTTTCGTATGATTGCGCACAATGGCGAAATTAACACTGTGCAGGGCAATATCAACTGGATGGCGGCGCGTCATGCAACGATGCGGTCTAGCTTGATTGGCGAAGATTTAGAAAAGCTTTGGCCTTTAATTGCTGAAGGTCAGTCAGACTCTGCTTGTTTTGATAATTGTTTAGAGTTGCTAGTGGCAGGTGGGTACTCTTTGCCGCACGCTATGATGATGCTTATTCCAGAGGCTTGGAACAACAATGCGATGATGGATGAAGGGCGTTGCGCGTTTTATGAGTATCATGCGGCCTTAATGGAGCCGTGGGATGGCCCAGCGGCGGTGGCATTTACTGACGGGAATGTCATTGGCGCAACCTTAGACCGTAATGGCTTACGTCCAGCGCGTTATTTGGTGACTGAAGACGATCTCGTGATGATGGCATCCGAAATGGGCGTGCTCACCTTTCCACAAGAAAAAATCGTTAAAAAATGGCGCTTAGAGCCAGGAAAAATGTTGCTTATCGACATGGCGCAAGGACGCATTATTGACGATGCTGAAGTTAAAAGTGCGCTTGCGAGTGCTCAGCCATACAAAGCGTGGATTGAAAAAACGCGCTATTTCTTGAGTGATTTGCCAAAAGTAAACGGCACGTTTGAAATGTCCGCCAGTTTGCTAGATACGCAACAAGCGTTTGCTTATACGCAAGAAGATCTTAAATTTGTTTTGCAGCCTATGCTACAAAATGGCGAAGAAGGTGCGGGCTCTATGGGCAATGATGCCGCATTGCCAGTGTTGTCAGCCAAGCCTAAATTGCTTTATCACTATTTTAAGCAGTTATTTGCGCAGGTGACTAATCCGCCTATTGACCCTATTCGTGAAGAATTGGTAATGTCTTTGGTTACTTTTATTGGGCCTAAGCCTAATTTGTTAGCAGTGGGCGAAAAAGCGCCAGCAATGCGTTTAGAGGCAAGTCAGCCAGTATTAAAATTAGATGAGCTTGAGCAGTTAAAAGCGATTGCAACGCTGACTCAAAACCAATATCAATCGCTGGTGATTGATATGACTTATCCCCTATCGCAAGGTCGGGCGGGCATGGCGGCTGCGCTTGCTGGCATTACCAGTGCGGCAGAAAAAGCAGTGCACGCGGGTGTTAATGTGTTGATTTTGTCAGACAGAAATATCAGCGCAGATCGATTGGCAATTCCAGCGCTTTTGGCGTGCTCTGCAACGCATGAGCATTTGGTCAAGGCGGGCTTGCGCACCAGTACTGGTTTGGTGATTGATACCGGGTCGGCGCGTGAAGTGCATCACTTTGCCTTGCTTGCAGGGTATGGTGCTGAGGCCGTTTGTCCGTGGTTAGTCTTTGAAACCATTAAACACATGGAGCTTAAAGACCGCGAGCTTGCGGCTAAAAACTTTGTGAAAGCGATTGGCAAGGGCTTGTATAAAGTTATGTCAAAAATGGGTATTTCTACCTATCAATCATACTGCGGCGCGCAGGTGTTTGAAGCGGTGGGTTTACATTCTGCATTTGTAGATAAATACTTTACTGGTACGGTCACCAACATCGAAGGTATTAGCTTAGAGCAAGTGTCTGAAGAGGCTGAGCGTTTACATTTGGCTGCTTTTGGTGAAGACCCGTTGCTGGCAAATAACTTGGATGCGGGCGGTGAGTATGCCTTTAGGGTGCGTGGTGAAGCGCATATGTGGACGCCTGATTCGATTGCGAAGCTGCAAAACGCAACGCGCACAGGTCAATATGAAACTTATAAAGAGTACGCCAAGCTCATTAATGATCAGGCGCGTCGTCATATGACGTTGCGTGGTTTATTTGAAATAAAACCAGCAGGCAAGGCTATTTCGCTAGATGAGGTCGAGCCTGCAAAAGAAATCGTCAAGCGTTTTGCCACAGGGGCAATGTCGCTGGGTTCTATTTCAACTGAAGCGCACGCGACTTTAGCTATTGCCATGAACCGTATTGGCGGAAAATCAAATACGGGTGAGGGGGGTGAAGATGCGAAGCGCTTTATTCCAGTGACCACAGATACGACAATGGCAAAAGTCATTGGTGAAAATAAAATCGTGAAAGACATTGCTTTAAAAGCCGGCGATTCGATGCGCTCTAGCATCAAGCAGGTGGCTTCAGGGCGTTTTGGTGTCACGGCTGAGTACTTGGCGAATGCGGATCAAATTCAAATTAAAATGGCGCAAGGGGCTAAGCCGGGTGAGGGCGGTCAACTGCCAGGACATAAGGTTTCTGAGTATATTGCGCAATTACGTTTTTCAGTGCCGGGTGTGGGCTTGATTTCACCTCCTCCGCACC
This sequence comes from Methylotenera sp., assembly GCA_031538905.1. Classification (GTDB taxonomy): domain Bacteria; phylum Pseudomonadota; class Gammaproteobacteria; order Burkholderiales; family Methylophilaceae; genus Methylotenera. The sequence continues at coordinate 14,026 of JAVKLV010000039.1, read as the reverse complement.
ATGATATTTATTCAATTGAAGACTTGGCGCAGCTTATTCATGACTTAAAAAACGCAAATCCTAAAGCTTCTATTTCAGTTAAATTAGTTGCTGAAACGGGTATAGGCACGGTGGCAGCGGGGGTCACGAAAGCAAAGTCAGACCATATTGTGATTGCAGGCCATGATGGAGGCACAGGTGCTTCGCCCATTTCGTCAGTGAAGCACGCGGGCGGTCCGTGGGAAATTGGCTTGGCAGAAACCCAGCAAACTTTGGTGCTTAATCAATTGCGTGGTCGTGTGGTTGTGCAGGTGGATGGTCAAATAAAAACAGGGCGGGATGTGCTGATTGGCGCTTTGTTAGGGGCGGATGAGTTTGGTTTTGCCACCGCTCCCTTGGTGGTTGAAGGCTGTATTATGATGCGTAAGTGCCATTTAAATACTTGCCCGGTTGGCGTTGCAACGCAAGACCCTGAATTACGTAAACGCTTTACGGGTCAGCCAGAGCACGTGGTTAATTACTTTTTCTTCGTTGCAGAAGAAGTGCGTGAACTCATGGCTTCTATTGGTGTATCCAAGTTTGATGATTTAATTGGGCGTGCTGATTTACTAAATATGCAGGCGGGTATTGATCATTGGAAAATCAATGGTTTAGATTTTAGTAAAATCTTCCACTTGCCAGCGATGCCTGCCGACGTTGCACGTAGAAACAATGATGTGCAAGCTCATGGTTTAGAGAATGCCTTAGATAATCAATTGATAGCGCTTGCTCAGCCCGCCCTAGATAATGGCAAAAAAGTGGTGATGGATTTTGCTATTAGTAATACTCATCGCACTGTTGGTACGATGCTATCTCACCAAGTTGCAAAGCGTTATGGCAATGTGGGGCTGCCAAATGACACCATTTGGGTGAATTTTACCGGCACTTCTGGACAAAGTTTTGCGGCCTTTTTAGCAAAAGGTATCAGCTTTGAGTTGGTGGGTGAAGGCAACGACTATGTGGGTAAGGGGCTTTGCGGTGGGCGCATTGTGATTAAGCCGCCTAAGGCATTTCGCGGCGCGGCGCATGAAAACATCATTGTGGGTAACACGGTCATGTTTGGTGCAACGACCGGCGAGAGCTATTTTAGCGGCGTTGCGGGTGAGCGTTTCTGTGTGCGTAATTCTGGCGCAACGGCAGTGGTTGAAGGTGTTGGTAATCATGGCTGTGAGTATATGACAGGGGGCACTGTGGTGGTGCTGGGGCTGACAGGGCTTAATTTTGCCGCGGGTATGAGTGGTGGAGTGGCTTATGTTTATGATGAAGATGGCATGTTTGCAAAACGGTGCAATCCAAGCATGGTGACTTTAGAAAAAGTAGAGCCTGCGGATGCTGTGGTGGGTCAAGTGCAACATTTAAATCAGCCAGATGAGCTTATATTGAAAACATTGATTGAAAAACACGCGCATTACACGGCAAGTATTCGCGCGAATGACTTACTGGCAAATTGGGAGACTTCAAGAACCCAGTTTGTCAAAGTGATGCCCAACGAATATAAGCGGGCTTTAACAGAGTTAGCCGCAGCAAGTAAGGCGGCGGCATAATGGGCAGAGGTTTCTAGCATGGGAAAAATTACAGGATTTATGGAGTTTGACCGTCTTTCAGAGGCTAATTTGCCAGTGAAAGACCGTGTTAAAAACTACAAAGAGTTTGTTTTGCATCTAACCGATGAAGAGGCGAAGCAGCAGGGCGCGCGCTGTATGGATTGCGGAATCCCCTTTTGTACAACAGGGTGCCCTATCAACAATATCATCCCTGACTGGAATGACTTGGTGTATCAGCAAGACTGGAAATCGGCGATGGATGTCTTGCATTCAACCAATAATTTTCCTGAGTTTACGGGTCGGGTTTGCCCTGCCCCTTGTGAAGCGGCTTGTACGCTCAATATCAATGCTGATGCGGTTGGTATTAAATCTATTGAGCACGCGATTATTGATAAAGCTTGGGAAAATGGTTGGGTTGCGCCACAAATTTCAAATCAAAAAACAGGCAAAAAAGTCGCCGTTGTGGGTTCTGGTCCGGCGGGCATGGCTGCCGCACAGCAGTTGGCGCGTGTTGGTCATACGGTAGTGGTGCTAGAAAAAAATAGTCGTATTGGTGGGTTGTTGCGTTACGGTATTCCTGATTTTAAAATGGAAAAATCTCACATTGACAAGCGTATAGCGCAGATGCAGGCAGAAGGCGTTGAGTTTCGCGTTAATCAACATGTGGGCGAAAACGTACAAGCCGATGATTTGCTCGCTGAGTTTGATGCGGTTATTTTGGCTGGGGGTGCTGAAACTCCGCGTGATTTACCCGTTGCAGGTCGAGGCTTGGACGGTGTGATGTACGCAATGGATTTTTTAACCCCGCAAAATAAAGTGGTTGCGGGTGACCTCATTGAAAATCAAATGCTGGCAACAAATAAGCACGTTGTGGTGATTGGCGGTGGTGATACAGGCTCTGACTGTGTGGGCACTTCAAATCGTCATGGAGCGTTAAGCGTTACGCAGTTTGAGCTTATGCCACAGCCGCCAGAAAAAGAAAATAAAGAATTAGCTTGGCCAAATTGGCCGCTTAAAATGCGCACTTCAAGCTCGCATGAAGAGGGTGCGCAGCGCGACTGGTCTATCACTACTAAAGAGTTAATCGGTGAAAATGGTCGAGTGGTTGCGTTAAAGGGTGCTAAAGTTGAATGGCAAGCTGGCAAAATGACCGAAGTGCCTCATTCAGAATTCACCATACAAGCCGACTTGGTGCTTTTGGCCATGGGCTTTGTATCACCAGTGCAAAAATTACTCGATGTTTTTGGTGTTGAAAAAGATGCGCGTGGCAACGCTAAAGCCTCTACAGAAGGGGCTGATAGCTATAAAACCAGTAAAGCTAAAGTGTTTGCTGCGGGCGATGTACGCCGCGGTCAATCTTTGGTTGTTTGGGCCATTCGTGAGGGTCGTCAGGCGGCAAAAGCTGTGGATGAATTTTTAATGTGTTCGTCGGTATTGCCGCGCTAACATTCAACGGGGCGTGAGGTTACATATCTTATGCTTAAAATCGCTGTGGGCTGTGGCGCAACTCGCCTGGCTTGAGTGATGATTGGTTCTTATTCAGCGAGTATCTTGATGCGCTTGGTGTATCAAAGTGGTTTTAGACATCTTGTTTGAGTACTACCATGTACTCATTTTAAGTGTTAAACGTACCTGATACATAATACCAAGCGCCATCAATGCGCTCAAATTGGCTGGTCTCATGCAGTCTAGTGGCTTTTCCTGCCACTTTATAACGCGCAATAAATTCTACAATTGCGGCATTTTCATTGATATTTTCAGCGTGCTTAATGCTTAATCCTAGCCATTTTTTTTGGGTATCTTCGGCTAAATGAAGTGCAGTGGGGCGGGTGTCGGGGTGCCAAGTTTTGAGTAAATAATCTTCTAAGCTTAATGTGAATGCCACGTAGCGTGAGCGCATGAGCGCTTCGGCTGTAGCTGGTGCTAAGCCGCTATGAGCGGGCTTGCAACAATCGTGATAACTTTTGCCGCTTTCGCAGGCGCACCATGAGATCATGAGTGGCATTTAAATTGAGTGACAGGTAAGTGCATTGAATTTTTATGCGTGATGATGCGTGTTTAGTTGAGCTCACGCGTTTCTAAAAATTCTATTTCAGGGTAGCGCTCTTGTGCCATTTGCAAGTTGACGCGGTTGGGGGCGAGGTAAACATATTCGTCTGCGCCATCTAGTGCGACGTTAAAGCCGTATTTGTCTGCAATGACTTTAAGCTCAGCATCTTGACCGCGCAACCACCGCGCGGTATAGCAGTCGTAAGGCTCAAATACCATATCTACGCCATATTCATGTTCTAGCCGATGAGAAACCACTTCAAATTGCAGCATTCCTACTGCGCCTAAAATTAAGTCATTGCTTAATAGTGGTCTAAATAATTGTGCCGCACCCTCCTCTGCCAGTTGTTTTAGCCCTATTTGCAATTGCTTCATTTTCATGGGGTTTTTAATGCGCGCCCGGCGAAAAAATTCGGGTGCAAATGAGGGAATGCCAATATATTTTAGATTTTCGCCTTCACTAAAAGTATCGCCTACTTTAATGGTGCCATGGTTAGGTATGCCAATAATATCGCCTGAATAGGCTTCATCCATCGTGGTGCGGTCTTGTGCCATAAAAGTAATGGCATTATTCACAGCCATGAGTTTATTGCTGCTTACTTGTTTGATTTTCATACCGCGCTCAAAGCGCCCTGAACACACCCGTAAAAAGGCAATTCTGTCACGGTGTTTGGGGTCCATATTGGCTTGAATTTTAAACACAAAGCCTGAAAATTTATTTTCGTCTGGGGCTACTTTTCGTGTTGAGGTGTTGCGTGTAAGCGGTGCTGGAGATAAATCAACCACAGCATCTAGCAATGATTGCACGCCAAAATTATTGATTGCAGAGCCAAAGTAAACGGGTGTTTGTTTGCCGCTTAAATAGCGTGCGCTGTCAAAAGCATGAGAGGCCCCACGTACCAGCTCGACATTGATGCGCAGCTCATTCGCCATGTGCCCCAAAACCTCATCTAAGCGAGGGTTATCAAGCCCCTTGATAATTTCAGAGGTGCCTTTTTCTGCGCGCGGGTCGAAAAAATAAATAGCATCGGTATATAAATTGTAGACACCCCTAAAGCCTTTGCCCATGCCAATCGGCCAGGTCATCGGCGCGCATTCCATGCCGAGCGTGGTTTCAATTTCGTCTAGCAGCTCAATGGGCTCGCGGCTTTCGCGATCAAGCTTGTTAATAAAAGTGACAATAGGCGTATCCCGCATACGGCAAACATTGAGTAGCTTGATCGTTTGCGCTTCTACACCGTTTACTGCATCAATCACCATCACTGCAGAGTCTACCGCGGTGAGCGTTCTGTAAGTGTCTTCTGAGAAGTCGTCATGGCCTGGCGTATCTAAGAGATTCACCATATGTTCGCGGTACGGAAACTGCATGACCGATGAGGTAACTGAAATGCCACGCTGCTTTTCGAGCTCCATCCAGTCAGAGGTGGCATGGCGCGAAGCCTTGCGCCCACGCACTTCGCCAGCTACTTGAATAGCGCCCCCAAACCACAGTAATTTTTCAGTTAACGTGGTTTTGCCCGCATCCGGGTGAGAAATAATAGCAAAAGTGCGACGACGCTTGATTTCATCTTGCAAAGACATTGTGTAGGCTTACTTAAAAATACAAAACGACATTTTACCCGAAATACCCGCTTGCTCGTCACGCCGTATTAAGATGCACATGGCTATGCGACAATAAAAATTACCTTTTGCACGTTAAAAAGAAGGCTAACAGCAGCAATGCAAGCATGATGAGTAAGCCTTCCATGTGGGTGAGCGCTTTTAAGCTTACTTAATGACTTCTTTGAGTTGATCTAAAATAGCAGGGTTGTCTAGTGTTGAAATATCTGAAGTAATTTCTTCGCCTCTGGCAAGGCTACGCAGAAGTCTGCGCATGATTTTGCCCGAACGTGTTTTGGGTAAGTTATCACCAAAGCGAATTTCATCAGGTTTTGCAATCGGCCCAATTTCTTTTCCTACCCATTCGCGCAGCTCTGCCACAATTTTTTTTGCTTCATCGCCAGCAGGGCGTGCACCTTTTAACACCACGTAAGCTACGACAGACTCACCTTTAATATCATGCGGCTTACCCACCACGGCCGCTTCTGCTACCCGTTTATTTGAAACTAAGGCAGACTCAATTTCCATGGTGCCCAAGCGGTGACCTGATACATTTAATACATCATCAATACGCCCCATGATAGTGAAGTTGCCAGTATTGGCATCGCGCACCGCGCCATCGCCGGCAAGGTAGGTTTTACCTCCTAAGTCTATAGGGTAATAGCTTGATTTATAACGATCAGGGTCGTTATAAATGGTGCGAATCATAGAAGGCCACGGCTTTTTAATCACCAATAAACCGCCTGTGCCCCACGGCACGGCTTTACCTGTTTCATCTACCACATCAATATCAATGCCAGGGAAAGGCAGCGTGCATGAGCCTGGCACCAAGGCCGTCGCCCCGGGCATCGGCGTAATAACATGGCCGCCAGTTTCTGTTTGCCAAAAAGTATCGACAATAGGGCAACGGCTGCCGCCCACATTTTCGTAATACCACATCCAGGCTTCTGGATTGATAGGCTCACCCACAGAGCCCAATAAGCGCAAGCTATTTAAATTGAAGCATTTAGGGTGCGTGCTGGCGGTGGTTTCAGCGGCTTTAATGAGCGAGCGAATTGCGGTGGGGGCAGTGTAAAAAATTGACACCTGATGCTTTTGTATCATTTGCCAAAAACGTCCCGCGTCTGGATAAGTGGGAATACCTTCAAATATCACCTGTGTTACGCCCATTGCGAGCGGCCCGTAAGCCACGTAAGTATGCCCTGTAATCCAGCCTACGTCGGCGGTACACCAAAAGATATCAGTATCTTTTATGTCAAAAGTCCAGCGCATGGTGTTGACAGCGTGTAATAAATAACCTGCCGATGAGTGCTGTACGCCCTTGGGTTTGCCCGTGCTCCCTGAGGTGTAGAGTAAGAAAAGTGGATGCTCTGCATGAACGCTAACGGGTTCGCAGGTGTCTGCGACATCGGCAATGAGGTCGTGCCACCAAATGTTGTGAGCGCCCCATGTGATTTCTTGACCAGTTTTTTTCAAAACTACGATCTGTTTAACAGATGAGCAGTCGCCCATCGCAATACCTTCATCAACGGCAGATTTTAATGGTAACGCTTTACCTCCACGAAATTGACCGTCAGAAGTAATGACCGCCACAGCGCCAGCATCAATAATCCGCTCATTTAAACTTTTTGCTGAAAAGCCGCCAAAAACAACGGAGTGCGTTAAGCCAAGGCGGGCGCAGGCTTGCATTGCAACCACAGCCTCAATACCCATGGGGAGGTAAATAATGACGCGGTCTCCCACAGATAAATTCAATTTTTTGAGGCCATTGGCAAATTGGCACACGCGGTGATACAACTCTTTAAAGGTGACCTCTCGCACCGTGCCGTCATCGGCTTCAAAGATAATGGCTGTTTTATTTGGAATTGTGCCTAAATGTTTGTCTAGGCAGTTGGCAGAAACATTGAGCTCGCCATCTTCAAACCATTTATAAAAAGGAGCATCATGGTCATTCAGTGTTTTTGTGAAAGGCTTATTCCATACCAGTAGCTCGCGTGCTAATTTTGCCCAAAAACCTTCATAATCGCGAGTTGCCTCTTGGCATAAAGCGTTGTAGGCTGACATTCCTGAGATATTGGCTTGTTTTGCAAAATCTGCACTGGGCTCAAAAACGCGATTTTCGTGTAAAACTGACTCAATTGACATGCTTTAAGCTCCCTTTAAATCATTTTTAATCATTACCACTCATTGAAAATGAGCACTGATTATTTATTTTTATCAGACTGTAAAATGAAATTTTACTTTAAAAAACCATGCTAACACTCAATACAATTCTATCAGAAAACCGCATGAAATCTAGCGATGAAAGCTATGTGCAACACGCGGTGTCTTGCAGTCCATTTGTGGCTAAATTATTTACAAAGGATGAGGTTTTACTCAATGATTTGCTAGTAAACCTTGGTCAAGAGTATCAGTTAGTGGAGATGCAGAATTTTTTGGAGCAACAAAAAATTGACGATGAATCCACATTAAAGCGCGCATTAAGGCATTTGCGTCAGCGTGTAATGGCAAGAATAATTGTGCGAGATTCAAATGGGCTGGCAGACTTGCATGAGGTGATGCGCACCACTTCATGCTTGGCTCAGTGTGTTATTTGCAAGGCCCTTGATTACTTACATGCTGGCTTGGCGGCTGATGTTGGTCAGCCGATGGATGAAAAAGGGCGTCCGCAAAGCCTGATTGTGATTGGCATGGGTAAGCTAGGCGGCGGAGAGCTCAATGTTTCATCTGATATTGATTTAATTTTTGCCTATGAAAATATAGGAAAAACACAGGGAGAAAAATCAATCAGCAATCAGGAGTTTTTTACCCGCTTAGCCAAAAAATTGATTGCGGCTATTGATGAAATTACTGAAGATGGCTTTGTCTTTAGGGTGGATATGCGCTTACGTCCATTTGGCAGTGAGGGCGCTTTGGTTTCAAATTTAGACGCGCTTGAAGATTACTATCAGCACCATGGCCGCGAGTGGGAGCGTTATGCTTGGATTAAAGGTCTTGAGGTGACGGGTGGCCATGTAGTGTCAAGTTTACTCAAACCCTTTGTATTTCGTAAGTATTTAGATTTTGGTGCGCTGGAAAGTATGCGTGATTTAAAAATGCAAATACAGCGTGAAGTTAATCGTAAGGGTATGCAAGATAATATCAAGCTTGGTCGAGGAGGTATTCGAGAGATTGAGTTTATCGCACAAGTTTTTCAGTTGATACGTGGGGGGCAAGATGTCAGCTTGCAGATTAAACCAACACTTTCAGTGTTAGCGCTTTTAAAAAATAAAGGGTTGTTGCCTGAAAAAACTGTCGGTGAATTAAGTGCGTCTTACGTATTTTTGCGTAACTTAGAACACCGCTTAATGTATGTTGAGGATGCGCAAACCCAAGACTTGCCCAAATCAGACGAAGCCCGCGCCCGCATCGCAAAAGCAATGCGGTTTGTAAGCTGGGATGCGCTCTTGGCACAATTAAATTATCATCGACAACAAGTGCAGCAGCATTTTGACTCAACATTTGGCGATAAGGCGCCTAGTCAAGATGACTTAGAAAAAGAGCACGCCATTTGGCAAGGGGTTATTTCTGAAGAAGAAGCGTTGGTCGCTTTAGGCGCGCTAGGCTTTACTGATGCTGTTGAGATGATGCGCCGCATCAATACTTTGCGCCAAGGCAGCCGTTATTGCCAATTGCCAGAAATGAGCCGTCAGCGCTTTGATGCTTTAATGCCGATCGCTATTTTTCAGGCTGCAAGTATGCCAAATGCTGATGTGAGCTTAATGCGGGTGATGGATTTTATTGAAAGCATTTGCCGTCGCGCCAGCTATTTGGCCTTGCTGGCGGAGCATCGGCAGGCCATGCACTTATTGGTGAGCTTATGTGCCAGTAGCCCGTGGCTTACACAATATCTCACGCAGCACCCAATTCTTTTAGATGAGTTGTTAGACACACGTACTTTATATGCCGCGCCTGATTTTAATGCTTTGCGTGCAGAATTGTATGCGCGCTTAAGAGATGTTGAAGGCGATATAGAGCTGCAAATGAACGTGTTTCGTCATTTTAAACACGCTCACATTCTGCGATTTGCCGCGCAAGACGTGAGTGGTGACTTGAGCCCAGAAAAACTATCAGACTACTTAAGTGCCCTCGCTGATTTGATTGTGAGCGTGAGCCTGGAGGTCATTTGGCTTCATGTGAAAGGCCGGCATTTAGAGCGCCCAAAATTCGCTGTGATTGGCTACGGCAAGCTTGGCGGCAAAGAGCTAGGTTATGCTTCTGATTTAGATATTGTCTTTTTATATGACGATGATTCACTTCAAGCAAGCGAAGTGTATGCGCGCTTTGCTCAGCGCATTAACAACTGGTTTAACAGCATAACCTCCGCGGGCTTGCTTTATGAAACCGATATTGAGTTGCGTCCAGATGGCAACAGCGGCTTGCTAGTGAGCAGTGTGTCTGCTTTTAAAGAGTATCAAATGCAAAAAGCTTGGGTGTGGGAGCATCAAGCCATTACGCGCGCTCGATTTATTGCAGGAGATGCGCGCATTGCACACTCTTTTGATGCCATTCGTATTGAGGTTATAAAAGCGCAACGTGATTTAGCAAAACTTAAAAAAGAAGTGCAATCAATGCGCGATAAAATGCGCGCAGCTCAGCCGATTAAAGCCAATGCATTTGATATTAAACACAGCATGGGCGGCATCATTGATGTTGAATTTTTAGTGCAATACTTGGTGTTAGCTAATGCACAAAAACACCCGCAACTGACAGAAAACATGGGCAACATTGGCTTATTAAGCTTGCTTTCGTCATTGAATATCATCCCTGAAGCATTAGCCAATGCCGCCATATTGGCGTATCGCGATTATCGGCATATTCAACATCGGCTGAAGTTACAAGGGGCGGCGCATTTGAGTGTGGATTCACATTCGGTGGGCGCACATCCCCTTGCGGTGCAGGCGTTATGGCAAAAAGTCTTTGTAGATGAGGTGCACATTTAGCAGGATCATTGAGATTATTGGGCGTTTTGTAACAAGGCTAGGCGCGCCACTGCATAAGCTGGCAAGCACACATTGATCCAGTCTTTTGCATCAGATTCTAAATGTGCGTGATGAACTAAATCTGAAGCTGCTTTGTATGTTAAGCCCATATCTAGCGCCATTTCTCTTACAACCCTATGCCCCGCCCCTGCGCCGATGATGCTGATATTTTCGGCTGAATGAAGCCTTGCGAGCTGCTTTTTTGCCACTTCGCGTAAGCGTGAAATTTGCAGTTTTTTAAATGATTGTGCAAGCTCTTGCCAGTCATGCATTGGCGCATCATCAACATCTCGCCCTATCATGCGCGCTATGCGGCGCGCACTTGCAAGCTGAGACTTTTCTTTGCCATCGGCAGTGTTCGCCATGTCGTGCTTTTCGCTTAAGTCGCCTGTTAAGCGATACACATCTGCCGTGGTAGAAAAATACTCTGCCGCAATAGAGGTCTCAGTATTTTGAAATGTAATTTTTTGTGTGATCGCCATTAGCGGTGTTCGAATAAGCCCGGTATAAACGAGCTCTTCGGTTTGCATACGAGTGGCATCAGTAAAGCCTTGGCAAATAAGCTCGTGGTTGCTGATTAAAATAAAATCTGTACTAGTACTGCCCATATCAATCAATACGCCATGTGTAACGTGTTTGGCAACAAAAGTTGCGCTTGCTAACCAATTGGCTGAAGCGATAGCTTGCCAGTAAGTATTCACCTCATCCATGCTCACAAAGTTTGAGAGGCCGCCCCCCTGACCCCCGATGTAATAGTTTTTATGGCCATTTAAGCGCGCGTGCATCACCCGGCTTATTTCATATACGCCTGATTGACGGCTGGCAAATAAATCGACAAGCTCGCCTGTCATGGTGATGGCGTGTAATGCCGAGGATAAGTTAAACTTTTTTAAAACTTCTTCAATGGCTTGTTCTAGCATATGTAAGCCCTGCCAAAGCGGGCAAGGCGCTTGTACTACTTGCTCAACGTTACCTTGAGCATCAAGTAAAACCGCTTTTAAATGGGCGCCACCGACATCCCAGCCAATAATAGGCATTGGCTTCATAGGGTAATTTCAACCTTATTTCTTTGTAATTTTGGCATAGTAAAAGGCGCGTCTTTAAAGCAATCTAAAATGATTTTGGCAGGGTTGTGCCCGATTGCCTCACGTAAGCCGACATAGCTAGTGCTTAAGCGCGGGTTGATTTCAATCACGTATATTTTGTCATTTTGAGTATCAATAATTACATCCACACCAATATAGCCGGCCGCATCGGGCAGCATCTTGGCAATACGTTGTGCGATTGACTCAAATCTTGACCAGTAGTGCTCTACGCCATTGACGGTAATTCCTTTGAGTTTAAAGGTGCTAAAGGCAAGCTCAATATGCTGCTGATTGCAGCTTAATAGATAAGCCTGTGTGTTTTTACACACCATAGAAAAGCTCGCCGCAAGGCCGGCTTGGTAAGGCTGCACTAAATAGTGATGCTGTTGATGATGAGGCTTTAACCAATGGATGAGGGTGGGCGCACTATCAAAAATTTTAATGCCCTCGCACCCTGCGCCATCTTTTGGCTTGGCAACCCACCGATGATTTATTAAAGGCTGAAGGCCAGACGATTTTTCGAAGCCAGTATCTGCAATAAAGTCTTCCGCCGGTATGACTGGAACCGTGTCAATTTTAGCCATTTTTAACGCGTTGTAAGTTAACAGTTTATTAGTGCCAATGCGCGTAGCGTCAAACCTGCACCCTAAAAAAATAACGTCGGCTTGGTAGCATATCTTACTTAAATCTAGCAAAGTGTCATCTGCTTCTGGGGCGATGAGCCACACTAAATCAACTTGTGACAATACTTCTTTGAATGTATTTACAAACTGATTTTTAACAGCAATGCTTTGTGACGCTAAGCATGAGGGCGCGAGTCTGGCATCATGCGTTGTGATAATTTCATAAGTATTAAGCGCAACGAGGTCGCGCAATAAGGCATCGCGCATCATGGCGCCCTCTGCCGACAAAGACTCTGGCAAGTCTTCTGCACACAATCCTCCGCCAGTGATAAACTCGCACACAAATAATGTTAACGGCGCTTTTACTTTGCTGGGCTCAATTTTGAACGATTCCATTTTTAAAGTTATTCCAGTGCTTGACCTATTAAATGGTGTAGTGGTCTGTGCAAAAAAAGGTGACCGCGCCAATTATCAGGCCATTCAATCACAGCTAACGCAATCAGTGCAGGCGCTAGATATTGTAGCGGCATTATTAGATATTTATCCCTTTACGACGCTATATATTGCAGACTTAAATGCAATTCAAAAATTAAGCACTCTAGCCCATCATCATTACAGCGTGATTGCCAGCATTCGCCATTGCTATCCTCATCTTGAGCTTTGGGTAGATGCTGGCATTAGCACGCAAGCTGAGCTCGATATGTGGCAGAAATTAAATGTACGCTTGATTATCGGCAGTGAAAATTTTACAAACATTGATTGTTTTAACTCGCTTAATATATTGAACCAAGAGTCTTTTTTAAAAGATTCTTTTAATCAAGACTTCGTTAAAAAAGAGAGCGTGATTAAGGGCGCGTTAAATAAAGATTTAATTTTATCTTTAGATTTTATGCCTGATGGCTATCGTGGTCCGCTGGAGCTATTGAACGACACGCGCTACTGGCCGCAGAACGTGATTGTCATGGCCTTAAAAAAAGTGGGGACAAATAGCGGCATGGATATTGCGCTGACACAAAAAATAATTGCTCGTGCCAAAGGTTCTGATGTGATTGCCGCAGGCGGCATAAGAGATGTTAACGATTTATTTCTTTTAAAAAAACAGGGCGCAAAAGCGGCTTTGCTTGCCACGGCGCTTCATCAAAAACAAATCTCAGCCGAGCAATTGCACATTTTAGCCGCATAAAAAAGCCCGAATAAATCGGGCTTTTTACAAGTGAAGGCTTTGAAAGGCTTATTCCAAGTTTGCGTGAATTGCGCGCATACCTTCTTCGGTGAGGTTTTTAGCAAAAATTAAATCAGCAATGGTGGCCTCTAAGAAAATCAATGTTGACAGCTCAAATTGAGAGCCCATTGGCATACCTTTGGTTAAAGGAAAGCTGTTGTCATTGCCAATTTGAATTGTTAAGTCTGCCGCATCGGCCATCGGTGAAGATTTTTTCATTGAAATCACCACTAATTTAGCGCCCACAGAGCGTGCTTTTTTAACAAATGGTAAAAGGGTTTCTGTGCCGCCAGAGCCTGAAACTAAAATCAATAAATCGCCCGCTTTAATTGCTGGCGTAACCACTTCACCAATCATGCTGACCTGATAGCCCGCGTGCACTAACCGCATTGCAAAAAAGCGCGACACCAGCAACGAGCGACCTGCACCACCAATAAATGTGCGCCCAGCACCTTCAACCAGCTTTAAAAGCTCGGCTGATTTTGAGTGGTCTGTTTCTGACAAAATACTTGTTAATTTATCTAAAATTAACTTTTGACTGCTGCTCATAATTTTTCCTTAATGAATGTGAACGGTAATTAACGTGTTTAACTTGAGATTGATTTATTACATTAGGTAGTGATTAAAAAAGCCCCGACTCGGTAAAGAGAGGGGGCTTTTAAGTGCCGCATTTCAATAATTTCTTATTGAGTTTGCTTAAGCTAAAATGAGCTTAACTTAAGCGTGAGCAATCGCTGTGATTTCAGCAGCAGCAGCAGCAGGATCAGCAGCGCCGTAGATTGCAGCACCCGCAACAATAATCGTTGCGCCAGCATCACGTACTTGTGCAGTAGTAGCCGCTTTAACGCCACCAGCTACTGAGATT
>JAVKLV010000038.1:0-10748 GCA_031538905.1 Methylotenera sp. | reverse complement strand
CATCAGCGCTTGCTAGAACCTATCGGACACGTTCCTCCTGCGGAAGCGGAAGAATGTTATTATAAAGAGCTTGCTACAAACACAAGTAAAGCTGTTTTACTTTAACCAAATGCACTCCACGAAAGTCGGGGTGATTCATTACCGTTATCCGGCCATGAGTTGAGTGGTGAAAAACGTTGCGCTCCTGTACCTGCTCCCCCTCTTCCGTCACCACTTCGATAAGTACCTGCCGCATGCCATGTCATGCGGATGAAGAATGGACCGTAATGACCATAATCAGCAGGCCACCAATCTTGGCTGTTACGTAACAATGCTTTGATATCTGCTTTGACAGCAGCGATATCCAATGTCTTGACTGCTTCACGATAGTTGAAGTCATTAAGTGGGTTAGATTTCTTATCATGCTGACGTAAGATGTCTAAGTTAAGAGCATTAGGCCACCACTGATAACTCATTTGGCTAGAGTTGGTCGCAGCCCCGTGCCCAAAGGGACATTGACTTGTTTTTACTGATTGCTGACTTTCCATGATGATGTCCTTTTAATTAACTGAATAAACAGGCTCAATTGCCTTTTTAGCAAAATCTATAATACGCACCTGTTTATTAAGTGCCTCTATCAAAAATCATGAAATAGCGCTAAGTAAAGCATGGGGCAAGTAAGTAGGCCCTACTGACGTTGCTTGACTTATTGCTAACTCCAGAGAAAACCAAACCAGTGCACTTGTGACTAGTGAGCTTGCTTGTTTAACAGCTTGAGATTCTGATTGCGTTTGACGTCAGTCGAGCTGATGAGGTGTGGGTGACGTCCAGTTATTTGAATTTTATGATATCTGCCTTTTAACTCATTTTTAGCCAGCGCGCCACATCCATGGCAAAATAAGTCAAAATTCCATCGGCACCCGCCCTTTTAAAGGCCAGCAGGCTTTCCATCACACAAGCTTTTTCATCAAGCCAGCCATGTTGTGCGGCGGCTTTGAGCATGGCATATTCGCCGCTCACTTGATAAGCAAAGGTGGGCACCCCAAACTCATCTTTAACGCGGCGCACAATGTCTAAATACGGCATACCTGGCTTGACCATCACCATATCTGCACCTTCTGAAATATCAAGCGCAACTTCTTGCATGGCTTCGTCACTATTGGCGGGGTCCATTTGGTAGGTATATTTATTACCAGCACCCAAGTTGCCCGCAGAACCTACTGCATCTCTAAATGGCCCATAAAATGCAGAAGCATATTTAGCTGAATACGCCAAAATTTTAGTATGAATATGGCCACTGCTTTCTAAGGCTTCGCGGATTTGACCAATACGGCCGTCCATCATATCGCTAGGGGCAACAATGTCAGCTCCTGCATTGGCGTGCGAGATCGCCTGTTTCACCAAAACCTCAATTGTTTCATCGTTCATCACATAGCCTGCAGCATCAATCAAGCCATCTTGACCGTGTGTGGTGAATGGGTCTAAAGCCACATCAGTCATGACGCCAAGTTCTGGAAAAGCGGCTTTTAAAGCCCTCACCGCCCTCTGCGCTAAGCCTTGCGGATTATAGGCTTCTGCCGCATCAAGGCTTTTACCTGCACTCTCAATCACCGGAAATAAAGCCATCAGCGGAATTTCTAGCGCAACGCATTCAGCCGCAGTTTTAAGCAAAACATCAATGCTTTGGCGCTTAACTCCTGGCATAGAAGCTACGTCCTGCGTGATATTTTTACCTTCTATCACAAATACCGGATAGATTAAATCATTGCTTGTCAGAACATTTTCGCGCATTAAGCGGCGCGAGAAATCATCTTTACGCATACGGCGCGGGCGAGAGTACGGATAGCTCATCTGAATAACCCCTACATCACGGTTGTTAAATTGTTCACGGCTTTATTTCTAAGCCAAACACCCTTGCCAACTCCGCCCCCGGATCTGGCTGACGCATGAATGCTTCGCCTACCAAAAATGCATTCACGTCGTTATCGCGCATGAGCTTGACATCATCTGGGGTAAAAATACCCGACTCGGTCACCACAAAACGATCGTCAGGCAACACTTTAAGTAAATCTAAAGTAGTGTGTAAGCTCACTTCAAAAGTGCGTAGATTACGGTTATTGATCCCCACTAATGGCGTGTCAAGTTGCAAAGCCAATGCAAGCTCTTCTGCATCATGCACTTCAACTAGCACCGCCATGCCCAAATCATGCGAAAGCTGTTCTAGCGCACGCATTTGCTTAAAATCTAAGGCGGCAACAATGAGCAAAATACAATCAGCGCCCATCGCGCGGGCTTCAAATACCTGATAGGGATCAATCATAAAATCTTTGCGTAACACGGGCAGCTTGCAAGCGTTGCGTGCTTCTTTTAAATAATCTGCACTGCCTTGAAAATACTCAACGTCAGTGAGCACTGACAAGCACGCAGCACCGCATTTTTCATAGCTTTGCGCGATTTCTGCGGGATTAAAATTTTCACGAATGACTCCTTTTGAGGGGCTGGCTTTTTTGATTTCTGCAATGACAGCGGGTTGATTGGCGTCTACTTTTGCAAAAATATTGCCCACAAAATCACGCGGATCGCCTTGTGATTCAGCGTGCTTTTGTAATTGAGCCAAACTTGTTTGTGCCTGATGCAGGGCCACTTCTTGCATTTTTGTTGCAATAATTTTTTTAAGAATATCACTCATATTTTTTTGCCTTATGTTCTAAGTAGCCCGCCACATGATGCCCATGCGGGTCTTTGTGAGTCCAATGCACTGTGCCGCCCTTGGGGGTGTAAATGTATTCGCCTTTAAAGTTGATAATGTCGCCGACTTGAAGATGCTCTATTCGCGGCGCCAAATCAATGTTGTGCGCAATAAGAATGGTGAGATTGTCATTTATTTTGAGTAAAAATTTTTGATGCTTTAAGCCCTTTTTGTCATCTTTTAAAACCTTGACAACCGTGCCACTGCCTTGCACTTCTGCTAAATTACTGCGTGTAGCATAAGCTTTGATAATCACTTGATTATCTGTGTTGACATAATCGTGAGGGGTAAAGGTAACTGAATGCGCGCTACTTGCCAGGGGATAGAGCGTTAAATTGACCGCAAAAAAAATCAGCCACACCATGACAAAACGGTTTGAAAATATTTTTTTCATCAGCTTGCTTTAAACTCGCTCAACGCTTTTAGCTTGGCCAAGGCAAGGCCGCTATCGATAAGCTCGCGCGCTTGATTGATGCCATCTTGCAAGCTTTCTGCCACGCCAGATACATAAATTGCCGCCCCCGCATTGAGCAACACAATATCCCGCGCTGCCGCTTGATTTGGATCAGAAAAATCACCTTGCAATACTTGTAAAATCATCGCTTTTGATTCTTCAGCGTTTTGCACTTGTATGGCTTGTAAGTCATGCAGCTTGATGCCAAATTGGCTCGGGTGAATAGTGTATTGCTGAATGGCATTATTTTTGAGCTCCGCCACATAGGTGTTACCAGTAAAAGAGATTTCATCCATACCATCAGCGCCATGCACCACCATGACGTGCGTGCTGCCTAAGCGCTGCAATACCTGGGCGAGAATAAGCGTTAAGTCTTGATGAAACACACCCATTACCTGCTGCTTAGCGCCGGCAGGATTAGTCATAGGGCCGAGCAAATTAAATAAAGTGCGAATGCCCATTTCACGACGCACAGGTGCAGCGTGCTTCATTGCACTATGGTGATTAGGGGCAAACATAAAGCCAATGCCTATCTTATCAACACATTGCGCCACTTCTGCGGGTGATAAATTAACATTAACTCCCAAGGCTTCTAATACATCGGCACTGCCGCAAGTCGATGACACCGAACGGCCGCCATGTTTAGCAACTTTTGCCCCTGCCGCCGCGGCAACAAAAGCGCAGGCAGTTGAGATATTAAAAGTTTGAATGCCATCACCGCCAGTACCACAGGTGTCAATTAAATGACGTGAATTTTGAATGCTTACTTTGCTTGAAAGCTCGCGCATCACTTGGGCTGCCGCGGCAATTTCATCAACAGTCTCGCCTTTCATGCGCAGCCCCATCAGTAGGCTTGAGATTTGCACTGAAGTCAGCTCACCAGACATCATCATATGCATGATGTCTAGCATATGCGCATGGGTCAGATGCTTGTAATCAACCAATTGCTGTAATGCTTCTTTAAAGGTTATGTGAGTTGCTGTGGCCATCACTTTTCTTTCAAAAAGTTATCCAACAACGCGTGCCCATGCTCTGTGAGAATAGATTCAGGATGAAACTGCACGCCCTCTACGCGCAACGTTTTATGCCGCACGCCCATAATTTCGCCATCATCAGTCCAAGCGGTGATTTGCAAACAATCAGGAATGGTTTCTTTTTCAATCACAAGTGAGTGATAACGCGTTGCCGTGTAAGGATTAGGTAAGTTTCTAAAAACACCCATGTTGTGATGATGAATCAGTGATGTTTTACCATGCATCAAGGTTTTTGCTTTAATAATGCGTCCACCAAATGCCTGCCCAATACTTTGATGCCCTAAACAAACCCCTAATAATGGAATTTTACCTGCAAATTCTTTAATGAGTGGCACGCTAATGCCAGCCTCGTTTGGCGTGCATGGACCAGGTGAAATCACAATATGATCAGGTTTCAGCGCCGCTATTGTTGCCAAATCAATTTCATCGTTGCGGTAAACCCTAACATCTTGCCCCAGCTCACCCAAATACTGCACCAGGTTATAAGTAAAAGAGTCGTAATTATCAATCATGAGCAACATTATGAAATCTCCGTTTTTGGTGCGGCTGCAACAGTTAAGTCTAGCCCCGCCTGCACCAATTCGGCGGCACGCAACACGGCCTTGGCTTTGTTTTGTGTTTCCTCCCACTCTGAAAGAGGCACTGAATCTGCAACGATACCGGCACCCGCTTGCACATAGAGCGTTTGGTTTTTAATGACCCCCGTTCTAATAGCAATTGCCATATCCATATCACCGTTAAATCCCAAATAGCCTACCGCACCTGCATAAATTCCGCGTTTACTTGGCTCAAGCTCGTCAATAATTTCCATAGCGCGCACCTTGGGCGCCCCGCTCACCGTGCCAGCAGGAAAAGTGGCCTTAATCACATCAATTGCATCCATGCCCGGCTTGAGCTTGCCTTCTACATTACTCACAATATGCATGACGTGTGAATAACGCTCAATCATCATATGATCAGTCACTTTTACTGTGCCAGTTTGTGCCACGCGACCCACATCATTACGCCCCAAATCCATGAGCTGCACGTGCTCTGCGCGCTCTTTTGGATCAGCTAATAACTCCGCCGCCAGCGCCAAATCTTGCTCATGGTTTTTGCCGCGAGGGCGTGTGCCTGCAATCGGCCTCGCAGTGACTGTGCCATTTTCTAAGCGCACTAAAATCTCAGGTGAAGCGCCCACTACATGATGATCACCCATGTCGTAATAAAACATATAAGGCGATGGATTTAAACTGCGTAAAGCCCGATATAAACTTAAAGGAGGCGCAGTAAATTTTTGTGACATCCGCTGCGACAGCACCACCTGCATGATGTCGCCATCTAAAATATATTGCTGCGCTTTTTTAACGGCAGCTTTAAAATGTGCCTCACCAAATTCTGAACTGGCAACTGATGATTGAGATGCCACTGATGTTGGAATGACTAGATTGTTTCGCAAGCCTTGAGCTAAGGTATGCAAGCGACTTAGCGCCGCTTCATAAGCATTTTTTTGCGAAGGATTAGCATACACAATAAAATATAGCTTATTGCTTACATTATCGACCACTGCAATTTCTTCAGACACCATGAGCAATACATCGGGCACATTGAGCGCGTCTGATTTTTTTACACCAGCTAAACGCTTTTCAATATAGCGCACGGTTTCATAGCCAAAATAGCCAGCCAAGCCCCCAGTAAAACGTGGTAAGCCCTGATAAGGCGGTGTTTTGTAGCGCGCCTGAAAGCTTTTCACAAAATCTAATGGGTGCGCGTTTTCTAAAGTTTCAATCACGACATTATCCTCAAGCACCTGCACTTGATTGCCATAAGCGACAATACGCGTTTTGGCAGGTAGGCCGATGATGGAGTAGCGACCAAAACGCTCCCCGCCTTGTACAGACTCAAGCAGGTATGAAAAGGGCTGATTAGCCAGCTTAAGATACAGCGATAAAGGCGTATCTAAATCAGCAAAAGTTTCGAGTATGAGGGGAATACGATTGAAGCCTTTTACAGCTAAAGCATCAAATTCGGTTTTATTGATTGTGGTCAACATGATGTAAAAATCTTCCTAGTAATTTTCTAATATTGTGCGGTTTAGTGCAGCTCACCTGCCGTATATTCAACAAGCCTTGCAGGCTAAAATTAGCTTCGCCAAGAGCTATGCCAGCTTAGAAAATTATTTGTAAAAGTCATCATATTGATTTTATTGTTAAGAAATCAAGCCAAAAGTACCACTAAATTTCGTGAAGCAAGTTGGGTTAAATCTTCAATCATTGCGTTTACGCTTGATTTTTTAATCAACCCTCCCTGATTATACCCGTAAGGCACAGTAATAATAAAGCATCCTGCCGCACTAGCCGCTTCAATGTCAGTGTTCGAGTCGCCCACCAAGAGCGCCTCAGAGATAGGCACGCTGAGCTTTTCGCAAACATACCGCAACTGCATGGGGTCCGGTTTCTTTTTTGGCAGCGTATCCCCTGCCACTACCATCTCAAAAAAATCAATTAAGCCACTTTTTTGCAACAAGGGCAGGGTAAATTTCTCTGGTTTATTCGTCACACAAGCGAGCTTAAACCCAAGATTATGCAACATTTGCAAGCCTTGAATTACGCCGCTAAACGGCTTACTCTCGGCAGCACAATCAGCATAATGCTTCACAAAAAATGACTCGGCTTGCGTCATTAGTTTTTCATCAGGTTCTATATCAAGCGCACTGAAGTCCGCCTGACTAGTTAAGCAGCGCTTAATGAGTGCAACAACACCTTCACCAATATAGCTTTTAATTTGAGCGACTGGCAACACGGGGCGGGCTAAATCTGCCAGCATCAAATTGGCGGCGGCGGCAATTTCTGGGGCGCTATCCACCAAGGTGCCATCAAGGTCAAACATGATGAGCTTTATTTGAAGCTGCCCCATGAAGCTTGGGGACTTTAAACCTGGGCTAAAGCCGCGCGCATTTCGCTCACCACGGTGTTGTAGCGGTTTTTGTCTGTGTCTAAGCCTTTAGTGAAAATTGCACTGCCTGCCACAAAAGTGTCTGCACCAGCGCGCGCAATTTCAGCGATATTTTGTGCATTGACGCCGCCATCAACCTCAAGCCAAATTTGACGCCCTGTTTTCGCGTGATAGGCGTCTATTCTAAGACGCGCAAGTTTTAATTTTTCTAAAGTTTCTGGAATGAACTTTTGACCGCCAAAGCCTGGGTTTACTGACATCAATAAAATCATGTCGACTTTATCCATGACGTGGTCTAAGTAGCTCAAAGGTGTAGCAGGATTAAAAACCAAGCCAGATTTACAGCCTAAATCACGCACCATCGCAAGACTGCGGTCAATGTGCTCAGAGGCCTCCGGGTGAAATGTAATGATGTTGGCTCCAGCTTTAGCAAAGTCAGGAATAATACGGTCAACTGGCTTCACCATCAAGTGCACATCAATTAAAGCCCCTGCGTTTTTAGAAACCTCGCGAATGGCCTCACAAACCAAAGGACCTATTGTGAGATTGGGCACATAATGATTATCCATGACGTCAAAATGCACTAAATCTGTACCCGATGTAATGACATCCTCGATTTCTTGACCAAGTTTTGCAAAGTTTGCAGAAAGAATACTGGGGGCAATTCTAAAATTTTTATCCATAGCGGTCATCCAAAAATCCAAATAAAATAAGCAATAAACTGTTATTTTAACGCGATTTTTGCTATTGACTATAATCAATTTTTTAAATTATAGTGACCGCATGAATTCAGATTTAGAAGTGTTAGAGAAAAAATTAACCAGCCTCATTTCATTGTGTAATGATTTGCACAGCGAAAATCAACAATTACGCCTTGATTTAAGTGCCACGCAACATGACGCGAATACACTCAAAGCGCAAATAGCAGAAGCGTCTACCCGAATAGAAGCCTTAATGGAGAGCTTGCCTTAAGGCAATTTAATAATTCAAATGAGCGAAATAAAAAGTGTAGACGTCAACATTATGGGTAAAGACTTTACCGTGTCGTGCACCGATGAAGCGCGCGCCGGCTTGCTTGATGCAGTTAATTTTTTAGATAAAAAAATGCGTGATATTCGCGATAGCGCAAAAGTCGTTGGCACAGAGCGCATTGCCATTATGGCGGCATTAAATTTAGCTCATGAATTACTCAACACAAAAAATGGCGATGTGGATATTGGCAACCTCAAAAGCAGAGTAAGTCATATGCAAGACCAAATAGATAAAGCGCTAGTATTGAATACTTAGCCTAGAACAAGGCTTGAATTGTCGCCACGGGCCACCGATACCCAAAAATTCAACTCCCGATTTTGCACGATTGATTTTTATTTTGCTACTTGCTTTTCACGCATTTCTTCTAATGTTTTACAGTCAACACAAAGCGTTGCCGTAGGTCTTGCCTCAAGTCGCTTTAAACCAATTTCAATGCCACATCCCTCGCAATAGCCATAATCTTCGCTATCGATATTGCGCAATGTTTCATCAATTTTTTTAATCAGCTTGCGCTCACGGTCTCGATTTCTAAGCTCTAGCGTCATGTCAGATTCTTGGCTGGCACGGTCATTGGGGTCTGCAAACATGGTGACTTCATCTTGCATGGTATGCACAGTGCGATCTAATTCTTGGCTAAGCTCGGCTTTCCAGCTGTTTAGAATTTTACGAAAATGAGTGAGTTGCGGCTTACTCATGTAGTTCTCACCAGCCTTAGGCTGGTAAGGGGCGAAATGTTTAGTGATAGTTTCTGCCATCATGCACCTTAAAAACTTTAAATACCTTATTTAAAAAGAATGATTTAAAGCAATCTTTGAATGAAATAAAGCGCGTGAGTGTACACCGAATAAAGTTTAGATGCAAAGCAGACTTGTTAGTTAAAATTACTCAAAATATTCAATGGTTTGACTAAATTTTTTCACTTAACTCTAGCGCAAGCAAGGTGTTTTCCATCAGGGTTGCTACCGTCATGGGGCCAACGCCGCCTGGCACAGGGGTAATAAATCCTGCGCGCTCTTTAGCGCTATTAAAGTCAACATCACCGGTGATTTTGCCATTGGCTAAACGGTTGATGCCAATATCAATGACAATTGCGCCAGGCTTGACCCACTCACCCTTAATCAAAGCAGGCCTGCCTGCAGCAGCAACAATTAAATCTGCTTGCTGCAGTATTTTGCTTAGATTTTTAGTGTGGCGATGACAGCTTGTTACCGTACAGCCCGCCAGCAACAACTCTAGCGCCATCGGGCGGCCAACGTGATTGGATACCCCCACAACAGCAGCATCTAAACCTATTAAATCGATATTACTTGCCCGTAACATTTTAATGACGCCAAATGGCGTGCAAGAGCGCAATGTGGGTTGACGAACAGCCAGTCTGCCAATGTTATAAGGGTGAAATCCATCCACATCTTTATTGGGGTTAATATGCTCAATAACGCGCTCATCTTTGATGTGAGGCGGCAAAGGCGCTTGCACTAAAATCCCGTCAATGGAATCATCGTTATTGAGCTGCTCGATGAGCTTAAGGAGATCTGCCTCGGTGGTTGTGGCATCCAAATCATAGGCCACAGAGCGAATACCCACTTTTTTGCAAGCCAGTCGCTTGTTGCTCACATAAATCGCCGAAGCTGGATCGCCCCCCACAAGAATAACAGCCAAGCCAGGCGCACGCTTATTGTTTTTTAGACGCAGGTTAATGCGCTCTTTAATTGAATCTAAAAGAGCTTCGGCAATCGCCTTTCCATTGATTATTTGAGCTGACATTGAATGTATTTTGACGCGCGTTTTAAATTGAGATTAAAAATAAAGCCGCATTTTATCATAATAGATTTGACCTATAGATTAGTTTGCAGTATATTTCTGCCCTTCGGCGTGTAGCGTAGCCTGGTAGCGCGCCTGCTTTGGGAGCAGGATGTCGGGAGTTCGAATCTCTCCACGCCGACCAAAATTTAACTTGTTTTTATTATTTTTTAATAGCTTAACAAGTTAATGTAAAGTCAGCCCGAACGGTCTTATTTGCAAAAAATAAACCTATGTAACCAACATCTGCCCGTAGCTCAACCGGATAGAGCACCAGCCTTCTAAGCTGGGGGTTACAGGTTCGATTCCTGTCGGGCAGGCCAATGGAAGTCTCTATGGTGGCTGTAGCTCAGCTGGTAGAGCCCTGGATTGTGATTCCAGTTGTCGTGGGTTCGAGTCCCATCAGCCACCCCATCTCTTATAAAGCTTGTTTAAATTAAGTGCTTAGCCTTAATTTATTTGTCGTTGCGGTATCTCAAAGGGTTATATTAGTCTAATAAAGCGGGACACCAATTAAGAGATAATTATCATGTATTGGACATCGCCCACCTTACTAAACAGACTCGCTTTAAAATCAATTCACACTTAAATATAGTTTCATTTGAAATTTCTTAAGTGTGGCTTTTTATTTTAGGGGCTGTCCTAGATAACACATAAAATGTTATAAGGACGTCATGAGAAAGAGCAGATTAAATTCAGCTAAGCAGTCGAGGTTAATTGAACATTTTGTTGCTGGCACAACGGCTAGATGTGCAGCAGATTTGAT
>JAVKLV010000037.1:0-104084 GCA_031538905.1 Methylotenera sp. | reverse complement strand
CGTGGCGTATTGGTGCTGGTGCTCTAATACCATCCGAACTGCACGCTCTTTGACTTCGGGGGAGTATTGGGGTTTGGCTTTCGTCATCTTGATATTCTCTCATGATTAAAGCTCTCCTTAAAACTCGGGGTGATTCAGTTTAGTGCTTAAGGCTTGGAGCGCATAGCTTAAATTGAGTAGCTGATGTAGATTGTTCATCAATCCAACATGAGCTTGCCGCTTAATTTTGCGTGATACAATCTTGAGCGCTTTTAATTTTTAAAGTGAAGCAATAGTGCATTCTTGCATGACATGGTGATTAAAATTTGAAATAATGCAATTTGCAAAAAACATACTAAAATCAAGATCAATATAATGACAAAACAAAATAGTTTCACAAAAGAAGAGTTACTTAAATGCGGCAGAGGTGAGATGTTTGGTGAGGGTAATGCGCAGTTGCCATTGCCACCGATGTTGATGTTTGATCGCATTGTTTCTATTACTGCCGATGGCGGAAAATATGGTCATGGGCAGATTATTGCCGAGCTTGATGTTCGTCCTGATTTATGGTTTTTTGATTGTCACTTCACCGGAGATCCGGTAATGCCAGGTTGTTTGGGTTTAGATGCTATGTGGCAGCTGGTTGGCTTTTATTTGGGCTGGGCGGGCGGATTGGGTCGGGGTCGTGCGTTGGGTGCGGGTGAAGTTAAATTTACTGGCCAAGTCTTGCCAACGGCTAAAATGGCCACTTACACGATTGATTTAAAACGCGTCATTATGCGTAAACTAGTGATGGGCGTGGCCGATGCTACCATGTGTTTAGATGGTCGTGAAATCTATGTGGCGAATGATTTGCGTGTGGGTTTATTTACACGCACAGATAATTTCTAAATAGAATAAACATTATAGGGAGCACGAAAATGCGTCGTGTTGTTGTGACAGGTTTTGGGATTGTTTCTAGTCTAGGTAATAATAAAGCTGAAGTATTGGCGAGTTTAAAAGCAGGTAAATCAGGCATTACTTATCAGCCTGAATATGCTGAAATGGGCTTGCGCTCAAACGTGGCAGGATCAATTAAAAATCTTGATCTTGAAGCGCTCATAGACAGAAAGCTCATGCGCTTTATGGCCAAAGGGCACGCCTATGCTTGGCTTGCCATGCAAGAGGCGATTGCCGATGCAAAGCTCACAGAAGATCAGGTTTCGCATGTGCGAACCGGCTTAATCGTTGGTGCGGGGGGTGCTTCACATGAGAGCATTCTCGAAGGTGTTGATACGCTTCGTGAAAAAGGCGTACGTCGCGTGGGCCCGTACATGGTGACAAAAGCAATGGCAAGTGGCGTATCTGCTTGCTTGGCGACTGGCGCTAAAATAAAAGGTGTTAATTATGGAATGAGCTCAGCTTGCTCAACGAGTGCGCATTGTATTGGTGCGGGGGTTGAGCAAATTCAGCTTGGTAAGCAAGATATTGTTTTTGCTGGTGGCGCAGAAGAAGAGCATTGGACGCTTTCATTTATGTTTGATGCAATGGGCGCACTCAGTAGCAAATATAACGAAACTCCAGAAAAAGCCTCGCGTACTTATGATGAAAATCGAGATGGTTTTGTGATTTCGGGTGGTGGTGGCATTTTAGTCTTGGAAGAATATGAACACGCTCAAGCCCGTGGCGCTAAAATTTATGCTGAAGTGGTGGGTTACGGTGCAACTTCAGATGGTTATGACATGGTTGCCCCAAGCGGCGAAGGCGCTGTGCGCTGTATGCAAATGGCATTACAAGGCCATGATGGCAATAAAATTGAAAAAGTTGATTATATCAATACGCACGGCACAAGCACTCCGGTAGGCGATACCAAAGAGTTGGAAGCTATTCGTGAGGTATTTGGTGCAGATAACCCGGTTGCGATTGCCTCAACGAAGTCTCTTTCTGGCCATGCTTTAGGTGCAGCTGGTGTGAATGAGGCGATTTATACATTGTTAATGATGGAGCATCATTTTATTGCAGCATCCGCCAACATTGAAGCGCTAGACCCTGCGGCCAAAGGGCTGAATATCGTGCTTAAAACCCTAGAAAATGTAAAAATTGAAACCGCTTTATCTAATAGTTTTGGTTTTGGTGGCACTAACGCAAGCTTAACATTTTCAACCAAAAACTTGTAATGTGCATTGCCTGCAAGTTTAAATTTTACTTGTCTTTTAAGCAGTTTTTGTAAGCTATTTTTTGCATGGGTAAAATGAAGACAAAGTTATTTGTTTTATGGCTTGCCTTTTTGTTGAGCGCTTGCGCCTTGATGGGCGAACGTACGGTGCGTATTTCTGATGTGCAGCTTCAGAAAAAAATCAATCAACGTTTAAGTGCGCCTATTTCAGTACTTAAAATTTTTGATGTCAGTTTAAGTCACGCGTTAGTGAGTTTTGACAGTAAAGCTGGACGGATAAAAACCACGCTTGATGCCCATGTTAAGCGCTTAGCCAGTAATCAATCATTTGCAGGAAAAATCAGTATTTCAGGTCAATTGCGCTTTGATGATAAAACTCAGTCTATTGTGCTTGATGATTCAAAACTAGAAAGCATTCATTTAGATGGTTTAGATGCCAAATACGGCGATTTATTAACTATGTTTGGGCAAAAGTTAGGCGGCGATATGCTCAATGGCTTGTTGCTTTACACCATGCATTCTGAAGATTTAAAAATAGGTACAACCCAATACCGCGCCAAAGAAATGCGTGTGACTGACCAAGGCTTAGAGATGAGCTTTAGCCCGGTGAAATAAGCATAGCCTGGTCAAATAAAAATAGCCCAATCAAGACAATCAAAATCTCATAAAATCAAGGCGGCAAGCACATTGCGACCTTCACTCATTAAAATGTTATACGTTCTACAGGCCGCGGCGGTAGTCATGCACTCAAGCGCAATACCTTTGTTTGTCAGGGCTTGAAAGATTGCTGGATGTAAGAACTGATGCTGCTCTCCTGTGCCTAGTAGCACAACTTCAGGGTTGAGCTCGGCAATCGCAACAAACTTTTGTGGCGTTAATTCTGCAAAATTTTCAACCCCCCAGTTGGTGATGATTTTTTGTGGCATGACAATCAGGCTCGCTAAATGTTGATGCTTATTGATGTCGATATGATGTTGGCTGTATCCGGTGATTAAATTGTTGTTTTCGGCGGTGGTTAAATGTAGTTTCATGGCACACTGTTGATTGCGGGCTTTAATTGATAGACACTGCTATTCTAATGTAAACTAATGCCTTTAACTATTGTGCTTTTAAAGCAAAACGTAAGTGTGCCATGCAGCCAACTAAATCAAGCTTTATCACCCCACAAGAGACTTCTCAAGCGCTCAAATCAGGTCAGCAAAAAGTGTTATCAAAATCTAATAAATTAGCCAACGTTTGTTATGACATTCGTGGGCCTGTGTTGCAACGCGCGCGTCAGATGGAAGACGAGGGTCAGCGCATTATTAAGCTCAATATCGGTAATCCAGGCGTGTTTGGTTTAGATGTGCCTGAAGAGATGATGCAAGATGTGATGCGCAATATGAATAAAGCGGGCGTTTATACTGATAGCAAGGGCTTGTTTGAGCCACGAAAATCAATTATGCACTACACGCAAAGCAAGCATATCGCTGGTGTGACTGTAGATGACATTATCATTGGCAATGGCGTATCTGAGCTCATTGTGATGGCGATGCAGGGTTTGCTTAATAATAATGACGAGGTATTGGTACCCATGCCAGATTACCCGCTTTGGACGGCCGCAGTGACATTGGCGGGCGGTACAGCGCGTCATTACTTGTGCGATGAAGCAACCGGCTGGCTGCCCGATTTAAAAGACATGGAGGCAAAAATTACCGCAAATACACGCGGCATTGTGGTCATTAACCCAAATAATCCAACAGGGGCTTTGTATCCCGCCCAGACACTTATAGGCATTATTGAAATTGCACGTCGTCATGGATTAGTTATTTTTGCGGATGAAATTTATGACAAAGTGTTGTTTGATGGCAATACGCACACCTCAATAGCTTCTTTGGCTGATGACGTACTGTTTGTCACTTTTAACGGCTTATCAAAAAACTACCGTGCGTGCGGTTATCGTGCAGGCTGGATGATTTTGAGTGGCGAAAAAAAACACGCAAAAGATTATATTGAAGGCTTGAATATGCTGGCCTCAATGCGCTTGTGTGCGAATGTGCCGGGTCAGTTGGCTATTCAAACAGCCTTGGGTGGCTATCAAAGTATTGATGATTTAGTAGCTCCAGAAGGGCGTTTATGTAAGCAGCGTGATATTGCTTACCAGTTGCTGACAGCAATTCCTGGGGTGACCTGCGCAAAACCGGCTGCCGCTATGTATTTGTTTCCTAAATTAGATCCAAGAATCTATCCAATTCAAGATGATCAGCAGTTTATTTTAGATTTGCTATTAGAAGAAAAAGTCTTGCTTGTGCAAGGCACTGGCTTTAACTGGCATTCGCCAGATCATCTGCGCGTGGTGTTTTTGCCTAATGTTGACGACTTGGTTGAGGCGATTGGCCGTATTGCAAGATTTTTAGAAAATTATAGAAAAAAGCATGATTTAACATCAAATGGAGCTCAAGTTTGAAGCAACTTAATATAGGTTTATTGGGTATTGGCACGGTGGGCGGCGGCACTTATGCCGTTTTAACGCGTAATGCAGCAGAAATTGCCCGTCGCACGGGTGTGTTAATGCGTATTGTGCAGGTGGCCGATAAAAATCTTGATCATGCTCAATCAATCACGAGCGGTCAGGTTGAGGTGACAGACGATGCTTTTGCTGTAGTGAATAACCCTACAATAGATGTGATTGTTGAGCTGATTGGCGGCTGTACCTTAAGTAAGGCGCTTGTGCTTAAAGCCATTGAAAATGGCAAGCACGTGGTGACGGCCAATAAAGCTTTGCTGGCATTGCATGGCAATGAAATTTTTGCTGCAGCACAAGCCCGCGGGGTGATGGTCGCTTATGAGGCCGCCGTTGCCGGAGGTATTCCTATTATTAAGGCCTTGCGTGAAGGTTTGGGGGCTAACAAAATTGAATGGGTGGCGGGCATTATCAATGGCACAACCAATTTTATTCTGACTGAAATGCGCGACAAAGGCTTGACGTATCAAGATGTAATCGGCGAAGCGCAGCGCCTAGGTTATGCCGAAGCAGACCCTACTTTTGATGTAGAGGGCATTGATGCGGCACATAAGCTCAGCATTATGTCTGCGATTGCTTTTGGTATGCCGGTGAAATTCAATGAAGCTTATACAGAAGGCATTACTCATCTTCAGCAAGCTGATATTCAATACGCTGAAGAATTAGGCTATCGCGTGAAGCTGCTTGGTATTACCAAGCGTACGGCGCAAGGTGTTGAGTTGCGTGTGCATCCCACGCTGATTTCAGACAAGCGTTTGGTGGCTAATGTCAATGGCGCGATGAATGCAGTGGTGGTAAAAGGTGATGCGGTTGGGCCTACTTTGTATTACGGCGCAGGCGCGGGCGCTGAACCCACGGCAAGTGCTGTTGTGGCTGACTTGATGGATGTTGCACGTTTAAGAGGGGCGAGCGTTGAGCAGCGCGTGCCTTATCTTGGTTTTCAGGCGGGCGAATTCAATGATTTGCCTATTTTGCCCATTGGCGAGGTGCATAGTGCGTATTATTTGCGATTACGCGTTTCTGATAAGCCTGGCGTGCTCGCCAGCGTGACTAAAATCTTGGCTGATCTTGATATCTCAATTGATGCCATGTTGCAAAAAGAGCCTGCTGACAATGAAACTGAAGCCGACATTGTGATTTTGACGCACGTCACTGTAGAAAAGAATATGGATGCGGGCATTGCAAAAATTGAAGCCCTGCCACTGGTTGTAGGCAAGCTTGTTAAATTGCGCATGGAAGAATTAGGCAAATAACATCAAAAAATACGTTCATAAAATAACGTTGAGTTAAGTCAATTTAGGTCAGTCGAGAATGAAATATATCAGCACGCGTGGGCAGTCGCCCGCTTTAAGTTTTAGTGAGATTCTGTTAGGTGGTTTGGCTCCAGATGGTGGTTTGTATTTGCCAGAAACTTATCCGCAATTCACTGATAAAGATTTAAGCGCAATGCGTGGCTTGGGCTATGCTGATTTGGCTTTTGCGATTTTAAGCCGCTTGATTGATGATATTCCTGCTCTTGATTTAAAAGCCATTATTGATAAAACCTATCGTGCAGATGTTTATGCCTACACCCGTGCAGGACAAAATGCACAAGATATCACCCCCGTTACCAAGCTTGAAAATAATCTCTATTTATTAAGCCTTTCAAATGGACCAACCTTGGCTTTTAAAGATATGGCGATGCAGCTTTTGGGCAATCTGTTTGAATATGTACTCGCTAAAGCAGGCAAAACCACTAACATTTTAGGGGCTACTTCGGGCGATACTGGCTCTGCTGCAGAATATGCGATGCGTGGAAAAAAAGGCATACGTGTATTTATGCTTTCACCACATCAAAAAATGAGTCAATTTCAAGCGGCGCAAATGTTTAGCTTGCAAGATGACAACATTTATAACATTGCCGTGAAAGGCGTGTTTGATGATTGCCAAGACATGGTGAAGGCGGTTTCAAATGATGCGGCATTTAAAGAAAAGTATAAAATTGGCGCGGTCAATTCAATCAACTGGGGGCGCATTATCGCGCAAGTGGTGTATTACTTTAAAGGTTATTTTGCAGTGACCCAAAGTAATGCGCAAAAGGTCAGTTTTGCGGTACCCAGCGGTAATTTTGGCAATGTGTGTGCTGGTCATATTGCTCGAATGATGGGCCTGCCTATTGATAAATTAGTAGTTGCCACTAACGAAAATGATGTTTTAGATGAATTTTTTAAAACAGGTATTTATCGCCCACGCGGCGCGGCTAGCACCTATCACACCTCTAGCCCTTCAATGGACATTAGCAAAGCCTCTAACTTTGAGCGCTTTGTTTACGATTTAGTGGGGCGTCATGGGGATAAAACTCGCGCTCTTTGGGCAGGGGTAGACGCTGGTAAAAGCTTTGATTTAAAAGCAGAAGGCTACTTTGAAAAAATAGCAGATTATGGATTTCAGTCTGGTAGTAGCACGCATGAAAACCGCATGAAAACCATTCGTGAGGCCGCAAATAAATACCAAGTAGTGATTGATACGCATACGGCAGATGGCTTAAAGGTGGCGCTAGATCTACGTGATGAAAATGTGCCTATGCTGGTGCTAGAAACAGCGCTAGCTGCCAAGTTTGGAGACTCTATGCTTGAGGCACTGGGCGCTCCTCCAGAGCGCCCTGCAGCGCTTTATGGCATTGAAGCTTTGCCACAAAAATTTGAAGTGATGGATGTGAGTGTTGATGCAATTAAACACTTTATCGCTCAGCACGTTTAAAAGCGCATTAGAAAGAAGCCTGCAAGCATGAGACAGTATCTTGATTTAGTTCACCATGTGTTAAACCACGGTAATAAAAAAGAAGACCGCACTGGCACGGGAACAATCTCAGTTTTTGGCTACCAAATGCGTTTTAATTTAGCCGAAGGTTTTCCGCTTTTAACCACTAAAAAAGTACATTTAAAATCCATTATTCATGAGCTGCTGTGGTTTTTGCAGGGCAGCACTAATATCAAATATCTCAAAGAGCATGGTGTAAGGATTTGGGATGAGTGGGCTGATGAGCATGGTAACTTAGGTCCTGTGTACGGGCATCAATGGCGTAGCTGGGCCAAGCCTGATGGCACGCATATTGACCAAATCGCGCAGCTCGTGACAGCGATTAAACATAATCCGGATTCACGCCGTTTGATTGTTTCTGCCTGGAACGTGGCAGATGTTGAGCATATGAAACTCCCCCCTTGCCATGCGTTTTTTCAATTTTATGTGGCTGAAGGTCGGTTGAGCTGTCAGCTTTATCAGCGCAGTGCTGATATTTTTTTAGGGGTGCCATTTAACATCGCCTCTTATGCGCTGCTCACGATGATGGTGGCGCAAGTGTGTGATTTAAAAGTGGGGGACTTTGTGCATACCCTGGGTGATGCGCATATTTACCTTAATCATTTAGATCAAATTCATGAGCAGCTAAGTCGCGAGGCGCTTGCCTTGCCTCAAATGCGCATTAACCCTAATGTACGTGACATTTTTGATTTTAAGTTTGAAGATTTTACACTTGAAAATTATGCGTCGCATCCAGCAATTAAAGGTTTAGTTGCTATTTAATGTGACTTGAAAGGACTTAATCTTCATGAACTTATATCCAGTGACCATTATTGATAACTTCTATGATAATCCCGATGCAATAAGATCTTTTGCATTAGCGCAAGAATATAAATTCTGTCATGAAGAGAATAATATTGATTACGTTTATCCAGGTTGCAGAACAAAAGATTTATATGATTTAGATCAAAGTTTGCAGACAATGGTACTAAAAAAACTAATCTCGGTATTTCATATTCCTGAATATGATCGGATGCAATGGTCAGTTTCTTCAAGCTTTCAAATTGTTTCTGCACAATACGAGCAAGGCGTTATTCATACCGATAATAATACAATTTTTGCTGGCGTACTTTATTTAACCCCCAATGCGCCATTAGATTCTGGCACTTCTTTATTTAGAAAAAATGCCACATTTTCAGAAGAGCGCTATCAAAGCGCTGTTGATGATAATAATGCTCGATTTAAAACAGGTAAAATCAGCATGGATACTGGTTTTCACTCGATGTTTGATGAAGTGGTAAGGGTAAATAATGTATATAACACGCTTATTTTATTTGAAGGCGATACGTTTCATGCGGCTAACCGTTTTTTTGGCACTACCCCGCAAAACTCAAGGCTAGCACAAGTGTTTTTTGTAAGTAAAATAAACGCCAACAAAGCGGACTCGTTTCCAAATAACAGAATGAAATCAACTAAAATTTAAGCTTCTTAATCGCTTGTGAACCTATAAAAAGCGCTAAAAATAACCCCTGCATAATCAACCCATGGCTCAACTTTCTATTATTGTGGCGATTGCTCATCATCGGGTGATTGGTATTGACAACACACTGCCTTGGCATTTACCTGAAGATTTAATGCGCTTTAAAGCACTGACTACTGGGCATCATATTATTATGGGGCGCAAAACTTATGAGTCTTTGGGGCGGCTGTTGCCAGGGCGCACCACCGTGATTGTTACGCGTAATCAAAGTTATCAAGCCGCCGCAGGGGCTTTAGTTGCACATTCTTTAAAAGAGGCGGTTGATTTATGTCAGCATGATAATGAAGTGTTTGTTATCGGCGGGCATAGCCTTTATCAAGATGGTCTTTTAATGGCGGACAAGCTTTATATTACCCAAGTTGATTTAACAGTGCGTGGCGATGCGTTTTTTCCAGAATTTGATTTATCGCAGTGGTTAGAAACCTCGCGCGAACATCATCACTCAGCGCAAGGTTTAGGCTTTAGTTATATTACGTACACTCGAAAATAGTCGCTCATTTAAGTATAGTGTGACGCCTTAATCTTGCGCAACGCAGTCCACAAAATAAGTGGCTTTACCTTCAATGATTTCTTTGACTAAGCCGTGATTATCGGCCTCAAACCCTGGAAATTTCTCATTAAATTCGCGCGCAAATTTTAAGTAGCTGACAATTACTTTGTTAAAACGCTCACCTGGAATAAGTAATGGAATGCCAGGCGGGTAGGGCGTTAGCAATACTGCGGTGATTCTATTTTCTAGGTCGTCAATGGAAACGCGCTCTATTTTACGGTGCGCCACTTTTGCAAAGGCATCGGTTGGTTTCATGGCCGGAATCATGTCAGATAAATACATTTCAGTGGTTAAGCGTGCCACGTCATTGGCTTTGTAAACGGCGTGAATTTGCTCACATAAATCGCGTAAACCAATTTTTTCGTAACGCGCTTGTTTTTGCACAAATTCAGGCAACACCTTCCAAAGGGGCTGATTTTTATCATAATCATCTTTAAATTGTTGCAAAGACGCCACCATGGTGTTCCAGCGCCCTTTGGTGATGCCGATAGTAAACATAATAAAAAACGAATAAAGCCCCGTTTTTTCAACAATAACACCGTGTTCAGCTAAGTATTTAGTCACAATCGCGGCTGGAATACCAAATTTATCAGAGAAATTTCCTTTGATATCGAGGCCTGGCGTGATAATCGTCGCTTTGATCGGGTCGAGCATATTAAAGCCAGGGGCGAGATTGCCAAAACCGTGCCACGAGTCATTGGCTTTTAGCATCCACGCATCGCGCTCTTCTAGGCCTTCTTCTGAAAGGTCGTCTGGCCCCCACACTTTAAACCACCAGTCAGCACCCCATTCTTCGTCAACTTTGCGCATCGCACGGCGAAAATCAAGCGCCTCCATCAAGCTTTCTTCAACAAGCGCAGTGCCGCCAGGGGCTTCCATCATCGCTGCTGCAACATCAATGCTCGCCACAATAGAGTATTGGGGGCTGGTTGAGGTGTGCATTAAGTAGGCTTCGTTGAATATGTCACGGTCGAGTTGGTTATTTTCTGCGTTTTGTACCAAAATCTGACTTGCTTGACTTAATCCTGCCAGTAATTTGTGGGTTGATTGTGTTGAAAACACCATGCTTTCTTTACAGCGCGGACGCCCCTCGCCAATGGCATGGTAGTCGCCATAAAAATCATGAAAAGTGGCGTGCGGCAACCATGCCTCATCAAAGTGCAAGGTGTCGATTTTGCCATCTAACATTTCTTTGATTTCTTCAACGTTGTACAGCACGCCGTCATAAGTTGATTGGGTAATCGTTAATACGCGCGGCTTAGATTTTTTGTCAACAATAAAGGGGTTGCGGTCGATTTTCTTTTGAATGTTTTGCCATTCAAACTCGCTTTTAGGAATAGGACCGATAATGCCAAAGTGATTGCGTGTGGGCATTAAAAATACAGGCACGGCCCCGGTCATGATAATGGCGTGCAATATGGATTTGTGACAGTTGCGGTCTACAATGACAACATCGCCTGGCGCTACGGTAGAGTTCCAGACCATTTTGTTTGAGGTTGACGTGCCATTGGTGACAAAATAGAGGTGGTCACAATTGTAAATACGCGCGGCATTACGCTCAGAAGCGGCAACAGGACCGGTATGGTCGAGTAATTGCCCAAGCTCATCCACTGCATTGCATACGTCTGCGCGCAGCATATTTTCACCAAAAAACTGATGAAACATTTGCCCAACAGGGGATTTTAAAAATGCTACGCCGCCGGAGTGCCCAGGGCAATGCCATGAATATGAGCCATCTGCCGCATATTCAGTGAGTGCTTTAAAAAACGGAGGCGGCAAGCTATCAAGATAAGTGCGCGCTTCACGCAAAATATAGCGCGCCACAAATTCTGGCGTGTCTTCGTACATATGAATAAAGCCATTTAATTCACGCAGAATTTCATTTGGAATATGGCGTGAAGTACGCGTTTCACCGTGCAAGAAAATAGGAATTTCTTCATTACGATAACGAATTTCATCAACAAATTTACGCAAATTGTCTAAGGCATCCAGATTTTCTTCAATGAATTCGTTGTCATCAATCGACAAAATAAATGCCGAAGCCCGACTTTGCTGTTGTACAAACGAGGTTAAGTCGCCATAACTCGTTACGCCCAATACCTCAAAGCCCTCGGCTTCAATCGATTTTGCAAGCATACGAATACCTAAGCCAGATGAGTTTTCTGAGCGAAAGTCCTCATCAATAATAACCACTGGAAAACGAAATTTCATTTAAGTTGAAATCCTTATATTAAATCTTGATTAAGCTTAAGCTCTTAAAAAGCTTAAGTTTTAAACAAGTCAAATTCTTAAAAAGTGAAGCGCTTAAAAAGCTAAATTTTAGGCAAAGTTACGCCAACTTGCCCTTGGTATTTTCCGCCGCGGTCTTTGTAGCTTGTTTCGCATACGTCATCTTCATCGGCTTCAAAAAAAAGCACTTGCGCGCAGCCTTCATTGGCATAAATCTTGGCGGGGAGTGGTGTTGTGTTACTAAACTCTAAGGTAACGTAGCCTTCCCACTCTGGCTCAAATGGGGTGACGTTTACAATAATGCCGCAACGCGCGTAGGTTGATTTGCCTAGGCAAACGGTTAAAACGTTGCGTGGAATACGAAAGTACTCAACTGTGCGTGCGAGCGCGAATGAGTTAGGTGGAATAATGCAGTAATCTGCATTCACCTCAACAAATGAGTTTGGGTCGAAATTTTTAGGGTCAACAATCGTGCTGTTTAGGTTTGTAAAGAGCTTAAACTCTTTTGAGCAGCGAATATCATAGCCATAGCTTGAAGTGCCATACGACACCATGCGCTCGCCATGTGCATTGAGCTTGACTTGCCCAGGCTCAAATGGCGAAATCATGCCGTGCTGCTCCGCCATGCGGCGTATCCATTTATCTGATTTAATGCTCATATATTGACCTACTTATCTATTTAAATAAATGCACTTAAAACGCAATGCGCGAGGATGATTAACGTGCATAAAAATCGCAATTTTTTGTAAAAAATTTAGTGTTTTTCGCCGCCAAGCTCAATGCTGTAACGCCAAAATTGATCGGATGTTTCAAAAATGATGCTGGACTCTTCGGGGTCACGATTGCCTGCACGATATTGATGCAAGGCGGTTTTATCCGCTTTCCATGCTTGAATGATAGGGTCAACTAGCCGCCATTGTGCCTCTACTTCGCTGATATGCAGATATTGCGAGGCGTCGCCTTCCATTAAGTTGAGCATCAGGGTTTCATAAGAATCAATGGTTTCATCACCAGCCTGACGTTGAGGCGCATCAATACTCAATGTGCGGGTGGCAACATCTAGACCGGGAATTTTTGATTCTATTTCAAATTTAACGGTTTCTTTGGGTTGAATGCTGATGATGAGCCAGTTGTGGTGTTGATGCTCTGTTAGCGTGATAGGTGATTTTTTAAATTTAATCGAAATGGCCACATTGCCTTCGTGCATACGTTTTGCGGTTCTCACATAAAAGGGCACACCCTGCCAGCGTGGGTTATCAATAAACAATTTAACCGCGGCATAAGTTTCTGTGTTGCTCGATAAAATGCCATCACGTTTTAATTCATCTAAATAGCCCGCAACGTTTTCACTGTGGCCGTCACCTACAGAAACGCTGCCTGCTGCATATTGTGCACGAAAAGCTTGCTTTTCAAATTGACTCAAATCAATGGGGCGAATAGATTGTAATAGCTTGATTTTTTCTGTGCGAATACCTTCAGGCGTTAGGTCTTTGGGTTTTTCCATCGCGGTTAATGCCAGCGTTTGCAAGAGGTGACTTTGAAACATATCTCGCAATGCACCTGTTGCATCGTAAAACGTTGTGCGCTCGCCCACGCCCAAGGTTTCATTGTTAGTGATTTGTACGTGGTCGATATGTTCTTTATTCCAAAGAGGCTCAAAAATGGTATTAGCAAAACGCGTCAGCATAATGCCTTGCACCGCGGATTTACCTAAGTAATGGTCAATACGGTAAATTTGACTCTCTTTTAAGTGCTTGGTGAGCCTGGCTTGTAAATCTTGCGCTGAAGCTAAGTCTGTGCCAAAAGGTTTCTCAATCAACACGCGTCGCCAGTATTGACTTTCGTCTAATAGCCCCATCGCAGAAAGCGACTCAACCACAGGGGCAAAGTCAGTCGGACGCACTGATAAAAAGTAAGCAAAGTTTTGCGGAAATGTTGTGCTGTCTGCCAAAGTGGCGCTCATTTTTTTATAAGCATCAGGGTCACTCGAGGTGTTAGCAAAGTAATGATTACGTGCGATAAAGCGTTCAAACACTTTTTGGTCGTAACCATTTTTGAATTTAGCGTCTAACATACCTTTAATTTCTGAAAGCCAAACATCGCGCGCAACTTGACTACGCCCCACAGATAAAATTGCCATATTCTCTGGCAGGCGACCCGCTGCATCTAAGCGAAATAAGCCCGGCATTAGTTTAACGCGTGATAAGTTGCCGCTTGCGCCAAATAAAACCAATGTGCAGGGGTCAATTTTTTTAGCCATTTTAAAACCTCAAGAATTTAATTGTTTGCTTTGTAATTTGTTAAGTTATTTTGTTGTTTGTTTAAAACTTAAAGTAGCCAGTTTGACTGACCTTGTTTGATGAGCCCTATATGATAAATCAAGCATGAAAATTCACACAGTAATTTAAGGCTAAATTTAACTATGCTGATGTGATGATGCAATGATACGGGCTGTAAAAAAATAAAAGGCATGACAATTTGTTTGATTTCATGTCCAATTCTGTTTGGCTAAATTTGACTTAACATTTGATTTTGAAATGAATGAATATGCTCCAACAAAATAATACTAGATGGACTTCTTTTGAAAGTATGGATGCCCTAAAGCAAGGTGTTTGCGATGCGATTGTAAAAAGCGCGCATGATGCAATTGCAAAACGGGGCAGATTTTCAATAGTATTGGCAGGGGGAAATACGCCCCGTGCTGTGTATAGTTTGCTACGAGATTTGCCGATAGATTGGGATAAATGGCATCTTTATCACGGTGATGAGCGCTGCTTGCCCGCCGCACATGAAGATAGAAACAGTTTCATGGTGCAACAGGCTTTATCCGACTATGTTCCCATTCCAAAAAGTCAAATCCATGACATTCCTGCTGAGCTAGGTGCAATTAAAGGGGCTCAGGCTTATGCCCAAATTTTGCACAATGCGCCGATTTTTGATTTGGTATTGCTTGGTTTGGGTGAAGATGGTCATACTGCGTCTTTGTTTCCGCATCACCCGGTTGACAACAGTGCCGATGCCGTTCCGGTTTTTAACTCACCTAAGCCGCCCTCAGAGCGGATTAGCATGAGTCAGCAACGTTTGAGCCATGCCCACCAGGTTATTTTTATTGTTGCGGGCGCGGGCAAGCAAGCTGCGGTGAATGATTGGCGTCAGGGCGTTGCCATTCCGGCTACTTTAATTAAGCCTGAACATGGCGTAGAGGTCTATTGTTGTGAGCTTACGCTGATTTAACTGCCAATATCATCATGAGCACATTGGGGCTTGGCTGTTATGTGTGGCTTTACTTTGTTCGTATTGGTCAGCTTTATTTTTTCTGCGATAATGGTTTTTTTGATTGATATTTGAGAGTGAATAAAATGGCACAATTTGACAATGTAAGCGTTAAAAAGAAAGCAAATGTTTATTTCGATGGCAAGTGCGTGAGCCATACCGTCATGTTTCCTAATGGCACACGCAGCACGATTGGCGTGATATTTCCAAGCACGCTCACATTTAACACGGCAGCGCCAGAGTTGATGGAGATTAGCTCGGGCGTGTGCAATGTGCGCCTTAAAGATGAAGCCTCATGGAAAACCTACCGCGCGGGCGAAAAATTCACCGTGCCAGGCAACTCAAGTTTTGATATTGAAGTGACAGAAACATTAGATTACGTTTGTCACTTCGAGTAACACGCTTAATATGAGCGCCTTTTAAGTTTTATTGAGGCGCTCGTTTTTTTTGCTTTCACGCTGATGCTTTGCATCGCCTTTGTAGATAAATTGATTTAGAATTACATTATGCCAAGTTTTGATATTTCATCTGAAGTGGATATGGTTGCTTTAAAAAATGCGGTCGATACCGCAGGCAAGCAAATCACCAATCGCTATGATTTTAAGGGCACGTCAGCCAAGGTTGATCTCAACGAAAAAGACAATATGATCACTTTGTTTGGCGATAATGATTTTCAGCTAGACCAAATTAAAGACATTTTATTGCCAGCAATGGAGAAAAAAGAGCCAGACTCTACCAAGCGCTTAGAGCATAAAGATGTGCAAAAAGTAGGCGGCAACAAAGTGAAACAAGAGCTAAAAATTCGCGCTGGCATTGACAGTGATTTAGCTAAGCGCATCGTCAAATTGATTAAAGATTCAGGCTTGAAGGTGCAGGCGAGTATTCAGGGTGATGAAGTGCGCGTGACGGGGGCAAAGCGTGATTTATTGCAAGATACCATTGCTTTTTGCAAGAAAAATGTGACTGATTTTCCCTTGCAGTTTGGTAATTTTAGAGAATAATTTTTTCAGCATATTGCAGATAATTTTAAAAAAAGAAATGACCGATGCTGCCAAATAAAGTAATTGTATACGATTCAACTTTGCGTGATGGCGCGCAGGCGCAAGGTGTTTCATTTACGGTTGAAGATAAACTTAAAATCGTTGAAGCGCTTGATGCCCTAGGGGTGAGCTACATTGAAGCAGGAAACCCTGGCTCTAACCCCAAAGATTTAGACTTCTTTAAGCGCGTTGCCAAGCTTAAATTGAAGCACGCTAAAATTATTGCCTTTGGTAGCACGCGTCGCATCGGCATTCAAGCCGCAGAGGATAAAAATTTACAATCTTTATTAAGTGCCAATACCCAGTCTGTAGCGATTTTTGGGAAAAGTTGGGATTACCAAGTCACTGATATTTTGCGTACAACGCTTGAGCAAAATCTTGCCATGATTGCCGACACCATTGCTTATTTGAGGCAACAGGGAAAAGAGGTGGTGTTTGATGCTGAGCATTTTTATGATGGATATAAAGCGAATGCCGAGTACGCGCTGGCCACTTTAAAAGCGGCAGCTGATGCGGGGGCTCATGTGCTTTGTTTGTGTGATACCAATGGCGGCACATTTTCAGACGAAATTTTTACCATTACTCAAGCTGTCGTGAAGTTGTTTGATGTGCCTATTGGTATTCATTGTCACAATGATTGTGATATGGCGGTGGCAAACTCTGTCGCCGCGGTGCGAGCAGGGGCCACCCAAGTGCAGGGCACAATGAATGGCATTGGCGAGCGTTGTGGCAATGCGAATTTAGTGTCTATTATTCCTAATCTGCAATTAAAACTGGGCTTTGATTGTATTTCATCAGCCAATATGACGGCGCTCACTCATGTGGCACGCTTTGTGAGTGAGGTGGCTAATATGCCGTTTAACGATAAAGCGCCCTATGTGGGGAGCGACGCTTTCTCGCACAAGGGTGGTATGCACATTGATGCGGTCAACAAAAATCCGATTTCTTATGAGCATATTAACCCTGAGCAAGTTGGCAATATGCGTCACATTTTGGTTTCAGAAGTGGCGGGGCGGGGCGCTTTGCTTTCTAAACTACAAGAAATTGATACAACGCTTAATAAAGACTCTGCCGATACACAGCGCATTTTGGCGCGGATTAAATTGCTAGAGCATGAAGGATATCAGTTTGAAAGTGCAGAAGCTTCAGTGCAGCTTTTGGTGCTGCGTGAGCTAGGTAGGCTCAAGCCAAGTTTTGAGTTTAAAGAATATCAAGTCAACATTCACGCGCCTGCTATCAATGGGGTTAATTCATCTGCCCATATTAAACTCATAGTGGGCGGACAAGAAGAGCATATGTCTGCTGATGGTGATGGTCCAGTGAATGCGCTAGACAATGCAATGCGCCGCGCACTAGAGCGCTTTTACCCGGCTATTAAAACCGTGCGTTTGATTGATTATAAAGTGCGGGTGCTCAATTCAGACCAAGCCACGGCTGCTAAAGTGCGGGTGCTCATAGAGTCGGCTGATCAGAATGAAAGCTGGACAACTACAGGGGTTTCAACCGATGTGGTTGATGCCTCATGGCGTGCATTGATTGATGCGATTGAATATAAATTGATGCGTGATTCGACTTTGTTTTGATATTTAATTTTTTTAATCTAGGGAGCAAGCAATGGCGAATGAATTAGATGAAATGTCTGGGCCAGTCAATAATGAAGGACGCGATGTTAATGTCATCGAAAAACAAATTAAGGTAGAAGTTGGCACAGGATCTAAACTTTTTGAAGTTGCACTTTGGGTCGTAGGGCCAATGATTGGGTTGTTTGTACTACTTAGCGGGAGTCTGCCAAAGGAGCAAGCAATAGCTCTTACTGTTGCAGGAATATTGCCTGGATTGATTTTCTTATTTATGAAAATCAATGCATTGGCATATTTGCGTAAACTTCAACAACGAATTCAAGCAGATGCTTCTCAAATTGATAATTACATTGAACAACGAGTCATTATTTTACAAAATGTGGTTGGATTGGTTGAAAAATCCATTGATCTTGATAAAGATGTTATGAAAACAGTGGCCGCTTATCGTGGTGGGCAAAGTCCCTCATCAGATTTACAACGCAATGAAACTTCACAGAAACTTGATGGTATTTTTTCGCGGATTAATGTCGCGTTTGAGTCATATCCTGATCTTAAAGCGCATGCTGTGCTAGCGGATGCGATGCGCCAAAATAGTTATCTGCAAAAGGAAATTACGGCAGCTAGAACACTGTATAACGATACCTTATTAATTTGGAATCAAGATGCTTTTGCTTGGCCTACAAAACAGATAGTCGCCGCTAAAGCTGGATACACTACACGCATTCCTTTTACTTCTTCTTCTGAAACCAAGGCGGCAGCTAGAGGTAAATTCTTTTGATTGAAGATATATATGAGCCCATTGAAAACTATAAATCATTTTTCAAAGATACCCATGCACGTAATACCAGTGCATTTTTTGAAGATTTAGTTAAAAAATCGGGGATAGATGAAGCTGCAAATATTCAAACCGTCAATGAGCTAAGGTCACTTGAACAAAAAGTCACCAGCGAAAGCTCCTTCAGCAGAAACTGGAGAGTACTTCGTGGTGTAACCATTGCTTTTTTTGTAATTGGTGTTTGTTATATCCTAATCCAATACTCAAATTGGTGGGTGATTGGACTTACAGTAGTTTTTGGTCCTGTAATCTACAAGCTCAATAAAATAATTGCTGAAGTTAATGATCGCCTTGCACAACTTCAAAAACAAAGTGATTTAAAACGTGATGAAGCTTGGCAACAAATGAATCCTTTAAATCAGCTTTATGATTGGGCTATGGTAGCCAAGTTAGTACAGCAGACCATCCCCAGAATTGCGCTTGATGCTTATTTTACAAATGCGCGCTTAGCAGAACTGCATGATACCTTTGGATTGAATGATCAATTTAATCACAATGAACGATCTATTGTTTTTTCCCATAGTGGTGTACTTAATGGCAATCCGTTTGTTATGGCGCGGACTCTAGAACACTGGATGGGTGAAAAAACCTATCATGGCTCCCTTAATATCACTTGGACAGAGTGGAAAACTGATTCCAAAGGCAATAGAACCAGTGTTACGCGACACGAAACTCTGCACGCTTCGGTTACCAAGCCGTTCCCTGAATACGGTAATCGCACATTTATTATTTATGGAAATGAAGCAGCTCCTGATCTTTCATTTAGTCGTAGCCCTTCTACCTTATCCAAGTTAGAAGATGGTTTTATTAACAATTGGAAAAAGAAACGTGCGGAAAGTGCGCTTGAGAAAAAATCCAGAGATTTAGAAAATAAGTTTACGGTGATGTCTAATCGCGAATTTGACTCTTTGTTTGGCGCAACGGATCGCAATCATGAAGTTCAATTTAGGCTTCTCTTTACGGCATTGGCACAACAGGAAATGCTGAAGTTACTTAAAGATAAGGAAGTTGGGTATGGGGATGATTTTGAATTTGTGAAGCAAAATATGATCAATATGGTTGAGCCAGATCATATGATGTCAACAGACATCAGTGGTAACCCCAATTTGTTTTATGCCTATGAGTTAGCTCATGCGCGGAAGTTTTTTAACGACTATCACAACAACTTATTTAGATCATTCTTTTTCGGCATGGCCCCAATTTTGACAATTCCACTTTATCAGCAGCATCGCTCCCATGCTGATATTTATAAGGATGTTTACGCTAGTAAATCTTGTTTTTGGGAGCATGAAACCATTGCCAATCATTTTGGCGAGAAAGCCTTTCAGCATCCAAGCTGTATTACGAATAGCATACTAAAAACGCAAGCTCAAACTGAGTCTGATGGCACCCAAACTGTTAGTGTTAAGGCCTGTGGCTACACGGGAGAGGATCGTGCTGATTATGTATCAGTGTATGGTGGCGATGGTCATTACCATAAAGTTCGTGTCAATTGGGTTGAGTATTTGGATGTACAGCGCGAATCAAATATGGTTGTTAAGG
Organism: Methylotenera sp.; assembly: GCA_031538905.1. GTDB lineage: Bacteria > Pseudomonadota > Gammaproteobacteria > Burkholderiales > Methylophilaceae > Methylotenera. The sequence continues at coordinate 84,080 of JAVKLV010000037.1, read as the reverse complement.
AGAATCTGCCCATTCAGATCGATGAAACATCTTCAGATCACGATGATGAAAACTGGCAGAACTTATTTCAAAACAAAGGGATTGATGCAAAGAATGTTTTGCTACGGAGATCTATTCTGTCAGCGCTGATGCCTGGTCATTGATAAATTGAATCTTCTCCCTTGATTACCGTGCTTTTTGAACTTTAGAAGGGGGTGCGCGTAACTGTCTAGTAAAGCGGGTGACGTCCAGGGAGTATTATTTTTTAGAAAAAAGCCCACCTAGCAATGCCGCGACTCCTTTTTTATTGACCGTGGTTGGCTTCACTGTAGTTTTAGGTAATTTTGTGGGTGCTGTGGCTTCATAGGGTTTATCAAACCAGGGGTCACTACTTTTTGGCGGCGTGCGCTTTACAGCAGGCGTTTGCGCTAAATAGTTTGATGTTTTGTTGCCAGAAGAGCCAGATTTTAAAGGTTTTTTTTCTAGCGCGATGGTTTCTTTTGGAATTTGACGTTTAATCAGCTTTTCAATTTCGACGATGTATTTGTCTTCTTCTGGGCTCACAAATGAAATCGCCACCCCTAAAGCACCTGCGCGCCCTGTGCGGCCAATGCGATGCACATAATCTTCGGGCGCACTTGGAATTTCATAGTTAATCACTTTTGGTAATTCGCTAATATCTAAGCCGCGTGCGGCAACATCTGTTGCAACTAATGCGGTGATTGTGCCTGCTTTAAAAGCATCCAGCGCTTTAATACGCTCTTGTTGTGTTTTGTCACCATGAATCGCATCAGCAGCAATGCCTTCGCGTACCAAGCTGCGACTTAAGCGGCTGGCAGTGATTTTGGTTTTGGTGAAAATAATCACCTGACTTGCGTTTTCAGCTTTTAAGAGCTGAATGAGCAGGGCTTCTTTATCACTTTGAGCCACTTCGTAGACTTTTTGAGTGACGTTGTCATTGGTTGCATTGCTTCTTGCAACTTCAATCAATTGAGGCTTGTTTAAAAATTCATCAGCCAGTTTTTTAATTTCAGTTGAAAACGTTGCAGAAAACATCAAGTTTTGACGTTGCTTTGGCAGCAATGCCAAAATTCTTCTTAAGTCGGGCATGAAGCCCATGTCTAACATTCTGTCAGCTTCATCGAGCACTAAAAACTGCACCTGATTAAGCTGCAGAGTTTTTTGTTCAATGTGGTCTAACAAGCGGCCAGGCGTGGCAACTAATACCTCAATGCCAGTTTTAAGATGAGGAGTTTGCGTTTTAATATCTACGCCGCCAAACACAACCAAAGAGCGTAATTGTGTATGTTTTGCATACGCTTTTACGCTTTCTTCCACTTGAATGGCTAGCTCACGTGTGGGCGTTAAAATCAAGGCCCGCACGGGATGTTTTGCAGGTGACGTGCTGGCATTGGCCAAAGGCAGTAATTTTTGTAATAGCGGTAACGCAAAAGCGGCAGTTTTTCCTGTGCCGGTTTGCGCGCCCGCCATTAAATCGCCCCCAGCCAATGACACAGGAATAGCCTGTGCTTGAATTGGCGTTGGTTTTGTATAACCAGATTCGGTGAGCGCTTTGAGTAGCTCAGGTGCTAATCCTAAGTCTGTAAAGGCGAGATTGTCTAAAATTGCTGCTTCTGTCATCTTGTTAGATTTTATTCAATGATAAGTTATGCAATGGTAAATTATGCAAAGCTACGTGGACGACGTGGCGTGCTGCTGCCAGCATTGGCATTACCAAAGCTACGTGGGTCACTATGCGTGCGTGGAGTGCGCTTGCCTTCAGGCTTGACATCGCCACGTGGCGCATCAGCTCGCCCTTCGTAGCGCGCACCTAAAACACGATTGTCGCCACGGTTTGCGTCTGGACGATTACCACGACTATCGCGCTCACCACGATGATGATCAGAACGGGCACCTTCGTTACGATGCGCACCATCACGTGAAAAAGGTTTTTTACCAAAGGCGGCTGCATCGCCAAAACTGCGGTTAGGTGCACTTGCGTTTGGGCGATCGCCAAAGCTGCGGGCGCGTTCACCTGAAGGTCTTTCTGAGCGATTAAAGTCAGACTTTCCTGCATAGGTTGATGTATTACCGTTTACCTCGCGTGCGCCAAAATCGCGATTGCCACGGTTGTCATCACGGCTGTTGCTGTCGCGGCTAAAGCTGCCACGATTGTTTGTTTGACTATTGTTGCTATAGGCATCGCGTGGTTTAAATCCGCCACGTCCACCTGCTTTGTGTGCATCACGGCGCACTTCACCACGATTGCCGCGGCTGGTGTTACCATCCATTTTAATAGGGCGCTTGGGCTCAAAACCTTCAACCACCGATGGCTCAATACGGTTGCCAGTAAATTGTTCAATTTTACGTAAAATATGGCGATCGATATTAGAAGCAAAAGAAATTGCGATGCCGGTATTGTTCGCGCGGCCCGTGCGGCCAATACGATGCACATAATCTTCTGCAAATTTTGGCAAATCGTAGTTAATCACATGGCTGATGCCCTGAACATCAATGCCACGAGCGGCAACGTCAGTTGCAACCAACACTTTAACGTCGCCATGGCGCAACTTAGTTAACGTGCGATTGCGTGCGCCTTGGGTCATGTCGCCATGCAGGGCGGCTGTTTTGTGTCCGGCTGCGTATAAGTCTTCAGCGAGCAAGTCGCAATGGCGCTTTGTGCTTGTAAAAATAATCACTTGATTAACTTCAGGAGCGATTAAGAGATGCTCAAGCAGTTTGTTTTTATGGTTCATGTCGTCTACATAATGTAAACGTTGCTCAATGTTTGCGTGTTTTTCACGCTGAGCCGCCACTTGAATGGTTTTAGGGTTTTTAAGAATTTGTTTCGCAATGCGGGCAATATCGCCATCTAACGTGGCTGAAAACAATAAGGTTTGACGTGTGCTTGTAAGTTGCTCGCAAATACGCTCAACATCAGGCAAAAAGCCCATGTCTAACATACGGTCCGCCTCGTCTAAAATCAGCATTTGTAAGCGAGATAAATCAATGCGCCCACGTTCCATGTGATCTAGCAGGCGACCTGGCGTAGCCACCAAAATATCTAAAGGCTGTGACAGCAATTTATTTTGTAGAGGATATGGCATACCCCCCACGATGCTTACAGTGCGGGCACGTAAGAATTTGCCATATTTACGGGCAGCCTCGTTGACTTGAGTTGCAAGTTCGCGCGTAGGCACCAGCACTAAAATGCGTGGGCCACGGCTTTTTAATTCGTGTGGTGTGGCGAGCAAATTGAGCGCGGGCAACATAAATGCTGCGGTTTTACCAGTGCCAGTTTGTGCCGAAGCCATTAAGTCGTGGCCTTCTGTAACGACAGGAATCGCTTGCGACTGAATGGGGGTAGGAGATGTGTAGCCTGATTCTTCAAGCGCACGTAAAATTTGCGGGTTAAGGTTTAATGATTCAAAAGACAAAATAGTCCCTTTCAAAAAGCTGTTTAATAAAAAACAATAAAAGGGCGCAAGCAAATAACGGACATATCAATTAACTAGATGTGATTTAAGTGGGGCACTTTTTAAGTGCAGCAACCTAAACTCAATACCAAGGTGTTTGAATGAACAATTCACCTTAACAATCAAACCAATGTCTTCTTACCAGCGCACGGGCATAGCCGCTAACCAATAAAAATCAGATTCGATTTTTTGATAGTTGCTACTCAATTTCACGAGCAACAGTAGGGTCAGGGCGATGATTCAAGCGATACTTTAAAAATGCAGTAACGCCAATGAAGCGCGCAGTATAACTATTAAAATTTGAATGTCAAATAATAAAATTAGCAAAATGAAATACCGGTTAATTGTGTTAAAATCGCCGCCTTTAAATAAACTGGTAGCAATTTAATGGCTCGCAACTTAAGAAATATCGCAATTATCGCCCACGTTGACCATGGTAAAACCACCATGGTGGATAAACTTTTACATCAAGCGGGTACATTTTCAGGGCATCAGGTTGTGTCCGAGCGGGTGATGGACAGCGGTGACATTGAAAAAGAACGTGGCATCACTATTTTGGCAAAAAACACTGCCTTAAATTATGAAGGCACACATATCAATATCGTTGATACCCCGGGCCATGCGGATTTTGGTGGTGAAGTTGAGCGTGTATTGGGCATGGTTGACGGCGTTGTTTTGCTGGTGGATGCGGTTGAAGGGCCCATGCCGCAAACGCGTTTCGTAACAAAAAAAGCATTAGCACTTGGCTTAAAACCTATTGTGGTCATCAATAAAGTAGATCGCCCAGGCTCGCGTACTGATTGGGTGGTAAACCAAACATTTGATTTATTTGCAAATTTAGGTGCCACAGATGAGCAGCTAGATTTTCCGGTGGTTTACGCATCGGCAATCAATGGGTATGCCATGTTAGACATGAAAACCCCAAGCGATAATATGCGTGCCCTGTTTGAAACAATTTTAAGTCATGTGTCGCCTCCTGTGGGTGATAGCGATGCCCCCTTGCAGTTGCAAATCTCAGCATTAGATTACTCCACTTATACTGGGCGTTTAGGTGTTGGGCGTATCACCAATGGCAAAATTAAGCCTGGTCAAGCTGTTGCGGTGATGAACGAAGATAAGCAAATTGCTGTTGGTAAAATCAATCAAGTATTAGGCTTTCGTGGCTTAGAGCGTGTGCCGGTTGAAATGGCTGAAGCTGGCGACATTGTGATTATTTCCGGTTTAGATGATATTGGTATTGGTTTTACCGTGTGTGACCGTGAAAACCCAAAAGGCTTGCCGCACTTGGGCGTGGATGAGCCCACCTTAACGATGGACTTTATGGTGAATACTTCGCCATTGGCGGGGACAGAAGGTAAATTTGTTACTTCACGTCAAATTCGCGACCGTTTAACTAAAGAGTTGTTAGTCAATGTGGCTTTGCGTGTTGAAGATACGCAAGATGCCGATGTTTTTCGCGTTTCAGGGCGCGGCGAGCTGCACTTAACCATTTTGTTAGAAAATATGCGCCGTGAAGGTTTTGAAATTGCGGTGGGCAAGCCTAAGGTGGTTTACCGTGAAATCAATGGTGAAAAATGTGAGCCTTATGAGATTTTAACGGTTGATGTAGAAGATGAAAACCAAGGCGCGGTGATGGAAGAGTTGGGTCGTCGTCGAGGTGAGATGCAAAATATGGAATCTGATGGAAATGGGCGCACGCGCTTAGAGTACCGTATTCCAGCGCGTGGTTTAATTGGTTTTCAAGGTGAATTTTTAACGATGACACGCGGCACAGGTTTAATGGGTCATGTGTTTGATGAATATGCGCCGGTGAAAGCGGATATGCCAGGCCGCCGCAATGGTGTGTTGATTTCGGCTGAACATGGCGAAGCTGTTGCCTATGCGCTTTGGAAACTGCAAGATCGCGGCAAGATGTTTTCAGTGCCAGGTGATAAGTTGTACGAAGGCATGATTATTGGTATTCATAGCCGCGATAACGATTTGATTGTCAACCCAATCAAAGGTAAGCAACTCACTAATATCCGTTCGTCAGGTACTGATGAAGCGGTACGTTTGATTACACCTATCGCATTGTCTTTAGAGTCGGCGGTGGAGTTTATTGATGATGACGAATTAGTTGAAATTACTCCTAAAACAATTCGCATCCGCAAACGACATTTGCTTGAGCATGAGCGTAAACGCGCGATTAAAGAGTAATCAAAGCGTCATGTTAAACAGTGCGCTCTGAAGTTAGATTGACATTAAATAAGCCTCTTTTAAAGGGGCTTATTTTTTAGCGTCAAGCGCCTCCCAGCGCGCCAGTAAGTCTTCTAATAAAGCTTCAATTTCAACTAATTTTGTTTGCAAGGCTTTCACTAATTGAGGCTGTGTTTTATAAATCTCGCCATCCATAAGCTGCTGGTTGATTGAGGCTTGTTCTGATTCTAATTGCTCAATTTTTGCAGGAATTTCTGCGAGCTCTTTTTGTTCTTTCAAGCTTAGTTTTAAAGCTGTTTGTTTCAAATTTTCTTGATTTAAAGTGGCAGGGGTCGGGCTTATATTCACCGGTTTGATATTCTCTTTAGTTGCTTGAGTGAGTTGTATTTTTTTATCTTGAGCGCGCGCTTGTGTAAAGCGTTGCCAGTCATCAAAGCCGCCCCCAAACTCAGTGAGTATGCCATTGCCTTCAAACGCGATGACTTGTGTCACGGTGTTTTCTAAAAAAGATCTGTCATGACTGACTAAAAAGAGCATTCCAGTAAAGTTTTGCAGCAAGCTTTCGAGTAGCTCAAGGGTGTCAATATCTAAATCATTGGTTGGCTCATCTAGCACCAGTACGTTAGCTGGGCGGGCGAACAGGCGGGCAAGAAGCAAGCGGTTGCGCTCGCCGCCTGAAAGGGATTTAACAGGTGAACGCGCGCGCTGTGGCGGAAATAAAAAATCTTCTAAATAGCTGATGACGTGTTTACGTTCACCACCAATTTCTACAAAATCAGCTCCTGGGCTAATCGTGTCTGCCAGCGTGGCTTCTTCATCGAGTTGCTCACGCATTTGGTCAAAATAAGCCACATTTATTTTTGTACCGCGCTCAACGGTGCCGCTATCTGCTTCAGTGTCACCTAAAATAATTTTAAGTAAACTTGTTTTGCCAATGCCATTAGGACCAAGTAAACCAATTTTGTCACCACGTAAAATGCGCGTGCTAAATTGATTGACAAGCACTTTGTCACCATATGCTTTCGTCACGTTTTCAAGTGCTGCAACAAGTTTGCCACTGCGTTCGCCTGCATCAACATTGAGCTTGACGTTGCCTTGGCGCACTCTTCTTGCTGCGCGCTCTAAACGAAGTGCCTCAAGTCTGCGCACGCGCCCTTCATTGCGTGTGCGGCGGGCTTTAATGCCTTGTCTAATCCACACTTCTTCTTGTGCTAACACTTTATCAAACTTAGCTGCGTGGGTTTCTTCAACAGCAATTAAGGCCTCTTTTTTAATTTGGTAATCTGTAAAATTACCGATAAAGTCGGTGAGTATGCCGCGGTCTAGCTCGGTAATTCGCGTGGCTAGCCTATTTAAAAAACGGCGGTCATGGGTGATAAAAAGCACACAGCCGTTAAAGCTTAATAAAAGCTCTTCTAACCATTCAATCGCTTCTAAATCGAGGTGGTTAGTTGGCTCGTCAAGTAATAGTACTTCAGGCTCGGCCACCAGTGCGCGGCCAAGGGCGACGCGTTTTCGCCAGCCACCAGATAAGGTTGAGACTAAAGTGTCCGCATCTAATTTGAGTCGGCTTAGCACGGTTTCAACGCGCGATTGTGCCGCCCAGCCATTTTGTGCATCCAGCTCATGTTGTAGATGCTGCATTTTTTCCATCAGCGCATCAATGTTAGCCTCGGGCATTGCGATGTCATGTGTGACTTGGTGATAATCAATCATGGTTTGCTGTAGGCTACCTAAGCCCTCTGACACTGCTTTAAATACAGTATCATTTTCATTGAGTGTGGGTTCTTGTGGTACATAGACAATGCGCGCATTGGGTGCACGCCAAACCAAGCCCTCGTCTAATTTAATGGTGCCTGCAATCGCTTTTAATAGGCTAGACTTGCCCGCGCCATTGCGCCCAATCAAGCCCACGCGTTCCCCTGCGTCAAGCTGAAAAGCGGCTTTGTCGAGCAGGGCGTGGTGACCAAAAGCTAAAGAGGCGTTGTCTAAGGTAATGTAAGGCATAGATAATAAAAGCTTTGCAACTTAATAAAGAGATGAGGCGGCTATTATAGTGGATATTGCATGGCTTCTGAGGGGCTTATTGGCCAGTGTTGATTCCTAGCGCTTTGATGATTAATTGTTACTTAAACATGGTTTTGATATTAGCTAATTTAGATTTACCAAAGGCTTTACTTGTTTGGGGATCGCTTAGTGCGTTGCCGAAGTGGCGAATATCTTCTTGAGGTAGCTCTGCAATAAAACGGCTGGGCTCGCAAATTTGCATTTCGCCTGCGCGTTTACGCTTTTTGCACCATGAGATGTTAAGCGACTTTTGCGCGCGTGTAATGCCAACGTACATGAGCCTGCGCTCTTCTTCAATTTTTGTGGGGTCTGTGGTCTCTAAATCAATGCTTTCTCGATGCGGCAAAATGCCTTCTTCTAGCCCAATTAAAAATACATGACCAAACTCTAAGCCTTTTGCCGCGTGTAGGGTTGAGAGCTTGACCGCGTCAGGCTCACTTTCTTCGCGACCTTCTAATAGACTCATGAGCGAGACCATTTGCGTAAGCTCTAGCAATGTTTTGCCTTCATGCTCATGACCAAATTCGCTGCTGCTTTCACCTTTTTTAGAAAGCCATGTAATAAAATCCACCACATTGTTCCATTTGCTTTCAGCCGTGCGCGGCTCTTCGCTATCGTATAAAAATGCTTCATATTCAATGGCTTTGATGAGGTCGTTCAGCACTTGCGCTGCGGGGTCTTTAACTGCGCGATTTTGAATTTTTTGTATGTAAGTACAAAAATTAAGTAAATCTTCTAATTGTTTATGCCCAATTTCGCTTTGAAAGTCACCTTCAAAGGCTGCGGCAAATAATGAAATGTTGTGCACGCTGGCGTATTCGCCTAAGCGTTCAAGCGTGGTGCTGCCTATGCCTTTTTTTGGCGTGGTGGCAGCACGAATAAAGGCAGGGTCATCATCTTCATTCGCAACTAAGCGCAGATAAGCAATGATGTCTTTAATCTCTGCTTTATCAAAAAATGACTGCCCGCCAGAAATGGTGTAGGGGATTTTATGGTGACGTAAATGCTGCTCAACGATACGCGCCTGATGATTGCCACGATATAAAATCGCATAATCTAAAAACTTGGTTCTGTTTTCAAACTTATGCGCTTGCAGCTTCATTAACACCGACTCAGCCTCAGCTTCTTCATTGGCGGCGGCAGATACCTGAATTAAATCACCGGTACCTAACTCGCTCCAAAGTTTTTTATCAAATAGCTTGGGGTTGTTGGCAATCACAGCATTTGCCCCACGTAAAATGCGAATTGTGGAACGGTAATTTTGCTCTAGTTTAATGACTTTGAGCTTGCTAAAGTCTGTCGTAAGCTGGCGTAAGTTTTGCACATCAGCCCCACGCCAGCCATAAATGGCCTGATCGTCATCGCCCACTGCTGTAAATTGCCCACGTAATCCTGTCAACATTTTGACTAATTGATACTGACAGGCGTTGGTATCTTGGTATTCATCAATGAGTAAATACTGCAATTTTGCCTGCCATTTATTAAGCGCGGATACATGCTGCTCAAATAGCTCAACAGGGAGCTTAATTAAATCGTCAAAATCCACGGCTTGATAAGCTTTTAGGGTTTGCTGATAAAGCTGATAAACCTTGGCTGCCGCATGCGTAAGCGCTTCTTCGGCTTGCGCTTTGGCTTGATCTGGGTTGATAAAGCTATTTTTCCAGTGAGAAATTTGCCACTGCGTTGAGCGTAATAATTGTTTGTCTGTGGTGGCTAAAATATCTGCCAACACTTTAAAACTATCAGATGAATCTAAAATAGAAAATTGTGGCTTGTAGCCAAGAAGTGTCGCCTCTGCGCGCAGCATTTGCAGGCCCAGAGAATGAAATGTTGCAATGGTGAGGCCTTTTAGATTTTTGCCTTGCATGAGACGGGTGACACGTTCACGCATTTCAAGTGCTGCTTTATTGGTAAAAGTAATGGCGGCAATTTCTTTAGGCTGATAGCCTGCCTCGTTAATTAAATAGCTGATTTTTTGCGTAATGACACGTGTTTTTCCACTGCCGGCGCCAGCAAGAACGAGTAAAGGTCCATCGAGATATTTAACAGCCTCGCGTTGTGGCGAGTTAAGAGATGAGAGCATGGATGACTTTTTGAGAGGCTTGGGTGAAAATTAAAGCATGAGATTTTAGCGCTTAAGCGCTCATGAAGCTATTCTTTAAATAGCTAAAGTGTGCATAATAGTGACCTTAAATAGAGGCTTTAAATAGAGGCTTGTATCCTAGAAAGTGCTTATGAAATCAAGCGCAAGATCAACCAAAGCAAGCGCCGCAGTAGAGCGATTAAAAAAACGCAGTGCCAATGAACATTACTCAATGTCCATGAGTAATGGTGCAATGTTTAGCTTGGTGCTGGTCAATGTTGAAGGTGAATCTGCCAAGCTTTGCCAGCCCATGATGATGGAAGAATTTGTGGCGTTTGTAAATGCTTATGGCCCCCAAACGCCTAAGCGCGTAAGTAAGTTAGATGTTGAATTTAGCCGGCAATTGACTAAAAAACAGCTTGATTAAGTTGTTTTAAAGTCTAGATTTTAATTTCCAGATTTTAATGATGAGTTCAATTTAATTTTTGAGCAGGATTGCTACTTTTAACGCGTCGTTTATGTATCAGGGGCTTCTAAATGGCTAGCTTCTGGCTCGCTGGCGTCTAAGTTCACGTTTGTCTGCATCATTTCACTGCGGCTTAATGGGGTCTCTAGGCTCACTCGACCAATCGCGCCGCTGCGATAATCGGTTAAAAATGCAATGGCAGTTTTTTCCATATCCCATATATCTGCTTGATTTTTACCTAGGGTGCGCTTGTAAGAGCGGCGTTTGGCAATAGCTTCGAGTAAATCTACCCCATCCATTTTGTGCGCATCTAAAAACCCGCCTTCATGCTTCATGGTGTCTAGTTTGTAGCGTGCATTGATAAGCGCAGGATAGTTTTTAAGTAGATTGTCGGCTAAAAATATCGCAACATCTTCATCAATCACCGCATTACGCCCAATCGCATGGCTGGCAGCGAGCATATAGCCATCGCTTTCATACTCAATTTTTGGCCACATCATGCCTGGGGTGTCGGTAATGCTCATGGTTTCTGAAATATCAAAGCGTTGCTGGCTTTTGGTAACAGCAGGCTCATCGCCCACTTTGGCAACGCGGCGATTGAGAAGGGCGTTCATCAGCGTAGATTTGCCCACATTAGGAATACCCATAATCATCATGCGTAACGGCTTTAAATGCGTGCCACGGTGAGGTGCTAGCGCTAAGCAGTGCTTGAGAATTTTATGCACCTCACTTGGCTTTTTGCATGAAATGGCAACGGCTTTGGTATTGGGTTGACGATTAAAGTAATTGAGCCAAGCCTCGGTGGTTTTAGGGTCAGCCAAGTCAGATTTATTGAGTATTTTTAAGTTAGGACGCTGGCGAAATAATCGCATTTTGTTAATCACGGGATTATGGCTTGCCTCTGGAATGCGCGCATCGAGTACCTCAATGACAATGTCCATAAACTCCATTGTCTCTTCGGCTTTTTTACGGGCTTGGGTCATGTGACCCGGGTACCATTGAATTGTCATCTCAACCTTAACGAAAACATAAAAAATTCAAACACAATCATTTAAACAAACAAAACAAAACAAAACAAAACAAAACCGCTTTTTTTAAAAAGATTTTAAGCGCAATCAGGCTTGATAAAGAGATTTTTGCGCACTCAGCACGCGCTTGGTTTTTAATCAATGTGCAGGCGCTGTTTATTTTACCACTGACCTTCTGCGGTCAAAGAGATGGATGACTACTTAAAATATCTTTTTAATGCGTGGGCATTGTAATCAAATTGTAATCAACAGTTTTTGATGTGCGCTTAAATAATAAAAAATTTAAGATGACGCACTTGGCATTTTTATTTTATTTTTATTTTGTATAGGTTTTGTGGGCATCTGTTTTGCGGTAAAATCCTACCCCGTCTGTAACAAATAACAAAGTGCCTTTTTCATGACCAAATATGTATTCGTAACTGGCGGCGTAGTTTCTTCTCTTGGCAAAGGCATCGCTGCCGCCAGTTTAGGCGCTATTCTCGAATCGCGTGGCATTAAAGTGACCATGCTCAAGCTTGACCCTTACATCAATGTTGACCCTGGCACCATGTCGCCTTTTCAGCACGGCGAAGTATTTGTGACAGATGATGGCGCAGAAACTGACCTTGATTTAGGGCATTATGAGCGTTTTATCTCTCAGCGCATGGCAAAGCGCAATAGCTTTACCACGGGTCAAATTTACGAAACTGTGATTAGAAAAGAGCGTCGTGGCGAGTATTTAGGTAAAACGGTGCAGGTGATCCCGCATATTACCGATGAGATTAAGCATCATATAAAACGTGGTGCAGAGGGCGCCGATGTGGCGATTGTTGAGGTTGGCGGAACGGTGGGCGATATTGAGTCGCTCCCGTTTTTAGAGGCTATTCGTCAAATGGGTTTTGAAGAAGGGCGCAATAATGCTTGTTATGTACATTTGACTTTACTGCCCTGGATTCCTACTGCGGGTGAGCTTAAAACCAAGCCCACTCAGCACTCGGTAAAAGAGTTGCGTCAAATTGGCATTCAGCCTGATTTGTTGCTCTGCCGTGCAGAGCGCGAAATTCCAGAAGAAGAAAAACGCAAAATCGCTTTATTTACTAATGTTCCTTATGATGCGGTGATTAGCGCCATTGACTCAGACTCAATTTATAAAATCCCCAGTTTATTGCACGCGCAAATGATGGACGAAATTGTGTGCCACAAGCTTAATATATTAGCTAAAGGGGCCGATTTGACGGTGTGGAAAAACATCGTGGCGCGCTTAGAAAACCCTAAAGCGCAAGTTAATGTGGCTTTTGTGGGTAAATATGTTGACTTAACAGAAAGCTATAAATCTCTTACCGAGGCTTTGATTCACGCTGGTATCCATACCCAATCTAAAGTCAAAATTCATTTTATAGACAGTGAAGAAATTGAGCGATCGGGCACTGCTTGTTTAAAAGAAATGGATGCAATTTTGATTCCAGGTGGCTTTGGCGTGCGCGGAATAGAAGGCAAAATTGCCGCCATTGAATATGCTCGCGTGAACAAAGTGCCCTACCTTGGCATTTGCTTAGGAATGCAATTAGCGGTGATTGAGTATGCAAGAAATGTTGCGGGCTTAAAAAATGCAAACAGCACCGAATTTAATGCTGATGCGCCTCATAAACTCATTGGTTTAATCGACGAGTGGCAAGATGCAAGCGGCAAAATTGAAAAGCGAGATGAGCATTCTGATTTGGGCGGCACTATGCGACTAGGCGCGCAAGCTTGCCCAATTGTGCCCAATACATTGGCGGCGAGCATTTATGGGGAGCAGGTGAATGAGCGTCATCGTCATCGGTATGAAGTAAATAATTATTATGTAGATCAATTAAAAGCGGCAGGTTTGGTGATTTCTGCACGCACGCGTGGCGAGGATTTGTGTGAGATGATTGAGTTGCCACAAGCGGTGCATCCTTGGTTTGTTGCCTGTCAGTTTCACCCTGAGTTTACGTCTAATCCGCGTGCCGGGCATCCATTATTTAGCGCTTATATTAACGCGGCACTTGCATATCAAGGCGTTTAAGTTAAGTTGAATTTTTGCTTTTCTTTTTACTGTTACTTTGAATATTTTTTAAAAGGCTTAACTGATGCAATTATGTGGATTTGAAGTAGGGCTAGATAAGCCATTATTTTTAATTGCAGGCCCATGCGTGATTGAGTCGCAGCAAATGGCGATTGACACTGCAGGGCAGCTTAAAGAAATCGCCACTTTGCTCAACGTGCCGTTTATTTATAAGTCTTCATACGACAAAGCGAACCGCAGCTCAAATAAGACGTTTCGTGGCTTTGGTATGGCAGAAGGCTTGAAAATTTTAGATGAAGTGCGGCGTCAAATTAAAGTGCCTATACTCACTGATGTGCATACCGAAGCGCAAGTGCCAGAAGTTGCAAGTGTTGTCGATGTGTTGCAAACACCTGCATTTTTATGTCGCCAAACTGATTTTATTACAGCTTGCGCTCAGTCTGGCAAACCTGTGAATATCAAAAAAGGCCAATTTATGGCGCCAGGCGATATGAAAAACGTAGTACAAAAAGCGTATGAAGCCAACGGTCATCAAGACAGCATTATGGTGTGTGAGCGTGGTGCTTCATTTGGTTATAACACGTTGGTTTCAGATATGCGCGGTTTGGCCATTATGCGCGAAACCAATTGCCCGGTTGTGTTTGATGCCACACATTCTGTGCAGCAGCCAGGTGGGCAGGGGGATAAAAGTGGTGGGCAACGTGAGCACGTGCCAGTGTTAGCGCGCGCGGCTGTGGCAAGCGGTATTGCTGGGCTTTTTATGGAAACGCATCCCGACCCTTCAAAAGCCTTGTCTGACGGACCTAATGCGTGGCCATTACATAAAATGAAAGATTTACTAGAAGTGCTGATAGATTTAGATCGCTTAGTTAAAAAAGCGGGTTTTATTGAGTCCACTTTATAATTGAATTCACTGTAATGAAAAATAATTAAGTATTAACAAAAAGCAATTAAAGTATTTTTTGTAAAAAGTATTGATAAAAAATAAAAGTATATGAACCTTTGAGGAGCAAGGCATGAGCGCAATTGTAGATATTATCAGTCGTGAAATTTTAGACTCTCGCGGCAACCCCACTGTTGAATGTGATGTGCTGCTTGAAAGCGGCGTGATTGGTCGTGCGGCAGTGCCTTCGGGCGCATCAACAGGGGCTAAAGAAGCCATGGAGTTGCGCGATGGTGACAAAGACCGTTATTTGGGCAAAGGCGTATTGAAAGCGGTTGATTATGTGAATACTGAAATCACCGAAGCGATTATTGGCTTAGATGCTGAAGAGCAAAGTTTTATTGATAAAACCTTGATTGAGCTAGACGGCACTGAAAATAAAACCCGTTTAGGTGCAAATTCTATTTTAGCGGTTTCTATGGCGTGCGCGCGTGCCGCGGCTGAAGAAAGTGGTTTGCCTTTATATCGCTACTTGGGTGGCTCTGGCGCAATGCAATTACCCACGCCGATGATGAATATTATCAACGGTGGGGCGCACGCTGATAACAGTGTGGATATGCAAGAATTTATGATTATTCCTGCAGGATTGCCTACTTTTCGAGAAGCGATACGGTGCGGAGCGGAGATATTTCATCAATTAAAGAAAATACTGCATAAAAAAGGCTTGGCAACAACGGTGGGTGATGAAGGCGGCTTTGCCCCTAACTTACCTTCTAACGAAGCTGCGATTCAATTGATTTTAGAGGCAATTTCAGCAGCGAATTACGAGCCTGGTCGTGATGTTTACTTGGGCTTAGACTGCGCAAGTACTGAGTTTTACAAAGACGGAAAATACCACCTCGAGTCAGAAGGTTTAGCGTTGACTTCAGCCCAGTTGACTGATTATTTAGCGACTTGGGTGGATAAATATCCCATCATTACCATTGAAGATGGCATGAGTGAGTTTGATTGGGATGGCTGGAAGCTCTTGACTGACCGCTTGGGCAAAACAACCCAATTGGTGGGAGATGATTTATTTGTCACAAACGCTAAAATCTTGCGCGAGGGTATTGGGCGCGGGGTCGCTAATTCAGTGTTAATTAAAGTCAACCAAATTGGCACGTTGACTGAAACATTTCAAACCGTTGAAATGGCTAAGCGCGCAGGCTACACTGCGGTTGTTTCGCATCGTTCAGGTGAAACCGAAGATACCACGATTGCTGATATTTCAGTTGCGACGAATGCCCTGCAAATTAAAACGGGTTCACTTTGCCGTTCAGAGCGCATTGCTAAATACAATCAGTTGTTGCGGATTGAAGAAGAGTTAGGTGATGCCTCAAGCTATGCGGGCATGGGTGCTTTTTACCAATTATTTAAGTAGTTAAGTCATTGAAAGTATTAACACTTATTTTTATTATTCTGATTGCCTTACTGCAGCACCCGCTGTGGTTCGGCAAGGGTAGCTGGTTGCGCGTGTGGGATTTAAATCAACAACTTGCGCATCAGCAAGAAAAAAACAGTGTATTAAAAGCCCGAAATGACGCCTTAGACGCAGAGGTAAGAGATTTAAAAAGTGGCCGCTCTGCTATTGAAGAGCGCGCTCGAGCTGAGTTAGGGATGGTAAAAAAAGATGAGGTTTTCTTTCAGGTGCTAGAAAATACCCCTCCCAAACAAAGCTCAAATGCTGATGCAGGCATTGGCAGAAAGTAAAGTTAATCAGCAAAAACAAGCAATTCCAGCATGAGCAATCTCCAGTATTGACAACGTTGATGAGGTTTAAACTGGCAACGCTCATTTATCAATTTTAAATATATTATCCATCACGAGGCTTATACACTATGAATACTATCGAAGCTATTGTAAAGCGCCGCTCAGTCAAGGCGTTCGACCCACAACATCAAATGACTGAAGAAGAAATTGCTCAGCTCATGTCTTTGGCGATGTTATCTCCCACGGCCTTTAATATACAAAACTGGCGTTTTGTTGTGGTTACTGACCCTGCTTTACGTAAAGAAATTCGCAAAGCAAGCTGGGATCAAGCGCAAGTAGAAGAGGCCTCACTATTGGTTGTGCTCACGGCTGACTTAAAAGCTTGGGAGAAAAATCCCGCGCGTTATTGGGCTAATGCGCCCCAAGCCGCGCAAGATGCTCTTGTGCCAATGATTGCGCAGTATTATCAAACAAGAGAGCAAGTACAGCGCGATGAGGCGATTCGCTCTTGTGGTATGGCTGCACAAACACTGATGCTAGCGGCTAAAGACTTGGGTTACGACACTTGCCCGATGGATGGTTTTGATTTTGACGCCGTTGCCAAGCTCATTAACTTGCCAGCTGACCATGCGATTGTCATGTTTGTTGTGGTTGGTAAAGCCTTAAAAGAAGCGGAACCTCGCGGTGGTCAACTCGCAATGGATGAAGTGGTCATCCGTAATAAATTTTAATGATTTACACTGGCATACAGTGATAATGCCATACTTTAATAAGGGTTCAAGGTGTTAATTAGCAACAATATTACTGTGCAATTTGGCGCTAAGCCATTGTTTGAAAACGTTTCTGTTAAATTTGGCGATCATCATCGTTATGGTTTAATCGGGGCTAATGGATGTGGAAAATCGACCTACATGAAAGTGTTAGCCGGCGTGCTGGCACCTAGTGCGGGTAATATCTCTCTAGATCATCATGAGCGCATGGCTTTTTTAAAGCAAGATCAATTTGCTTATGAAGATGAGCGTGTGCTTGATGTTGTGATGATGGGGCATGAAGAGATGTGGCGTGCTAATCTAGAAAAAAACGCCATTTACGCGAATTTAGAGGCGACTGAAGAAGACTATATGCGCGCCGCTGAGTTAGAAGGCGTGTTTGCAGAGTTTGATGGGTACACGGCTGAAGCCCGTGCTGGAGAGCTTTTGCTGGGGGTGGGCATTCCTATCGAGCAGCATCATGGGCTGATGAGTGCAGTCGCTCCTGGCTGGAAGCTTCGCGTGTTATTGGTACAAGCCTTATTTGCTAACCCGGATATTTTATTGCTTGATGAGCCAACCAATAACTTAGACATCAATACCATTCGCTGGTTAGAAGATGTGCTCAATAATCGTGATTGTACGATGGTGATTATTTCGCATGATCGTCACTTTCTAAACCAAGTGTGTACGCATACTTGTGATATGGATTACGGGAAAATTACGGTATATCCAGGTAATTATGATGACTATATGGAGGCAAGCACTGCGGCACGTGCCCAGCAAGCCAAAGACAATGCAAAAGCAAAGCAGCAGATTGCTGATCTTCAAGACTTTGTACGCCGCTTTTCCGCTAATGCATCTAAAGCCAAGCAAGCCACCAGTCGTGCTAAGCAAATTGATAAAATTAAAATTGAAGAATTTAAACCTTCTTCACGTCAATATCCATTTATCCGGTTTGAGTACGATGAGCGTGATAAATTACACCGCAATGCCGTTGAGTTAAAAAAACTCAGCCATGGCTTTGACAGACCGCTTTTTAACAACGTTGATATGATGTTTGAGGCAGGCGAAAAAGTCGCCATTATTGGCGAAAATGGTATCGGTAAAACAACATTTTTACGCTGTCTTGCGGGCGATTTACAGCCTAATCACGGTGAAATCAAATGGGCAGAAAAAGCTAACATTGGTTATTTTGCGCAAGACCATGAGTATGAGTTTGCGCAAGGTGAAGACTTGTTTGAGTGGATGACGCAATTTAGGCAAGCTGGCGATGATGATCAGGTGGTACGCAGTATGCTGGGTCGTTTGTTATTTAGCGGTGACGACACTAAAAAATCAGTCAAAGTGCTTTCTGGCGGCGAAAAGGGGCGCATGCTCTACGGAAAAATGATGCTAGCAAGAACCAATGTCATGCTCATGGATGAGCCCACTAATCATATGGATATGGAGTCTATCGAAGCGCTCAACACGGCTTTAGATAAGTACAAAGGCACATTATTTTTTGTCAGCCATGACCGTGAATTTGTGAGCTCAATCGCTACACGTATTATCGAGATTAAAGCCGATGGCATTGTCGACTTTACTGGCAATTACGAAGATTATCTTGCAAGCCAAGGGCTAGGGTGATGTTGATTTTTAGACCCTTGCAGGTAAGTGCTTGAGTATATTTGGGCGGTGTTGTTACCTAAAACGCCGCCCATGCATAAATTTTGAAACTTATGATGCTTTGTCTTGCATTGTGGTGTGACGAACATCTTTGCCCTTCACCATATACACCACGTATTCTGAAATGTTTTTTGCATGGTCACCGATACGTTCGATAGCTTTTGAAACAAACAACACTTCAAGTGACATTGAAATAGCGCGCGGGTCTTCGAGCATAAAGGTAATTAAATGGCGAATGGTCATTTGATATTGGGTATCGACCTGCTCATCCATTTGGGCAATTTCAAGTACTTTTGTTGCGTCTGATCGTGCAAAAGCGTCTAAAGACATATGCAGCATATTGCGCGCCATGGTGGCCATTGCTTTAATTTCAGCAAAGCGAGGGGTCCACATTCTGTCGGCTTCACTTGACTTCAAAGCAAAACGAGCGATTTTCGTGGCTTCATCACCAATACGCTCTAAATCGGTGATAGTTTTTATCATCATCAGCACCATACGTAAGTCACCCGCGGCAGGCTGTCTAAGCGCAATAATATGACTGCAATCTTCATCAATCTGTACCTCAAGCGCATTCACTTGATGGTCGTAGTCGATCACGCGTTTTGCCATTTTAGTGTTTGAGGTAATGAGTGCTTCTAATGCGTCAACAAATTGTTGCTCAACAAGCGCGCCCATTTCAAGCACTTTTGCACGCACATCTTCTAGTTCTGAATCATATTGCTTATAGATGTGTTCAGAGGCCATGGCTTATTCCTTTAAAAATTTTTCTTAATAAAAAGTAAATCAATTATTTTTCAATGTTTAAGTTGCGTCATCAACCAAATTTTCCGGTGATGTAGTCTTCTGTTTCTTTGCGACTAGGGCGCGTAAAAATCGTATTGGTGTTATCAAACTCCATGAGTTCTCCTAGATACATATAAGCCGTGTAATCAGAAACTCGCGCAGCTTGTTGCATATTGTGAGTCACAATCACAATGGTATATTCTTTTTTTAACTCATGAATTAAATCTTCGATACGCGCTGTAGAAATGGGGTCTAGCGCAGAGCACGGCTCATCGAGCAAGAGTACATTAGGTTTTACTGCAACGCCACGTGCAATACATAAACGCTGCTGCTGCCCGCCAGATAAGCCAGAGCCAGTTTGATGTAGCTTATCTTTCACCTCATTCCAAAGGGCGGCTTTTTGAAGCGCCCACTCAACACGGTCATTCATTTCATACTTAGATAAGTTTTCATAAAGTTTTACGCCAAAGGCCACATTGTCGTATATTGACATTGGAAATGGCGTTGGTTTCTGAAAAACCATGCCCACTTTAGCGCGCAGTAGATTTAAATCTTGCTCTGAAGAATGAATGTCTTTGCCATCAAGTAAAATACTGCCTTCTACCCGTTGCTTTGGGTAGAGCTCATACATACGATTAAAAGTACGCAATAGCGTTGATTTTCCACAACCAGAAGGACCAATAAAGGCGGTCACTTGGCTGGCAGGGATGTCAATGTTGATATTTTTCAGTGCATGAAATTTACCATAGTAAAAATTCATGTTTTTAGTTGAAATTTTCGCTTGAAGCGTTTCTGTCGACATATTTAAATAATCCTAAACTAGCTGTTAGATTGATTAGGGCGAAATAAAGTGCGCGCTAAAATGTTTAAACCCAGTACAAAAAGCGTAATCAGCAGTGCGCCGGCCCAGGCCAAGTGTTGCCAGTCTTCGTAAGGGCTCATCGCAAATTGAAAAATGACAACCGCTAAACTCGAGATGGGTTTGCTCATGTCAACGTTCCAAAACTGATTATTTAGTGCGGTAAAGAGCAGGGGCGCTGTTTCTCCGCTAATTCTAGCAACGGCAAGTAATAAGCCCGTTAAAATGCCCGTTCTGGCAGATTTGTACACCACATTGACAATGACTTTCCAATAAGGCGCGCCAAGTGCAGACGCGGCTTCACGTAAGTTGCTTGGCACAAGTGACATCATGTTTTCTGTGGTACGCACCACCACTGGAATGACCAGTAATGACAATGCAAATGAACCCGCCCAGCCAGAAAAGTGGCCAACGCTATTTACCGCAACCTCATACACAAATAAGCCAATGACAATAGAAGGTGCTGACAACAGTATATCGTTGATAAATCGCGTGGTAGGTGCCAGCCAGCCAGATTTTCCATATTCAGAGAGATAAGTCCCCGCTAATATGCCGACTGGCGTGCCAATCAATGTTGCAAAAAATACCATGTAAAGACTGCCCACAATGGCATTTAATAGCCCGCCTGAGCTGCCTGGCGGAGGGGTCATTTTAGTCAGTACCGCTAAGTTTAAATGACTAAGGCCCTGGCTAAAGAGTGTCCATAAAATCCACACTAAAAATGTCAGTGCAAAAATAACGGTCGCCACTGACAAGCTCAATGCTAAGGCATTGGTGAATTTTCGATGTATATAACGTTTGTTGTTAAAGCTGGTCATGACTGTTTACCTTCGCGCATCGCCAAGCGAATAAGCAATAATTTAGCAAGTGATAGCACAATAAATGTAATGATAAAAAGTGTTAAACCAAGGGTAATGAGCGATGAAGTGTAAACGTCACCAACAGCCTCAGTAAATTCATTGGCGAGTGCCGATGATATGGTGTTTCCTGGCATCATAAGCGAGGTAGAGAGCTCATGTGCATTGCCAATCACAAACGTTACCGCCATTGTTTCACCAAGCGCTCTGCCTAATCCAAGCATAATGCCACCAACCACGCCCGTTTTTGTGTAAGGAAGCACGACATTCCAAATTACCTCCCATGTTGTTGAGCCTAAGCCATACGCCGATTCTTTTAGCATACTAGGCACAATCTCAAAAACATCTCGCATGACAGATGCTGTAAATGGAATGACCATGATTGCTAAAATAAAGCCAGCAGTGAGCATACCGATTCCCATTGGTGGCCCTTGAAATACAGCGCCAATCAAAGGCAGTGCCCCCAAATGATCATTGATCCAAGGTTGCACGTGGTCAGCAAAAAGGGGTGCAAAAACAAATAAGCCCCACATCCCGTAAATAATGCTTGGAATGCCCGCAAGTAGCTCAATGGCCACGCCAATCGGCCTTTTGAGCCAAACTGGAGAAAGCTCTGTAATAAATATGGCGATACCAAAGCTGACGGGAATGCCAATGAGCATTGCGATTAAAGCGGTAATGAATGTGCCATAAATGGGCACTACACCACCAAAGTCAACGGTCACAGGGTTCCATGCCGTGCTTGTGAAAAATGATGAGCCAAACATTTTAAGTGCTGGCAAACTCCCTACAAATAAGGTGAGAATAATGCCAAAAAGTAAGGCAAAAACAAGAAAAGCAAAAAACAGCGTGGTGTAACGAAATAGCTTATCCAAGCTTGCTCCAATGTTTTTAGGGGGGGGGCTATTGGGCATGGATGTTGATTCTCTAATGGTAAATTATTGAGCCAGCATTCTAGAAGAAGCAAGATTTTGCCCTTCTAGAATGTTAAGTTTGATATGGTTAATCAATGGCATTGAAGAGTTTTTAAAATTATTTATTCCAAACAGCCGCGCCATCTTTACCTTTTAAGTTGGCTTTCCAGCTCGTTTGAATTAGCTTCACAACGTTATCGGGCATTGGCACATAGTCTAAAGCTTTTGCCATCAAGGCGCCGTTGCTGTAGCTCCAATCAAAAAACTTAAGCACTTCAGTGCCGTTGGCGGGTTTGTCTTGCGATTTTTGCATTAAGATAAAGCTCGCCCCGGTGATTGGCCATGTTGTTTTGCCGGGCTCATTCGTTAAAATCTCATAAAAGCCAGCTGCTTTTTCCCATTCCGCGTACTTGGCGGCTGACTGAAAGCTCTCGATGCTGGGTTTAACAAACTCACCATCACGATTTTGCAGGCTGATAGTGGGCAAGTTGTTTTGTTTTGCAAAGGCATATTCAACATAACCGATTGAGCCTTTAATGCGCTGTGCGTATGAAGCGACACCCTCATTACCCTTACCCCCTAAGCCTGTTGGCCAAGCCACAGAGGTATCTGCGCCTACTTTGTCAGCCCACTCTTTACTTACTTTGCTTAAGTAATTGGTGAAAACAAATGAAGTGCCTGAACCGTCAGAGCGGTGCACCACGGTAATCACTGTGTCTGGCAATGCTAGACCTGGGTTGATTGCTTTGATTGCAGGGTCATTCCATTTTGTAATTTTTTTCAAATAAATGTTGGCAAGCACTTCACCATTTAAACGCATTTCACCGTCTGTGACGCCAGGCACATTGACAACAGCCACTACGCCGCCTACTACTGCAGGAAATTGGATTAAACCTGCTTTTTCAAGCTCTTCTGGTTTTAATGGCTTGTCAGAAGCACCAAAGTCGACCGTTTTGTTGGTGATTTGTTTAATGCCTCCACCAGAACCAATCGATTGATAATTTAATTTAACACCAGTTTTAACATTGTATGACTCAGCCCATTTTGCATAAATGGGGTATGGAAAAGTCGCCCCTGCGCCAGTAATGTCAATTGCAAAAGCGCTTTTGCTCAGCACAAGACTTGCTACTAGAAAAGCCGCCTTAAAGTTAAATTTGCTTGCTTGCATAATTTCTCCTATTTGAATGTGTCGATGACGTTTAATTTGAGAGCCATTCTAAAAATTAAATATGACAATCTGATGACAATTTTTCACTCACAGTTTAATGCCATTTTAAGTAATTTTTTAGTCAACACATGAAAAATAAAGTACTACAAAACAGAGTAACTCAATCTGCGTAGCAAAATGTTGATATCACCGCACCTAAAAAACACAAGATGTCATCATCATGTCAAATTCGTTTGGTTATAATTGAGTGAATTTTAAATAAACTTAAAAGCTTAAATTTTTTAAAGGTAGTGTATGACTAGCGCTTTAATCAAGGGCGTGTGGGCCGAGTTTTTAGGAACAATGCTGTTATTAGCCGTTATCACTGGCTCTGGTTTGATGGGTGACCAGCTTTCTTTGGGTAACGCTGCGGTGGCTTTGCTTGGTAATAGCATTGCTACGGGCTGCGGTTTATTTGTATTGGTGACACTTTTGGCGCCGATTTCGGGCGCTCATTTCAACCCAGTTGTGAGCTTGATGTTTTGGCGTGCAGGCGTTTTAAATCTAAGAGCGCTACTTTACTATATTGCTGCGCAGTTTTTTGGCGCAATTGCTGGCGTTTGGCTGACACACATCATGTTTGGCTTGCCGCTCATACAGCATTCTCTCAAGCCCAGAAATGGTGTTGGTATTTGGCTAAGTGAGTTTTTTGCAACACTTATTTTATTAAGTGTCATTCGTTTGGGTCTTCAATTTGCGCGCGATAAAATGCCTTTATTGATTGCTTTAGTCGTAACTTCAGGGTATTGGTTTACGTCCTCTACATTTTTTTCAAACCCAGCGGTCACCCTTGCAAGAAGTCTCACGCATACTTTTGTAGGTATTCAAGCGGCAGATGTATGCTTGTTTATTTCTGCGCAGTTGGCCGCTACTTTGTTTATATTTTTTATCATGAAAGTTGAAAGTAATTGAGCATTACCATTTACCATAATCCAGCTTGTGGCACTTCTCGAAACGCTTTGGCAATGATACGCGCGAGTGGAGTTGAGCCTTTAGTGATTGAGTATTTAAAAACTCCGCCAAGTCGTGAGCGCTTCATTGAGTTGATTGCCGCAATGGGAGGGGATTTGCGCGCACTGATTCGCGAAAAAGGCACGCCCTACGCAGAGCTGGGCTTAGATAACCCTCATTTGTCAGACGAGGCTCTCATTGATGTGATGATGCAACACCCCTTACTTATCAATCGCCCCATTGTGGTGACTCAAAAAGGCGTGAAATTATGCCGTCCCTCTGAACTGGTATTAGAGATTTTAGACAATCCCCATATCGGTGATTTCACTAAAGAAGATGGCGAAATAGTGAAAGCTCAGCGCTACAATGAGTCTTAAGATGGCTTCTAGTTCAAGCGCTCGATGTTATATAATGCCGCTTTTTTACCAAGCCTAAAAGTTAAAAATGGAAGCCGAACAAATTAATATCATTGCTAATCGCCTTGCCGATTTAGCCCAGCGTCATCATTCTCTCAGGGGGTATCTTTGACTTTGATACCAAATCTCAGCGTTTACAAGAGGTGAATGGTCTTTTAGAAGATCCCAAAGTTTGGGATGACAATAAAAAAAGCCAGGCTTTAGGTAAAGAAAAGCGTGAGCTAGAGCTGATTGTAAATAACCTGCAAGCGGTTGAAACTGCTTTGAGAGATAGCCAAGAACTTTTTGCCATGGCGCGTGAAGAGCAAGATGATGAAACCTTGTTAAGCGTGGATGCTGATTCGCAAAACATAGAAAAAGAAGTGGCTGAAATGGAGTTTCGCCGTATGTTTTCAGGTGAGCTTGATATCAATAACTGCTTTATTGAGTTTCAGTCAGGTAGCGGTGGCACCGAGGCACAAGATTGGGCTGCCATGTTGCTTAGAATGTATCTTCGCTACTGTGAGCGTAAAGGTTTTAAAGTTGAGGTTTTAGAAGAGTCTGACGGCGATGTTGCAGGCATCAAAGGTGCGTCGATTAAAGTAACCGGCGATTATGCTTACGGCACCTTAAGAACCGAAAACGGGGTACATCGCTTGGTGCGAAAGTCACCGTTTGATAGCAACGCTAAGCGCCATACTTCGTTTGCCAGCGTGCAGATTTTTCCTGAAGTAGATGATTCAATTCAAATTGACATTAACCCCGCAGATTTACGCATTGACACTTATCGTGCCAGTGGTGCGGGAGGGCAGCACATCAATAAAACTGATTCAGCTGTGCGTATTACCCATATTCCAAGTAACACGGTGGTGCAGTGTCAAAACGATCGCTCTCAACATCGTAACCGTGATGAAGCCATGAATATGCTGAAGGGCGCGCTCTATAATTTAGAGTTAACTAAGCGTAATGCAGACAAACAGGCGCTTGAGGATGCTAAAACTGACATTGGCTGGGGGCATCAAATTCGTAGCTATGTGCTCGATCAAGGGCGCATTAAAGATTTACGTACACAGGTTGAAATTGGCAATACACAAGCCGTGCTCGACGGCGATCTTGACCCATTTATACAAGTGAGTTTAAAAGAGGGCGTTTAGTGTAGCGCTGTAGATTTTTATGTACTGCTTGTTTTTATGTGGTTTTTAACGCCACGAGTATTCAGCACACTGGGTGCTATTTAGACTGTTGCCAGCCATGACTTTTTTAATGGGTATAGTCACTATTTTCGTAATCGCCGCTTTTAGCGCATGCGCTTTATCGGCGAGCTTGTAAAATTAAAATTTCTCCATGCCCACCACAGGCGGCATCACCGACATAGCGCTCTACGCGCTCAATGTCTAAATTAGAATTTTCTAAGCTTGAAAATTGGCTATTTAGATTTTTAAATGATTTAAACAGCAAGTTTAAAAATGGCAGGGTGTGTGTGCCATTATTTTGCATGGTAGCGTGTAATGTAGGCTTTTGAGTAAGCAATAAAGTGCCGCGTTTCATGTTAAATCCAGCATAGCTACCTACTGTGCCGAGCACGCCAATAGTGCCTGCAATCATGCGGCTTGCGCAGTAGTCGCCCACCTTACCTTCAATCAGAATTAAACCGCGGCGCATTTGGTCGCCAACGCGGTCGCCAGCGTTACCTTTCACAATCACCGTGCCACCACGCATACCTTTGCGCAGGCCGGCTGTTGCTGCCCCTAAAAAATCGCCCACATTGCCCTCAATGCTCAGCAAGCCGCCTAACATATTGCACGCTGCAAAATCTCGCGCATTACCTTGGCAGTGAATCTGTCCATTTTTAAGCCCAAAGCCCAAATAAAGCCCCGCATCACCCTCAAGCAAAATGCTCCCCAAGGTCATATTTTTTCCAACATAATCAAAAAAATAATGACTGTTTTTAAATACGATATTGTCTGTGTCCTCTCCTGATACATTAAAAATGTCTGAAACTTGTATCTGGCCGAGTGATAGGGCGTTAATTTGAATAAGTGTTAAGCCCTTTAAATGATTGGGTGTGAGTAAGGCGCAATTTAAGGGGTGCGTGATTGCTTGCTTAAGCGTGAAGGTGATGGGGTGCATGGTGTGGTTTTTATGAGGACTGATTGCCCATAATGTCATGTAGTTTAAAGTGATGCGGACCTAGTTTGCCGCCGTAGTTGCCAGCAGAAATACGTTTGACGCCACTTGTTTCACCCAAGTCACACACGGCTTGTATGCCCACTTGCATTGCTTTTTGAATGTCGTTAAAGCCTATGCCGTCAATCACAATTTCCATCACGCTTTCAATGTCTGGAGAGAGTGCAGTATTTACCACCCCTTTAAGAGTTGGGCAAAAAGCATCATTGGTCGAGGCAAACATGGTGCTATATCGGCTGCCTACTTTTGAGCCTGAGCGCACAACGCCGCCAGGAAAAGGCATAATGACATTGGGAATTTTTTTCATTGCAACAATAGCCGCCTCAGCTGCCGCAAGCGCTGCAGGCTGTGACGTGGCTAAAATCAAAAAATTACCCCCCCCAATGGCGGGCACCATGCCCGTGGTTTCTTCACATAAAAATTCACCATCCATCACGGGCACGCGCCAATAACGTTGAGATGCAATGAGCTTTGAGATTTGATGACCATCGCCAAAAAAACGTAAATTTTTACCCAAATTTATTCTTTCATTGCTCTCAATACCAGAGAAAGCAGCAACCGTGGGGCAGGTTAATATACATTGCCCCATGCGCGTTTCAAGTTGTTGCATCAGCACTTTACTGCCCATTGCAAACATCAAAATGCTGACGCCAGGTCTGCCGTCTGGGGTGTGCTCTTCTGATAATTCACACTCAATGCCAGCCTCTACTCCACAGCCGATAACCGAAGTTGCAAAGCCTGTCATGGCACTGGCCGCGTGATATGCCCATGTGAGATTTTGCCCGGTGATGATGACCCGCGTGCCGCGCATATTAAATGCTTCAGCAAAGGTTTCATCAATGTGCACGCCCTTAATAATCATGATGTATTGTGTTAACTTTTTTAAGCATTTTCATCTTTAAGCATTTTCATCTTTAAGCATTTTCATCGCCTGAAATAATTTTTTCTATCCATGTTTCAATCGGAATAATACCCACTTCTTGGGCTTTTTTCGCATCAGCCTCAAGCAGTACATCTTGCACTAAATCAAGTTGTTTCCAGCCTGCTAATGGCGTTTCGCAATGCTCTCGCGGCACATAGCGAGAGTCACGCACTTTTTGCATTTTAGGAATATATCTTGGACAATTTTGCCAAAATTCAGAGAGTTTTACCGTGACAACGAAATCAGCTTCTTTGTAGTGCGCCATCAATGCAGGATCTCGTGAGATTGAGGCGCTTCCTTGCACGCGTAGTCGATTGGGGGTTTCAAATGAGATAAACAGCATGCCGATATTCGGGTTGGTTGTGATGTTTCCCATAGAAAAAAACATACCATTGCCATCATAGCTTGGAAAAATTAACGTAGTGTCGTCAATGACTTTAACAAAACCAGCATCGCCGCCCTTGTAGGAGGTGCTGGGTCTGCCTTGATGATCAATGGTTGATAAAAAAAACATATTCACACTCGAAATGAAGTGCGTTGCACCTTCATCAAACGCTGTCTTGCAAACCAAGGCTTCAACACGGTCAGCCATTGCTCTCGTACCAAACTCATCTTGAATTTTACGGTGTTGCGCGCCATAAAGTTTACTCATGATTGATCCCCTTTTTTTTAAAAATGTTGCTTGCCCTGATGCACAATGAGGCGCCCCCGACCATCGGCACTGATTTCATCATCACTTATTTTAAAGTTGCCTAACTGCATGGTGTGATATTGATTAAAATAATTTTTTAAGTCTTTTTCTATCCCAGTGTCAAAAGTCGGTTTGGTTGCGTGGGTTGCGCCCCAAGTGACTTTCACGATTTTTCCATCTTGAACAACAAGCTGCCCATCTTTAAATACATAATCTGGGGTGGCAAACATGGCTTCGCGGTCTTTTTTATCAGTATAAATGCTGATGTCAGCCGCTGCCCCTTCACCTAAATGCCCGCGGTCATGCAAGCCAATGAGCTTGGCCGCGCCAGCACGCGTCATAATGGCAATTTCATAAAGGCTATATTCACGATGTAAACTTAAAAGATTGCTCATCGCTTGGGCATCCAAGTTAAGTTTTTTAAACGCATCATTTCTAAATGTTTTATCCATCAATAAGCGAATCAAATGGGGATAACTTGTAAATGGGGCGCCATTGGGATGATCTGTCGTTAAGAATATGCGCCACGGGTCTTCAACCGACAAAAATATCTCTAAGCCAATCGCCCATTGCAAAGCATTTACAAAGGCTTGGTCTTGGTATTTAAATGGCAGCACCCCACAACCTGCATCACATTCAATGTCCATCATGACGGATTTTTTAGGGTGAGCATGTTTTAAATTAAGATGTTGTGCCATGCTGTCGCCTGAAGTGGTGACGGTTTGACCAAATAAAATTTGACCAACATCGGCCGTGATGTGCTTATTTTTATTCAGTGCTTCCGCTATTTGCGCCGCGGCAGACGAAAATTTTTTATCACCTTCAGTGCCATAGCTATGAAACTGAATGTGTGTGAGGTGCATAGGCACGCCTTCAGAGGCGCTGATCGTATTTAATGTGGTTTCAAAATTACCTGCCGCACCAAGATTATTGCAATGCACGTGCAAAGGTTTTGAAATGCCTAATTCATGCACCGCACGACTGAGGCTTTTTAAAATTGCACGCGGGCTTACTTGGTAATACGCATGATTTTCGTCTAAATTGAGTTTGCGCTGATTAAATTTAAATGCGCTAATGCCGCCAGGATTAACCACTTTTACCCCAATGGCCTGTGTTGCATTGATAGTCCATGCCACATAATCGTTAATGGCTTGTTGATTTTTTTTGCCTGCCAGTAATCGCAAAAAATAATCATCATTACCCAGCATGACATAAGCGCCTTTATCAATCATGGGTGTGTCGCCCATTTCTAGGTGCGTTTGACGTGCATTGCTGGCTAACATGGCAGGCTCAAATGCCGCGGTGTAGCCCATCTCGATATATCTAAAGCCCGCATCAGTGGTGCTTGGTGTAGCTTGGTGTGTGCAATTTGGAGTGCAAATATGCGCTTCAGGCTCGGTATATTTTTTGGTTTCTTGGTACTCTGGCAGCAACATACGCGCGATATTTACTTTGCCGCCCCCAATGTGGCTGTGCATATCAATGGCGCCTGCCATCACTATCTTCCCTGTCAAATCATAGGTTTGGCTTATTTTTTCATGTGCGGAAGGCTTTTTAATAATACGCCCGTCGCGAATAAAGATATCCTCTAACACGCCATTTTTTTGATGCTTAGGGTCGTAGATACTGCCATTTTTTAAATGAATAATCATGACAGCCCATCATCTATTTTTTGAATGACATCGCTTAAGCTTGGTAGCGTGTTTTCACGCAGCTTTTTAAGCGGAAGTGAAACAGCATAATCCATACGAATGAGCGTGCCTGCATGATCTAAACCTGGAATTCCAACCGGAATAAACACATCAGGAGGGCGCTCAAACTTCATATTAGGATGACCAATCACGATGCTTGGCGCATTGCAGCTTGGCGCTAATTGGGGGTTAAATGTACTTATCCATAAGAGTGCATCGCAGGTTTTGATTTGCTCTTTAGTAGAAAATTGATGCACATCGTATTCGACCTGGCCGCGGTTAAAGCGGCTTCTAACCGGGTAGCCGTGAAGCCAAGTGCACACGCTATTAACACTGGTATCGCCATCGCCAGCATTCAGTGCTAAGCCTGCAACTCGAACGCTTAGGTTCAGCTTTGATATGAGCTGCGTGATGCTTTGTATGGTAAGTTCTGCATGAGGATGTTGTAAATCACCGCTCGCCCACACCATGACAGTGTATGCTGAGGCTTTGATTTTTTCTATTAGCGTTGTGAGGGTTGATATTGAAACGCCGCCAATCAAGTCTTGCTGGGCTCTTTTACTCAACGGCGCGTTATCGTCTACTAAAGTGTTTAAGGCATTTAAAATTTCTGGCAGTTTATTATTTTCAGAAAAAATGACCGTTGGATTTTTACCCTCGGGTGAGATGCCGTCTTGGGTGTTTGTGAGTAGCTCGCCCAAGTAAATTACTTCAGGTGGGCTTTTGTTCAACATGCTGTTTTTATTCCACACCAGTTTTTCAAAAAAACGCGGGTGACTTGTGGTAATGTCGGTGCCGATTGCCAATATGAGAGTGGCGCGATTTTTAATCTCGGTAAGTGTTGTGGTTTGCCAGCCGCTATTTTGTAGGGCTAACGTGTTAGGCACGGTGATTTCGCTGTGCATATGGTCTAGCGTGGCATGGGTTTTTGCTGCCAGGCGGATAATGGCGCGTATGCCTTGCACTTCAGTGCCTAAGCCTGCAAATAAAGGTCGTTTACTTTTTTTTAAAATGCTGATGGCTGCTTGAATAGCTGAATTTAAATCTGTTGTCATGCCGCCGATACTTGGAGGTGTTTGGTTTTTAATGTCAGCTTGATTGTAGAAATTGATACGCTTAGCACAACTATTTTGCGCAGAATAAGCAACGTCGGTGCCCATGAAAATATCATCGCACAGTAAACCACAGGCGGGGCAACAGTTGTCTGCCAATGGGGTGAGGGTGTCTTTATTGTTCATTGAATGATTATTGTGCCACGGGTTTTAATTTTTAGCTTAGCATGAAGCTACTAAATGTAGGTTTATTTTAGGCGTCAAAAATGGTATTTTATCGTTTTTTTAGTAAGTTAATTTAATGGAGTTATTTATGGCTATTCAACGTACGCTTTCTATTATTAAACCTGACGCAGTTGCAAAAAATGTCATTGGTAAAATCTACACTCGTTTTGAAAACGCAGGCTTAAAAGTGGTTTGTGCAAAAATGGCACAATTAACACAAGCCGAAGCAGAAGGTTTTTATGCCGTGCATAAAGAGCGTCCTTTCTTTAAAGACTTGGTTAAATTTATGATTTCAGGCCCGGTGATGATACAAGCGCTTGAAGGCGAAAATGCAGTGCAAGTGAACCGTGATTTAATGGGCGCTACAAACCCCAAAGAAGCCGCTGCTGGCACTATTCGTGCAGACTTTGCTGAAAGTATTGATGCTAATGCAGTGCATGGTTCAGATTCAGTTGAAAACGCTGCCATTGAAATTAAATACTTTTTCTCTTAAATTTAGTCGATTTTATTTTAAGCTTTGATCAATTTGCTCAATTTCAGTCAGCCGCAACTGGCGCAATGGTTTGTTAGTCAGGGAGAAAAGCCTTTTCGCGCAAAGCAAATGATGCGTTGGATGCATCGTGTTGGCGAGTATGATTTTGAGCAAATGACGGATATTGCCAAGGCTTTGCGCGAGAAAATGGCAGCGACTGCTGCAATTACTTTGCCCACCGTGCAATTAGAAAAAATATCCAATGATGGCACGCGCAAATGGCTCATTGGCGCTGATGCCGCCAATAGCATTGAAACAGTATTTATTCCAGAAGATGATCGAGGTACTTTGTGTATTTCAAGTCAGGTGGGCTGCGCGCTAGCGTGCACTTTTTGTAGTACTGGGCGCCAAGGGTTTAATCGAAACTTAAGTGTTTCAGAAATTATTGGTCAACTCGCGATTGCTAACCGCTCGCTTCGGCAAGAAAGCGGCTACGATTTACTGGCGGCGAGTGATCGTATTATTAGCAATGTCGTCATGATGGGCATGGGTGAACCGCTTACTAATTATGACAATGTGGTCACCGCCATGCACATTATGTTAGATGATCACGCCTATGGCTTGAGCCGCCGCCGAGTGACCTTGTCAACCAGCGGTATTGTGCCCGCAATGGATAAGCTTAAAGAAGATTGCCCCGTGGCACTGGCAGTTTCTTTGCATGCACCCAATGATGCGCTGCGCGATGAAATCGTGCCTATCAATAAGAAATATCCCCTTAAAGAGCTCATGGCGGCGTGTAATCGTTATTTAGAAAAAGCACCGCGTGACTTCGTAACATTTGAGTATGTTATGTTAGATGGCGTCAATGATACGGTTCAGCACGCGCATCAGCTTTTAGAGTTAACTAAAAATGTTGCTTGTAAGTTTAATTTAATTCCGTTTAACCCTTTTTTAAATAGCGGCTATGCGAGCTCTAAGCCCAATCATATTCGCGTATTTAAAGATATTTTGATGCAAGCCGGTTACGTGGTGACGGTGCGTAAAACCCGCGGGGAAGACATTGATGCGGCTTGTGGTCAGCTTGCGGGCAAGGTGTTAGATAAAACAAAGCGCACGGCCAATAAAATTGCAATAGAGCTTATTGATTAAGCTTGGCTGAACATCCGTGAAAACGGACGCGTGTTTGAATGTTTTAAAAAAGCGATTGTTGCGGCACGCTAGGCGCATTATTTTTAAGTGTGTATGACTCAGGCGCGCTAGGTGTTTTAAGGCTAAACACACCCAGTGAAGCTTGAGTGGAGAGTAATCATGATGGATCAAACAGTATTTAATGGTGAGCAGATTGGCTTTGCTCCGCTTGGTGAGACTTTTACGCAAGCGCGTGAGGCAAAAAATCTGACTTTAAAAGATGTTTCTAATCATTTGCGGTTAAGTGTTAAGCAAATAGAGTCTTTAGAAAGCAACGACTTTGCACATTTGCCTCCCGCGGCGATTGTGCGGGGCTTTATTCGCAACTACGCGCGCTTGCTTGAGTTAGATGCAGAGCCTTTGCTTGCCAGCTACAACGTGAGAATGCCGCAAGAAATGCCGGTGGTGTTAAGTGTGCAAACCTCTGTCAATCGAAAAATGGATACGCAGAATAATCAGCCCTTGGCCTTTAAAAGTTATGTCATCAGCGGTTTCGCTATTTTTATGATAACCGCGGTGGGCTATTATTTGAGCTATTACCCGCAAGAATCTGCAAGCGCTGCTAAAGAGTCTGCTGCCAAGGCGCTTGCTAGTAAAGAGCCTTCGCCTTTACCCGTTCAGGTGCCAAGTTTGCCAGAGGCTTCTTCACAAAATGCTGAATCATTGCCAAAAGTTGTCGCTCCTACTGAAGCTGCTGATGTGCTGGCGGGTACAGGCGCTGTTGCAAAAGAGGCGTCTTTAGATAAATTAAACGTTGAGTTGCTGGCAAAGCCGCAAGTGGCTACTAAAACTGAAGCGTCCGTTAAAACTGAGGCGCAGGCTAAAGTTTCCGAGCAAAACTCCCTTGCAGCAAGCTCACTTGCAGTAAATGTGCAGCTTGATCAGTCTCATGCCGCGTCAGTGGCTCACTCTCCCCAGCGCTCTCCAGAGTCTGCGCTTGTAAAAGACCATAATGCCCCTGAAGTCAATGAAGCTAAGAAAAGCCTGGTGTCTAAGCCCACTACAGACAACGCACCTATCACTAATGCACCTATCGTTAAAGCTGTTACAGGTCTTGCTAGTAGTGCATTGCAGGCAGGTACTGGTGCTGCGAAGGTAGTGAATGTCGCGGTGACAGAAAAAACTTGGGTAAGAGTTAAAGATAAAGCGGGCAAAGTGATTTATGAAAAAATACTACAGCCCAATAGCGAGGCTACTTTTGATGGTGTGCCCCCGTTAAAGATGCTCATTGATAATGCCAAAGCGACTAAATTAACTTATTTGGGGCAGTTGATTGACTTGTCTGCAGATACTAAAAACAATGTTGCACGCGTTACGCTTGAGTAGGCTGTTGAGTTGATGATGTTAAAGCCGCCTCGTAACACCTTGCAAGTCATGATTGGCAAGGTGTCTGTGGGCGGTGGCTTGGAGGGCACGCTGGCAAGCCCCGTAGTTGTGCAAAGTATGACAAATACTGACACCGCAGATGCTAAGGCAACAATCAATCAGGTATTTGAGTTGTGGCAAGCGGGTAGTGAAGTGGTGCGTATCACGGTCAACTCACCAGAAGCTGCGGCTCAAGTTGGTCGCATTCGTCAGGGCTTAGATGCGCTAGGCTGTGATGTGCCGCTGGTGGGCGACTTTCACTATAATGGTCACAAGTTGCTTGCCGCCTACCCGGACTGCGCAGAATCATTAGCCAAATACCGCATTAACCCAGGCAATGTTGGTAAAGGCTCAAAGCGTGATGAGCAGTTTGCTTTGATGATTGAAGCGGCTATTCGTTATCAAAAAGCAGTGCGTATTGGCGTTAATTGGGGTAGTTTAGACCAAGCCAAAATGGCGCAGATGATGGATGATAATGCTCAATTACCACAGCCATTATCATCAGAGGCTTTAATGCGAGAGGCCTTAATTCAATCTGCGCTTGAAAGCGCAAGTCAAGCAGTCGCACTCGGTTTAGCTAAAAATAAAATTATTATTTCCTGTAAAGTCAGTAATGTACAAGATTTAGTTAAAGTTTACTCTGAGCTTTCTCTGCGCAGTGATTATCCCTTGCATTTGGGTTTAACTGAGGCGGGCATGGGCTCAAAAGGGGTAGTGGCGTCAACGGCTGCGCTGGCTTTACTTTTAGAGCAGGGTATTGGCAATACTATTCGCGTATCTTTAACGCCAGAGCCTGGCGAGTCGCGCACAA
The DNA here is from genome assembly GCA_031538905.1 of Methylotenera sp. Taxonomy (GTDB): domain Bacteria; phylum Pseudomonadota; class Gammaproteobacteria; order Burkholderiales; family Methylophilaceae; genus Methylotenera. The sequence continues at coordinate 49,140 of JAVKLV010000037.1, read as the reverse complement.
AAGAGGTGATTGTCGCGCAAGAGATTTTGCAAACGATGGGAATACGTTCATTCACCCCTTTGGTCACCGCTTGTCCGGGTTGTGGCAGAACAACCTCGACTTATTTTCAAGAGCTTGCTATGCAAATTCAAAATTATTTGCGTAAGCAAATGCCTATTTGGCGGGGCTTATATGCAGGGGTAGAAAATATGAGTGTAGCTGTGATGGGCTGTGTTGTGAATGGTCCGGGCGAGTCTAAGCTTGCAAATATCGGTATTAGCTTGCCGGGTACAGGTGAAATCCCTGTTGCCCCAGTGTTTGTAGATGGCGAAAAAACCGTCACTCTCAAAGGTGAGCATATTGCACAAGAGTTTCAAAACATTGTAGAAAGCTATGTGCAAAAAAATTATGCACAAGGCGGAAATTTGCACGTAAGTGCTGGTCATCATGCACAAAAAGTTATTCCGATTCAAGCGCGTTAATTTTTTAAAATAACAATCAATCTTTTAAGAATAATTTCATGAGTCATTCATTTCAAAGTATTAAAGGCTTTTACGATATTTTGCCTGAGGCGACGCCTTTGTGGTTTAAGCTAGAAGACACCGCTCGTCGGGTGTTAGCGCAGTATGGCTACAAAAACATTCGTATGCCTTTGGTCGAGTCAACAGAACTTTTTGTGCGTTCAGTGGGTGAGCATACTGATATTGTAGAAAAAGAAATGTACGCTTGGCAGGATGCGCTTAATGGCGACAAATTAACGTTGCGCCCCGAAGGTACAGCAGGGTGCGTGCGCGCTGTGATAGAAAGCAATTTAACCTATAACGGCCCCGTGAGGCTTTGGTATAGCGGCGCAATGTTCAGGCATGAAAATGTACAAAAAGGCCGTCAGCGTCAGTTTCATCAAATTGGCGTAGAGGCCTTTGGTTTTAGTGGTCCAGAAGTAGATGCAGAGCAGATTATATTATTGGCAAGGCTTTGGCGTGAGCTTGGCATTCACGATGTGGTGTTGCAAATCAATAGCATTGGTGATGCACATGAGCGCGCAGCCTACCGCACCACTTTAATTGCATATTTTGAGCAGCATATCGATGTATTAGATGAAGACGCTAAGCGCCGCTTGCACACTAATCCATTACGCATTTTAGATAGCAAAAATCCGCGTATGCAAGCTATATGTGAGACCGCACCAAAGTTGATAGATAGCTTGGGAGATGAAACCCGCGCGCATTTTGATGGTCTGTGTAAGCGCTTGGATGCGGCAGGGCTTCAATATGAGCTTAATGCAAGATTAGTGCGTGGTTTAGATTACTATAATCGAACCGTTTTTGAGTGGGTTACCACAAAGCTTGGCGCACAAGGAACGATTGCTGGCGGCGGGCGTTATGATAGTTTAGTTGAGCGTTTAGGGGGTGAGTCTACCCCAGCGTGTGGCTTTGGTATTGGTTTAGAGCGGGTATTTTTGCTCATGCAAGAATGTGGCGTCACTGCCAGTGATGCGCCCCATGTTTATTTGGTGAATGTGGGCGAACAAGCAGAACAAGCTGCATTAAGTGTTGCTGAACAATTAAGAGATGCACATATTCAAGTGGTATTGCACGCAGGTGGTGGAAGCTTTAAGTCGCAAATGAAAAAAGCCGATAGAAGCCAAGCCAAATACGCCTTAATACTGGGTGATGACGAAGTGGCGAATAATGTGGTGACCTTAAAAGCCATGCAAGCCGACACCGGCTATGAGCAACGGCAATGCACTTTGCAAGAGGCGATTGCTCATTTAAGCAGTATTGAATGACTGTAATGAATGCTAAATAGTAAAGTTAATTTATAATGTTTAAGTTGAGTAAACATCATGACGGCTGATTTAAGCAAAGCTTTGCCTCTTTTAGAGTTGAAAGAGGTGACTATTACCTCTAAAAAAGCGCCTAGCACAAGCCTTGTCAATAATGTGAGTTTAAGTATTGATGCAGGAAAAACCACTTGTGTGGTCGGCGAGTCTGGCAGCGGCAAAAGCTTAACTGCACTTTCTGTCATGGGTTTACTGTCTAAGTCATTACAACTTAGCTCAGGTCAAATACTCTTTAATGATGGTCAATCAGAAACGCAAGACTTAAGCAAGCTAGATGAAAAAAATCTGCAAAAAATTCGTGGTGCAAAAATCGGTATGATTTTTCAAGAGCCGATGACTTCACTTAACCCAGTATTTACTGTGGGCTATCAAATAGGTGAGAGTCTTGCAGTGCATTTAGGTTTAAAGGGCGATGCTTTAAAAGCGACAATTGCCAGCTTGTTAGGCATGGTGGGTATTGCACCTAGCCGGGCTGGTAGTTACCCTGATGAGCTGTCAGGTGGGCAGCGTCAGCGTGTGATGATTGCGATGAGTATTGCTTGTGAGCCCCGCTTGTTGATTGCCGATGAGCCAACCACTGCGCTTGATGTCACGGTGCAGGCGCAAGTGCTCAAATTATTAGATGCACTTAAAACACGCATGAATATGGGAATGCTCTTCATTACCCATGATTTTGGCGTGGTGGCTGATATTGCAGATGATGTGGTGGTGATGTTTAGAGGCAAGATTGTAGAATCTGGCAGTAAAGACAAGGTACTTGGTAATCCTCAGCATCCTTACACTCAAGCTTTACTGGCTTGCGTGCCTGATGCGGAAGGCAAAAACCCGCTCAAGCCGATTGATTACGCATGGTTAAATGAAATGCTATGAGCGATATTATTTTACAAGCACGTCATTTAGTTAAAACGTACACGCAAGGCAGTGGCAAGCTTGGCTTTGGCACGATCCAAGTAAAAGCTTTAGACGACGTGAGTATTAGCTTAAGGGCAGGGAGCACATTGGCTGTGGTGGGCGAATCCGGAAGTGGTAAATCCACCTTGGCACGATGTCTGCTACAATTGCAGCCCTTAGATAGCGGTGAGGTATGTTTTTTAGCGCAAGGCGAGTCGAAAGACTTAGCCAAATTAAGCGCAGATGCATTGCGTGCTGTTCGCAAAGATTTGCAAATGGTATTTCAAGATCCTTTTGCCTCGCTTAATCCGCGTATGCGTGTGGGTGAGATTGTAGGTGAGGGGCTCCTTATTCATCAAGTTGCAAAAGCGTCAGTATGTCAGCAAAAAGTGGTTGCCATGTTAAAGCGTGTGGGCTTAACTGAAGCTGATATGCAAAAATATCCGCATGAGTTTTCTGGTGGACAAAGACAGCGTATCGGCATTGCGCGCGCTTTGGTGATGCAACCTAAAGTAGTGGTGTGTGATGAGCCTGTGTCTGCACTCGATGTATCCATACAGGCGCAGATTTTGTTGTTATTAAAAGAGTTGCAAGCAGAAATGGCTTTAAGTTATTTGTTTATCAGCCATGATTTACGCGTGGTGAGGCATATTGCCGATGATGTGGTGGTGATGCATCAGGGCAAGGTGGTAGAGCAAGGCTCGATTGAAGACATTTACCATCAGCCACAGCAAGCCTACACCCAGCAATTACTTGCGGCAATTCCTGGAAAAAAAAGCTTTAATGCGTGAAATTTTACTGGTTATTGCGTGTATTTTTAGTTTAATAAGTTAGATTTGAAAAGTTAGGAAAAAGTAATGGCATACGACTTAGAAGAGCAAGAGCAAATTGATGAATTAAAAGCATGGTGGAAGCAATATGGCAAAATGGTGAGCAGTTTGGCAGGGGTATTGCTGATTGCTTACGTGGCTTATCAAGGCTGGGCTTATTTTCAAAACAAGCAATCACTTCAAGCTTCAACTCAATATCAGGCATTAACCATTGTCGATGAAAAAGATCTTAAAGCAATACAAGCGCAATCAGCGGCATTGATGGAAAATTTCTCTAACACGCCTTATGCGGGCCGTGCGGCTTTGTTTGCGGCCAAGGCGGATTACCAATCCCATGATATTAAAGCTGCAAAAGCGCCCTTAAATTGGGCGATTAAAAACGCGCAAGAATCAGCTGTGCGTGCTATGGCAACTTTGCAGCTAGCGAATATCTTGCTTGAAGAGAAAGATTTAAACGCCGCTTATAGCTTATTAAATGCGCCGCATGATGTTGGTTTTGATGGCTTGTTTGCTGACTTAAAAGGTGATGTTTTGCGCGGTTTAGGTAAAAATTCAGAAGCAAAAAAAGCTTATGAAGAAGCCTTACAAAAACTAGATCCACAAGGTAAATTGCGCGTACTCACCATGCAAAAACTACAGTCTTTGGGTTAAGCCGATCAAGCCTAATTTCGCTTAAATTTACCTTAATCAATACCTTTAAATTAGTACCGTTAAATTAGTACCGTTAAATTTAATACCTTGGAGCTTAAGATTGTATTTTTCTCAATTTAAAAAAATTAGCTTAAGTATATTAGCTGTTGCCAGTTTTTTTATGGTGGCTGGATGTACCAGTCTGACAGACCTTAAGGCAGATTTATCAGAGAGTGTGTTTGGTCGTGAAGCCGATGAAAAGCCTGATGCTTTGCCTGAAATTAAAGAAACTAAAATAAGCAAATTGTTGTGGCAAGCGCGCGTTGGCACCACGGGGAATTTTGAGTTTTCACCTGCGTATGAAGCGGGTTTTATTTATGCCGCCAGCGCCAATGGTGAGGTGCTTAAATTAGATGCGATCAGCGGCAAGCCTCTTTGGCGTATTAACGTGGGTGAAAAGCTCTCTGGTGGTGTTGGAGTGGGGGGCAGTTTAGTCATAGTTGGAACGCAACAAGGCGTGGTGTATACCTACAATCTTGATGGAAAATTGCAATGGAAAGCCAAGCTCAGTAGTGAGATTTTAAGTGCTCCTCAGTATTTTGATGGGTTGACTATCATCCGCACCGGTGATAATCGTATTTATGGCTTAAGTGCAGAAGATGGTAGCCGCAAATGGGTTTACAGTCGCGCGAGTCCTTCATTGACTTTGCGTAGTAGTGCGGGTGTTATTGTTGATGGTGGTGCGATATATGCTGGTTTTGGTGGCGGTAAGCTTGTTTCAATACGCGCTGACAATGGTCAGTTGTTGTGGGAGGTATCTATTGCGCAACCTAAGGGCGTGACTGAAATTGAGCGTATTGCTGACATTGCCAGTTTGCCCGTGGTTGAAGGTCCTTTAGTTTATGCTGTCGCTTATCAAGGTACCGTGGCCGCTATAGACAGAATGAATGGTCGCATTATTTGGAACCGTGAAATTTCCAGCTTGACGGGACTTACCCTGCAAGATGGAAAAATTTTTATCTCGCACACAACCGGAGCGCTGTACTCGCTTGACTATGCCACGGGTAAAACATTTTGGCGACAGGCTTTGCTTAAAAATCGTCAGCTGACCACGCCAGTAGCGATGAACGATGCGCTTGCGGTGGGCGATGTAGAAGGCTATGTGCACTTTTTAAGTCGTGACGATGGTGCGCTTGTATCAAAAATTAAGTTAGACTCGAGTTCAGTGTTGTCTATCATGGCGAAAATCAATGACAGTACCGTGTTAGCGCAAACGCGTAATGGCGGTCTTTATGCAGTGCAAATTAAATAATTGCCATCATCTAAAAAAAGCCTGAGCTACACGCTATTGGGCGCATAAAATCATTTAAAGGCAAGTATGTTACCTACCGTTGTATTGGTTGGCCGACCCAATGTTGGCAAATCTACTTTATTTAACCGACTCACTAAAAGTCGCGATGCCTTAGTGGCCGACTTACCAGGCTTAACGCGTGATCGTCATTATGGGCGTGGTATTGGGGCCAGTCAGCCCTATCTTGTGGTGGATACTGGTGGGTTTGAGCCCAATACAGACAGCGGCATTCTTAAGGCTATGGCCGTTCAAACATTGTTGGCGATTGATGAGGCTGATGTCATTGTATTTTTAGTTGATGGCAGGCAAGGTGCAACATCGCAAGATAAAGAGATTGCTAACCGATTACGTAAATGTAAATGCCCCGTACTTTTAGCCGTGAATAAAACCGAGGGCATGAATAAAGCAATTGTCAGCGCTGAATTTCATGAGCTGGGTTTAGGTGATCCATTATCAATCTCTTCAGCCCACGGCGAAGGCGTGAAAGATATTATTGAGCTGGCATTGGAAGGTTTTAAAGTTGAAGAAGACGCGCCGACGCAAGACTATACGGGTGATAAGATTCCTAAAGTAGCTATTGTCGGGCGTCCTAATGTGGGTAAATCTACATTAGTGAATGCTTTGCTTGGTGAAGACCGCGTGATTGCTTTTGATGAGCCAGGCACAACCCGTGACTCGATTTCAATAGATTTAGAAAAAAATGGCAAGCATTACACGCTGATTGACACTGCTGGCGTGCGTAAGCGTGGTCGTGTGCTGGAGGCGATAGAAAAGTTTTCTGTCATTAAGACCATCCAATCTATTGAAGAAGCCAATGTGGTGATTTTAGTCGTGGATGCCCAAGAGGGCATTACCGAGCAAGATGCACACGTTGCGGCTTATATTTTAGATGCTGGCCGAGCGCTGGTTGTGGCGATTAACAAATGGGATGGGCTTAAAGAAGAAGAGCGCGATTGGGTTAAACGCGAGATTGACCGTAAGTTGATGTTTTTAGATTTTGCTGAGTTTCATTACATTTCAGCGTTACGTAAAAAAGGTTTGCCTGAGCTATTTGAATCGGTAGATGTGGCTTACAAAGCGGCATTTGCTAAATTAGCGACTCCGCAACTTACGCGCGTGCTGATAGACGCGCTACAACAACATCAGCCACCTATTAGTAAAGGTATTCGCCCTAAATTGCGTTATGCACATCAAGGCGGGAGTAATCCGCCGATTGTGGTGATACACGGAAGCCATGTAGATGGCGTAAAAGATGCTTACACACGCTTTTTAGAAAAAACATTTCGCAGAACTTTTCAATTGTCAGGCACTCCCTTACGCGTGCAATACAAGCAAGGTGCCAACCCATTTGCAGAAGATGAAGCTAAACGTAAGCCAGGTGAGGGAATTGTGAGTATGCGTCGGCGCAAAACCGCACAACGAATTGAGCTTAAAGCAAAAAAAGCCGCAGAAGATCAAGACCGGGGCGCTAAGAGAAAATAAAAAAGCGCTTTTTAAGATAAAAATTATAAAAGGAGTATCTGTATTTAGTGATTGATAATCAATTCTGTGATTGGTATCACTCAGAATAATTAGCAGACTGATAAAGGAAATTTTTATGATCTCCCAGCAAGCAAAATACAAATTAGAAGAGCACGTGAACGACTGGGTAAAGGCAAAATTTGATCAATTAAGTCTGAAAAATCAAAAAGACTTCTACACAGAATCAGCTATTCCAAATTATCTTAAAGAGGCTCTTCGTGGTCGAGCTAAAACAGAAAGCAAAACTAATTTTGGTAAACCAGATTTTAGTCTACCTCATTACAAGCAAGCACCAGTTGTCATAGAGAATAAACTCGGACTTCAAAAACTTATCGCCGAAACAAAAGATGGCGTCAAGTTTGATGACAAATCAATTCAAGACTATGCCGTAAATGGCGCACTTTATTATGCAACTGGCATGATTGCCTCTGGTAAATACCATAGTGTTATTGCAATTGGTGTTGCAGGTGATTCTGATGATGCGATTAATCTAAAAGTCTATTATGTTTACGGTTCTGGTGAGCATTCTTACAAGTTATTAAAGGATGTAACAACTCTCGATTTTTTAGAAAACGAACAAACTTTTGATGAGTTTTACAAAAACGCTATTCTAACTGAAGCTGAAAAGCATGAGATTCTAATCAGCTCGCAAGCCGCATTGCAAAAATACGCCAAAAGTCTGAACAAACTCATGCACAACCATAATATCACTGCCCCACAGCGTGTGCTTTATGTGTCAGGGATGCTTTTGTCCATGCAAAACGTGGTGGATATTGAAGGTAATATCATTCAAGAAGGTATGATTCCAAGAGATTTACATGGAATCCAAACCGAATCCAAACGTGATGGTGTGCAGATAGTTAATCAAATCAAAGAATTTTTAACTTTCCGTAAAATTTCTGCTGACAAACAAAAATTAATGTTGGCAAGCTTCTCTGAAATATCAAAAGATGCTCAGCGTGATGAGGACGCAGAACTTGATAAAGAAGTCTCAAAACTCATTAGCGGTAACGCCAGTAGCAATAAGCAGATATTTACTTTCATTTATCACAATATTTTTCTTTCAATTGATGCGATGGTCGGACATCTCGACATCATGGGTGAAATGTACTCAGAGTTTCTGAAATATGCGCTTGGTGACGGAAAGGAAATTGGCATCGTGCTAACTCCGCCGTACATCACAAAAATGATGGTAACGGTTTTGAACGTCAATAAAGATAGTAAAGTGATGGACTTGGCTACAGGTTCTGCTGGCTTCTTGATTTCCGCGATGGAAACGATGATTCAAGATGCTGAAAGTAACTATGGCAAAAAGACAACAGCAGCTGAAAGTAAAATTGATTCAATCAAAAAACATCAGCTGCTGGGCATTGAATTGAATGCTGAAATGTTCACGCTTGCTGCAACTAACATGATTTTACGCGGCGATGGTAGTTCCAATATTTTTAAAGGAAGTACATTCAATACCCCTGAAAAACTCTATGAAGATTTTAAAGCGAACAAGCTACTGCTCAATCCACCTTTTAGCTATTCTGAGAACGGGATGCCCTTCATTGCATTCGGATTAGATAAAATGGAAAAAGGCGGTTTGGGTGCAATCATTATTCAGGATTCAGCTGGTTCTGGAAAAGCGGTCAAGACGAATCAGGCAATACTTAAAAAACACACACTGATTGCAAGTATTAAGATGCCTGTTGATTTGTTTCAACCAATGGCTGGGGTACAGACTAGTATTTATATTTTTGAGGCGCATAAGCCGCATGATCTGGAAAAAACGGTTAAATTCATCGACTTCAGAAATGACGGTTACAAGCGCACGAGTCGTGCAATACAAGAAATTGATGAGCCGACGAAGCGTTACAGCGACATCATTAAAATCTACAAAGCGGGCAAAAGTGCCAAGATTGATGCTCTATGGAACTTAAACGAAGTTTATGTAGAAGATTTCATTACAAATTCAGGTGCAGATTGGAACTTTGATCAACATAAAACCATTGATACAAAACCCACATTTAACGATTTTCGTAAAACCGTTGCCGACTATTTGTCGTGGGAGGTCGATCAGCTGCTTAAAAAGGATGATTGCCTGGGAAAGTAAATTGCCGCTCAATGCAAAGCCAACTTGAGCAGCTAGAGAAGGATTTTGGCATTAAGTGGCAGGAGTATGTGATTGGTGATTTGTTTGATGTGCTGACAACAAAGAAGAAATTTAATGCTGCGGGTGTGGAGTTTGGTGGAAAGCATAGATATGTTGCACGAGGAGAGAGTAACAATGGTATTCGTGGTTATATATCAGAAGATGAGAAATATCTGAACGAAGCCAATACGATTTCATTTGGGCAAGATACGGCAACAATGTTTTATCAGAGTAAGCCGTATTTTACTGGGGATAAAATTAAAGTATTTAGCCCAAAACAACATATTGTATTCAGTAGAAATATTGCACAAATATTTATTTCTGCGATGAATAAGGCTTTCTCAAATTTTAGCTGGGGAAGTAATTCTTATAATGTTTCGATACTTAAGGCTACAAAAATCCAACTTCCAACCATCATCGAAAATGGTAAGTCACAAATCGCCTTCGATTTCATGGAAAAATTCATCGCTACGCTCAACGCTGAGCGCCTCGCTACGCTCAACGCTTACTTAACGACTGCAGGCTTAAAAGATTATGTCTTGACTGATGAAGAGCAAGCTGCGCTGGATGCGCTGGACGATGTTAATTTGGGTAAGTTTAATCTTGAGGCTCTTTACGGCAAATCATCGCGTGGTCGTCGTTTAAAGTCTGCCGACCGTATTGATGGAGTATTGCCGTTTGTTACAGCTGGTGAAGCTGACATGGGGATTTCAGCTTACATTGCAAATGCAGTACATATCTTTGAAGAAAATACAGTAACAATTGATATGTTTGGTTCTTCAAAATATCGTAATTATAAGTATGGGGCTGATGACCATGTGGCGGTTGTGCATACTGAAACTTTACCAAAGTTTGCAGCCATATATTTAACGGCAGCTATCCATAAATCATCTCATGCAGGTCAGTTTGACTATTCAAGAAATTTTTATGCAAGCGATGCTGATGAGTTAAACATTTCCTTACCTATTAACCACAACAAAAGCCCAGACTACGACTACATGTCACTCGTCATCTCAGCTATGCAAAAAGTTGTAATTAAAAACATGGTTGATTACTTAGATGTGCGGATTGAGAAGACAATTGAAATATTGTGAAATATAAAAGTAAGAGACATTGGACGTCACCCGCTTTACTAGGCAGTTAAGCACTTCCAGTTTGCCTAAGGCTTTTGTAAAGTTCAACGTCCCGCCTCATGTATAATCCCCCGCTATGATTGAAATAATGACTTTAGTTTTTGCCGTGGCTGTTTTTTTTGCGCTGATATGGCACATTTTTCGCGCACATCAGCCCCATCAAAACGCAGACCTCATACAGCAGGCAATTTTGCAGCAGCTAGAAGAAAAGCATCGTGCAATGTTGCTTGATTTTAATGATGGCTTAAATAAGCTTGGTGACCGCTTGAGCGCTTCATCCAATGAAATGAGCGAAAGGCTGCGCGTGAGTGTTGCGGCTGAGTTACTTGCAACACGAGAGGCTATGCAGGCTTTGCAATTGACGCAAAATAACAGCTTGTCGCAAACGCGTGAAACCGTACTTGATAAGCTGCACACCACCTTAAGCGAGCAGGGCAAAGCCCAGCAAGCGCTGATTAACGATACGATGTTAAAAGCCAGCACCACGCTCACGCAAAGTATTGAAAGCTTGACTAAAACGGTAGATGCGCGCCTAGAGCACATTGGCGGCAAGGTTTCTGAGCGCTTAGATGAAGGCTTTAAAAAGACTAATCAGACTTTTGTTGATGTCATGGAGCGCCTTGCAACGATAGACGAGGCGCAAAAGAAAATTGATGGCTTAACCAGCAATGTGGTGAGCCTGCAAGAGCTTTTGGGCGATAAGCGTAGCCGTGGTGCTTTTGGTGAAGTGCAGCTTGAAGCTTTGGTGCGCAATGTGTTGCCGGTAAATTCATTTGCGATGCAGCATCCTTTTGAAAATGGCACACGGGTGGATTGCGCTTTATTTTTACCGGAGCCCACAGGCACTGTCGCGGTTGATAGCAAGTTTCCACTTGAAAATTATCATCGTATGTTTGACAGTAAACTAAGTGATATTGAGCAATTGGCGGCTGAAAAACAATTTAAGCTGGATGTAAAAAAACACGTAGATGATATTGCCAATAAATACATTATTTCAAATGTGACCTCTGACGGCGCGGTGATGTTTATTCCTGCCGAGGCAGTGTTTGCGGAGCTACACGCTTACCATGCGGATGTGATTGAATATGCCATGAATAAGCGCGTTTGGGTGGTGTCGCCCACTACTTTAATGGCAGTGCTCAATACTGCCCGCGCAGTGCTTAAAGATGTAGAAACACGCAAGCAAATACACGTCATTAAAGAAGAGCTGGGCAAGCTGAGTAAAGACTTTGGCCGCTTTGACCTGCGCATGAAAAAACTGGCTGATAATATTCGTCAAGCGCATGAAAATGCAGAAGCTGTGCGTACCAGCAGCCAAAAAATATCCAATAGGTTTGCTCAAATTGAGCGCGTTGAATTAACAAGCCGCCCTTTAGATGCGCTTTATCTTGAAGAGCACGAAGAAGACAGAGAAGATAAAGAAGATTAAGTTTAATTTATAAGCCAATGAAAATTAAGATATTATATTTTGCAAGATTAAAAGAATCGCTTAAATTTTCAGAAGAAGATTTAATCCTGCCCGACAATGAATTTTCGGGTGGGCTGACGTTGCTGATGCTTAAAGCTTATTTAGCCAGGCGCAACGACACTTGGCAGCAAATGCTGATGGGCAAGTTAAAAGTAAGAGGGGCGATTAACCATGAGTTGGTTGACGACAATGCTTTGATTGCCGAGGGTGATGAAGTGGCTTTTTTTCCGCCGGTGACGGGGGGCTAGTTTTAATTGATAACGGTTCGGGTGCAAACACAAGATTTTGACCTTGGTTTAGAACTTGGGGCGCTTCGTAATGCGCGTAAAGATACGGGTGCTGTCGTGAGTTTTGTTGGGCAGGTGCGCGATTTAAATGAGGGGCAGCTGATTTCGCAGCTCACTCTAGAGCATTATCCGGGCATGACTGAAAAAGCCTTAGAAACTATTGTAAGGCAGGCACAAAACCGTTGGAATATCTTTGACGCGCTGGTTATTCACCGCGTTGGCACATTGCAGCCCAGTGACCAAATTGTATTGGTTGCGGTCAGTAGTGCGCATCGTTTTGAGGCTTTTAAAGCGTGTGAGTTTGTAATGGATTATCTAAAAACAGAAGCGCCTTTCTGGAAAAAAGAAACGACGACAACAGGCGAGCATTGGCTAGAGGCTAAAGATTCAGACGAAGAAGCGCGCGCTCGTTGGTAGAGCCTATGGGTAAAAATAAAGTAGTGCATCATGATGCGTCATTATTACTTTTAAAAAATTATTAAGACGCAATTCAAAAGTTATAAGACTCAACTTAAATAAAATGAACTAAAAGCAACCATGTCACAAAAAAACACTTCAGAATTATTAACCGTAGCCCAATTGTCTTTAAACATTTCTGTAGCTCAATTTAGCTTTTCAGACACTTCGGCTTTGATTAGCGCTGAAAGCAAAAGCGCGCAGCATGAGGCTTGGCTGGCGCAATCTGAGGCTAAAAAAGCAGCGGAATTTGGTTTAAATATACAGCAAGAAGGCTTTAACTTATTGGTGTTAGGTGCGCCGGGTACGGGGCGCTCAACGCTCATGTTAAGTGCCATGCATGAAGCGGCAGCAAAATATGCCGCGCCAAAAGATTTAATTGCTTTACATCAATTTGAGAGCAATAAAACGTTGTTTATAAAAGTTCCGGCTGGGATTGGCAATAAATTAAAGCAGGGTTTAGACCAATTGGTGAGGCATTTGGCGCAAGCTCTCCCTCATTTGCTTGAAAGTAAAACCAAAGAAAAATCATCAGAAAAATCATCAAAATCAGAAAAAGTTATTTCAATTAAGCCGTTCATTGAATCTCAAGTAGCCAAGCTTTATGAAAATATACAATATATTCATTCAGATAAAGCCTTGATTGATTATTTAGAGGCGCTAAAAAAAGATGTTCTTGAGCATTTAGATGCTTGGCAACCCACTGTTGTGGAGGGTGAAACGGGTTTAGAGGGGCTCTTAAGCGAGGCATTTTTAGGGCGTTATCGAGTTAATGTTTTAGTGGCGCATGAGGCTAATCAATATGCGCCCGTGATTTACGATAACGACCCAAGTTTGCAGTCATTATTTGGCGGTGTAGAAGGCGGCGGTGACTCAAGTACAACGCCAGATTTTATGCGTTTACGTGCGGGTAATATATTGCGTGCTGATGGCGGTATGTTGCTTTTGTATTTGCGTGACATTTTGGCTGACGAGCAAAATGGACCTCAGCTACTTGAAAAACTGCATCGTTTTTTGCGAAATCGCACGCTGCAAATTGAAGATTTAACAAGCAGTAGCAGTCAGGGGGCGAGTTTTGTGGGCGCGCAAACTGCAATACCGGTATTTTTAAAGCTGGTGCTGGTGGCAACGCGTGAAGATTATTATGCCTTGATTGATGAAAAATATGATTTCTTTAATTATTTTCCAATCAAAATTGAGTTTTCAGAAAAAGTAAAAGCCAGCGAGAAAAATTACAGCGCTTATGCGGCGTTTATCGCCCAAAAATGTGAGCAATTTCAATGCAAGCACTTTACTGTAACAGCGGTGATTGCCTTATTAAAAGCCATGCATCGGCTTGAAGAAGACCAAACGCGCATTAGCACGCAGTTTTCTGTGCTAGAAAAGCTTATGCTAGAAAGTGCAGCCGCTGCAAGTTTACGTGATGCGCCATTAGTTGAGGTAGAAGATGTTCAGGCTGCCATTAGCCGTAAATATGCACGTCACAGCTATATCGAGGCACATATTCGCGACTCAATTGTTGATAATGAACTCATGATTACGGTGCACGGCGAAGCTATTGGGCAGGTAAATGGCTTAACGCATATAGATTTAGCTGATGCGAGCTTTGGCTCACCAGTGAGAATATCGGCTAATTGTTATGCTGGCCGCCAAGATGTACTGACTATAGATCGAGAAGTGGCAATGAGTGGCCCTGCGCATGATAAAGGGGTGATGATTTTGCAAAGCTGGCTACATTCAAATTTTGCGAGTTTGAACCCACTAAATATGACCGCTTCGTTAGTTTTTGAGCAAGAGTATAGCGGTGTAGATGGCGACTCTGCATCATGTGCGGAGTTGTTTGCAATTTTATCTTCATTGTCACAAATACCCATTAAACAAGGCATTGCATTGACCGGGGCGCTTAATCAGCATGGTGAAGTGCTGCCAGTGGGTGGGCTGAATGAAAAAATAGAAGGCTACTTTAGAGTGTGCAAAGAAATTGGTTTAGATGGCAAACAAGGCGTGCTGATTCCAAAGCGCAATATGCGCCATTTAATGTTAAGCGACGAGGTGATAAGCGCTGTTGCAGATGGGCAATTTCATATTGCCACAATGAATAATGTCGCTGAAGGTATCATGCACCTTACGGGGTATGACTTGCCCGCCATTAACAAAATGGCAGAATTAAAACTGATGTCGTTTAAACAAACGCTAGAGGCTAACCTGCCTAAAATTTTGACCAAATAAATTTTTAAATTCAACACAATTTTTAATGACTTTAATATGAAAGCCAAGAGACAGGACGCTGATTTAAAGGCTGATGATTCAAAATGTAGAATAGATAAATGGCTGTGGGCGGCCAGATTTTTTAAAACCCGCAGCTTGGCAACTGCCGCCGTTGAAGCGGGAAAAGTTCACGTGAATGGCGATAAAGTAAAGCCTGCAAAAGAGGTTTGTATTGGGCAGGTGATTGGTATCCGAAATCGAGATTTTGAGATTGAAGTTCATGTGCTGGCCATATCTAACATACGTAGGGGTGCGCCAGAGGCCGCACTTTTGTACTTAGAGACTGAAAAGAGTATTTTAAAGCGTGAAAATATAAAAATAACGAGAGAAGATGAATACGCCTTGCGTGACAGAGGGGCGGGCAGACCCACAAAAAGGCAGTTGAGAGATATTAAAAAATTTACGGGTGAATCTTTTTAGCTTAATAAAAGCAAATGAATTCAAGAAAATAAGCAATCTTAATAAAAACAAGCTTTTTTAAATTCAACACTCAAGATGAACAAATAATGCTTGCCTTGCAAGCCGCCACTCAAGCTATAAATTTACTTTATGAATTTACTTTATGAATTTACGCCGTAATACTCTTTGGAATTTAGCGGGGGGCGCAGTGCCGCTTATCGCGGCGGCGGCGCTGGTTCCGTTTATGTTGCATCGCTTGGGCGGTAGCGCTTTTGGTGTTTTAACACTGATATGGTCAATCGTCGGTTATTTTAGTCTTTTTGATATGGGCATTGGCAGGGCGCTCACTTACGAATTAAGCAAACTTGCTGCAAAAAATAATCATTACGAAATCTCGCTTATGCTCAAGGCAGGCTTAAGCCTGACTTTTTTTACGGGCATATTGGGCGGGCTTATCATGTTGATGGTGAGCCCTTATTTGGTGATTGACTGGCTAAAAATTGAGCCTGCTTTGCAACAAGATGCCATATTGGCATTTAAAATTACAGCAATAGGGGTGGTATTTACTACGATGACGAGCGGCTTAAGAGGCGCGCTTGAGGGGCTTAATCGTTTTGCTGAGTCTAACTTAAATAAAATGATTTTAGGCGCGGGTATGTTTGCACTGCCCGCACTTTCAATGGTGGTGCATGGCAACCATTTGTGGATTATTACGCTGTATTTAGTGTTTATCCGCTTTATTATGATGCTTGCGGCGTTGTTACAATTACGTAATTATTTTATTTCATCCACGCTGGGCTTGATTAAAAGCCGCTTTAAGGTATTACTCAATTATGGCGGATGGATGACGGTTACCGGTATTGTCGGGCCACTTATGGTGTATGGTGATCGTTTTTTTGTAAGCGCAACGGTGGGGGCGCATTTGCTGCCTTTTTATTCTATTCCGCAAGAGGGCTTGTTTAGATTATTTATTATTCCATCAGCTTTATGTGGGGCTTTGTTTCCGCAGTTTGCAGCGTTAAATATGCGCAATGTAGCTGTTATTTACCAGCGCAACTACAAAAGAGTTGCTGTTGTTATGCTGGGGGTTTGTTTACTCACAGCTGTGTTGATTTACCCCGTATTGGCTTGGTGGATTTCTACTCAATTTGCACAAAAAGCGCTCGCCATTGCTTTGATTTTGCTTGTGGGCGTGTGGCTTACTTCAATGGCGACTGTGCCTTACGCGCTATTACATGCTAAGGGCCATGTAAAATTAACTGCATTGTTTCATGTGTTTGAGTTAATGTTATATGTTGTTGTGCTGTGGTGGCTGACTCAACGCTGGGGCTTGGTTGGCGCGGCCATTGCTTGGGCTGGCAGATCAGCGCTTGACCTTATTTTGCTGCACCTTGCAGCCAATAAATTATTAAGAGTTTCTTATGCAAAAAATTGACACATCAATCATCAATCAAGATTGGCCAGTAAGTGAGCTAGAGCAGGTGGATGAATGCCCTTACTGCGGCGCAAAAGAGCGCACATTAAGTTATCAAAATTTACAAGATTTAAACTTTTTTTGTGCACCTGGTAAATGGAGTTTTTGGAGCTGTAATGCTTGTGAAGCCTTGTACTTAAACCCAAGACCAACTGAGGCTAGCATAGGGCGTGCTTATTCAAAATACGTTACACATTCACATAATAATGGTGTGTTAAATACAATAAAAAATGAATGTTACTCTCATTGGCTTAACTTAAACATCAAACCTAGGCTATATATCCCTTTAATGTTTAGTAAATGGTTTGACTTATTTAAGGGGATAATCACTATTCCATTTGGAATTAATGAGTTAAGTAAACACCCTAAAGGCTCTTTGCTTGATGTGGGGTGTGGTAGCGGAAATATGCTTTACTTAGCCAAGCAATTTGGCTGGGCTGTCAAGGGTGTTGAAATTGATGCCAAAGCGGTAGAAGTGGCGCGCAGTCGTGGTGTAGAGGTTATTCATGGAAATTATAAAATTTTAGCTGATTTAAATGAGCGCTATGACTGTGTTTACTCTTCTCATGTGTTAGAGCACGTTCATAACCCAAGAGAAATGTTGAGTTTGATTACTCGCGTGTTAAAACCCAATGGCTTACTGATGCTGTCGCTACCTAACGCGGCTTGCGACTCGAGAATGCGCTTTAAAGAAAACTGGTTTGATTTAGACCCGCCAAGGCACCTTGCAATACCAACCTTAAAGCAGATTAAGGTGATGTTAAATGCTTCGGGCTTTGAAGTTATTGAGCAAGTTGATTGTTTTCATGTGAGTGATATTCAATCTTTACGAAGATTAAACAAAAAAACCAAAGTCACGCTATTTGAGCATATTTTTTTCAAAGCTAAACTTAAAATAATGGGCGCATCAGATAATGATCAGTCTAGTTTTATACAAATCGTTGCTAGAAAAAATAATATTTAACTCAATTGAAGCAAAAGTGACTTTAAAAAATATGTCGATAATCAATCAGCCTTTAATTGGCGCAGTGGTGGTTTTATTTTTTCCTGATATCGAGTTAGTTAAAAGGCTGTTAAATGGCTTAACTAGCGAGGTTCAAAAAGTCTACATTATCGACAATACGCTAGATGAATCGTTAGATTGCTTATCTCAAGATTGGTTTTTAGCGCATGGCTACGATGTTGTATATCGCTCTCTTGGAGATAATTATGGCATCGCTAAAGCACAAAATGTAGGCATTGAGTTGGCAATAAAAAATGGCTGTGACCATATTGTTTTTTTTGATCAAGACAGCGCAATTTCAAAAGGCGTGATCAATACCTTATTACTTACAGAGCGGGCGTTTTTAAGTCAGTCGGTTAATGTTGCGTCAGTTGGACCTACTTTTATAGATGAAAAAACGGGTCATTATTGTAATGTTTTTAAAAGAGATCGGTTTTTTAGTAGAAAAGTTAAAGTAACTCCCGAGCATAAAGAGCCTATTCATGCAGATTTTTTAATTTCATCTGGGTCTTTAATGAGAGTAGAAGTGTTAAAAAAAGTGGGGCTGATGAGGGAAGATTTATTCATTGACTGGGTCGATCTTGAGTGGGGATTACGTGCAAACAGATTAGGCTTTGTACATTTCATGGTGCCAGCTGCAATAATGTTTCATAGGGTAGGTGATAGATTTTTACAGTTTGGAAAATATAGATTTAACGTACATAACGATATTAGAAAATATTACATAGTAAGAAATACAGCTCACTTATTGATTGACTCTAATATTGAAACAAGGTGGCGTTTGAGATTTTTTTTACTTAGTCCTTTCTTTGTGGTGTTTTATAGCTTAACGTCAGCGTCTAAATTAAAATCTTTTAAAAGACTATTGTGTGCTTTTTATCATGGCTTTACTGGTCGCTTGGGCAAATGCTCGTGACTTTAAAAGTGATTTAATTTAACTTATTTTTTGCCTAGGCTACTTACTCTGTAAGTTTATATAACAATATAAAAAATACTATGCTCAACAAAACATCATTAAAAAAGCTCATTAGGCATCTAATGCCAAGATTTATTATGGAGTTGCTGTACTTTGTTAAATATCGAAAACAGCGATTTTCTAGTGCTGATATCTATTTAAATTTATTTAAAAATTTGAAAGGCATTGAAGTTGGCGGCCCTAGTGTAGCCTTTAGAGTTGTTTTACCTATCTACCCTGTTATTGCAAATCTTGATGGGGTGAACTTTTCACACACTACAATGTGGGAAGGCTCAATCAGCGAGGGTAATACTTTTAGGTACTTTAAAAATAAAACGGGTAGGCAATTCATACAAGAAGCTTCTGATTTAAAAAACATTCAAAGCAATACCTACGATTTTTTAATATCTTCAAATTGTTTAGAGCATATAGCAAATCCACTAAAAGCATTAGATGAGTGGATAAGAGTAATTAAACCAAAGGGATACTTGCTTTTAGTGCTACCCAAAAAAGAGAGTAATTTTGATCATAAAAGACCAGTGACTACTTTTGAGCATATTGAAAATGATTACAAGCAGAATATAAATGAGCATGATTTAACTCATCTTGACGAGATTTTAGCCTTGCACGATTTGTCTAGAGATGTTGCTGCGGGTAGCTTAGGTAAATTTAAAGCCCGATCAATGAATAATTTTTTAAATCGTGGTTTACATCATCATATATTTGATGACGTGTTGATAAAAGAGATGTTTAAATATAATGAAATTGACTTAATTCAATTTGATGAAACAAGTTCTGATTACTTTGCTTTAGGCAGAGTGAAGTAATTAACCTAAGTCTTATACCCGTCATTTATGCTCGCTTTAAAAATCCATATTGAATGAACTTAATCAACAACAATGAATATAAACGCCCCAAAGTAGCTGTTGTGCTTGCCGTGTATAACGGTGCAGAGTGGCTGGCTGAGCAACTATTATCTATTCTTAATCAAAAGTTTATTGATGTCACTATATTCATTAGCATCGACCCATCGCTTGACAACAGTGAAGCAATATGTCGAGAATTTACTCTGCAATATCAAAATATAAAGCTATTGCCCAATATAGGCAAGTTTGGCGGCGCGGCTAAGAATTTTTTTAGACTTATTCGCGATGTAGATTTAACAAGCTTTGACTATTTTTCTTTTGCAGACCAGGACGATATTTGGCTTGAAAAAAAGTTAATCAATGCAGTAAATAAAATTATAGAAACAAAATGTGATGGTTACTCAAGCAATATCATGGCTTTTTGGTCAACTGGAAATCGCCGTTTAATCGTTAAATCGCAACCCCAAAGAGAATGGGATTATTTATTTGAGGCGGCAGGGCCTGGCTGTACTTATGTATTAACAATTAAACTTGCCTTAGAAATTAAAAAAAATATTGAGTTTAATTGGCTAGAAGTCAATCAGTTAGATTTGCATGACTGGTATTGCTATGCTTTTGCTAGGGCAAACGGATTTCATTGGTTTATTGACCCTTCGCCGAGTATGCTTTATCGGCAGCATCAAAATAACCAAGTTGGTGTTAATAAAGGTGTTAAAGCATTTTTTTACCGATTAAATAAAATAATCAATGGCTGGGGATTTGAGCAGTCACGATCAATCGCTAAGTTAATTGGTAAAGATAATAGCGTTTTTGTTCAATCTTGGCGTGAACTCAAACCTCGTGGCTTTTTGATGCTGGCTTTTAATGCGCATAAGTGCCGCCGTAAGTCTACAGAGCGTGCTTTTTTCTTTTGTGCTTGCGTGCTAATGAGTATTATTGGATTTTGTAAGCAATGAATGCGTTGACTCAAAAAATATTGATGACTGGTGCTACAGGATTTGTCGGAAAATCAGTTTTTACCGCGCTCCAAAATCAGGGGAAACAAATTCGCCTAGCATTACGCACGGGTGAATTTTATACAAAAAATTCAGATCTAAAAAATGTAGATATTTCTATTATTCCTCACATTGATGGCGACTCCGATTGGTCTCACGCCTTAAGCTCTGTTGATGTAATTATTCATTTGGCGGCACGCGTACATATGATGGATGACAATACATCTAACCCTCTTTTAGAGTATCGTAAAGTGAATGTAGATGGAACGCTCAACTTAGCAAGGCAAGCCGCAGCTGCAGGTGCTAAAAGATTTATCTATATAAGCTCTGTTAAAGTAAATGGTGAATATTCAAAATCAGACAAATCATTTACTGAAAACGATATTTCAAATCCACAAGATGCTTATAGCATTTCAAAATACGAAGCCGAGCAAGGGCTTATGTTCATTGCCCAGCAAACTGGCATGGAGGTGGTTATTATTCGCCCACCATTAGTTTATGGTGCTGGCGTAAAGGCAAATTTTGCAACGATGATGAGAATGGTAAAACGTTCTATCCCTTTGCCTTTAGGCAGTATTCATAATAAGCGCAGCTTTATTTGTGTCGAAAATTTGGTTAGTTTTATTTTAAAATGTGCTGATCATCCAGCGGCTGCGAATGAAGTTTTTTTAGTGTCTGATGGGCATGACTTATCAACTACTGAATTACTGCGTGCTTGTGCCATGGTGCTGGGCGTAAAGTCTAGACTGATACCTATTCCACAAAAAATGATAGAAATTTTTGCAACTTTACTAGGTAAAAAAGCACTCGCACAAAGACTCTGTGATAACTTACAAGTAGATATTACTAAAGCGCGGACTTTACTCGACTGGGCTCCTCCTATAACAGTTGAGCAAGGGTTGAGAGCAGCTGCGCGAGATTTTAAAGAGTAAATCAAGCATGAAGCGTATTTTTGATTTTTTACTGGCACTATTGGCATTGTTGTTTTTTATTGCGCCTATTTTACTCATTGCAGCCATCGTTAAGCTCACTTCAACCGGCCCTGCTTTGTATTGGTCTCATCGTGTTGGGCTCAATAATAAGTTATTTGAAATGCCAAAATTTCGCACCATGCGCCTCGATACCCCGGCATTAGCCACTCATCTTTTACCTAACCCCAAACACTATTTAACACCAATTGGTTCTTTTTTAAGAAAATCTAGTTTAGATGAGTTGCCACAGCTTTGGAGCATTATTAAAGGTGAAATGAGCTTTGTTGGACCACGCCCTGCATTGTTTAATCAAGATGATTTAGTCGCGCTGAGAACCGCGCATGGTGTTGATAAATTATTGCCTGGCTTAACTGGCTGGGCGCAGGTAAATGGGAGAGATGAGCTCGCTATTGCACAAAAAGTGCAGTTCGATGTCGATTATTTGCAGCATCAATCATTATGGTTTGATATTAAAATCATAGGCTTAACTGTTTTAAAAGTGCTGGGTAAACACGGTATTGTGCATTAGCAGATTGTGTGTAAATTTTGCGTTTCTATATTCTGCTTAATGTAAATTTTTTTCATACTGTAATTTCAAGGCTGTATTTTTTAAATCTTTATTACTGCGCTTATTTAATCCTGATGTGTAAACAGCGTAAAATGCGCTATCAGCAAAATCACATACTCAAAAAATGGAGTCATCCTCATGTTATTTAGCAATTTAACTCAACGCGCTCACTCTCGTTTATGCAAAACGACTTTATTGATGATGTTGCTGAGTTTATCTTTAAACGGATGCAGTAAAAAAGAGGGTGTTGCAGGAGCTGAGGCGGGCGGTGCCATGCCCGCCATGCCAGTCAGTGTGGTTGAATTAAAACCTGTTAGCGTGCCGATTAGCGCAGAGGCTGTGGCACAAACTGAAGGGGCAAAAGAAGTTGAGATCAGGCCGCGTGTTGGCGGCATTATTATCAAAAAAATGTTTGAAGAGGGCGCGCAAGTTAAAGCAGGGCAGGTCATGTTTTTGATTGATCCCGCGCCTTATCAAATTGCGCTCACCAATGCCAAGGCAGTGTTAGCGCAACGACAAGCAGCGCTTGAGCAAACGCAGCGTGAAGCCACGCGTTTAGATGGCTTGCTCACATCGCAATCAATTAGCAAGCGCGAGGCCGACAATGCCAGCTCAGATAAAGCCTTGGCAGGGGCAGCGCTCGCGCAGGCTGAAGCGGGCGTTAAAGAAGCACAACTCAATTTATCTTATACCACGGTTACTTCACCCTTATCGGGCGTCACTGGTCGTTTTGAGTATTCAGAAGGGGCTTTGGTCAACGCAAATACCAGCCTGCTTACAACGGTGAGTCAAATTAGCCCAATTTGGGTGAGGTTTAGCTTGTCAGAAAGCGAGTTAGCGCAATTGGGCGGGCACTTGTCACCCTCGGTAGTGAAAGAGGTGAGCCTGATTATGCCAGATGGCAAAGAGTACCCCTCAAAAGGCACATTAAACTTTGCGGCAAGCGGCATTGACCCACAGCTTGGCACGCAACAATTACGCGCCACTTTTGAAAACCCCGATAAACGCTTGTTGCCTGGTCAGTTTGTGCGTGTGCGCATCACAACAGGCAAGCGTGATGGCGTGTTTTTATTACCTCAAACTGCCGTATTAACGGGTGATCAAGGCAAATTTGTATTTGTGGCAGATAAAGACAAAGAGGGTAAAGTGACAGCGGCTATTCGCCCCATTCAAGAAGGTGGCTGGCAAGGTGCTGATTGGGTGATTTTAGGCGGATTAAAAGCAGGTGATAAGGTGATTGCTGATAATTTACTTAAGCTGCGCCCAGGTGCGCCCGTCATGCCTCATCCATTAGCTGATGCACCTGCTATGCCAGTGCCTGCGGCTTCTAGCAAGCCTGCTAAAAAAGGATAAAAACATGACTAAGTTTTTTATCACGCGGCCTATTTTTGCCTCTGTCTTGTCTATTATTATTGTGCTAGCTGGCTTGGCGGCGGCATTTAAACTGCCGATTGCACAGTACCCACAAATTGCACCGCCCACGGTCACAATTACGGCATCTTATCCTGGCGCCAGTGCTGAAACCTTGTCTAAAACTGTTGCAGCGCCCATAGAAGAGCAGTTAAGTGGCGTTGATAATTTATTGTATTTTAATTCTAGCGCTGACTCTAGCGGCACACTCACCATTACCGCTACTTTTGAGGTGGGAACGAATGTTGACCAAGCCACTTTTAACGTGAGTAACCGCGTAAACATTGCAACGCCTCGCTTACCAGATGATGTGCGCCGCAATGGTTTAATTGTACAAAAGAAATCTAACGATATTCTGCTGGTGGTGATGCTTACCTCAAAAAATCCAAAGCATGACCGCTTGTTTTTAAGTAATTATGCAACGCTTAACGTGCTAGATGAAATGAAGCGCGTTAAAGGCGTGGGTGATGCCTTGATATTTGGTGGGCAAGATTACTCAATGCGTGTTTGGCTACGTCCAGACCGCATGGCACAGCTTGGCGTGAGTACAAGTGATATAGCAAGCGCAATTAGCGCACAAAATGCACAATATGCGGCGGGTAAAATTGGTGCTGAGCCTGCGCCTAGCAGTCAGCAACTAGTGTACACCGTGACGGCCAAGGGGCGATTGGTTGATCCTTCACAGTTTGGCAACATTATTGTTAAAGCAAATGGCCCGCGCGGCGTGCTATATCTTAAAGATGTTGCACGCATTGAGCTTGGCGCACAAAGCTATAACGTGACTTCTGCGCTTAATGGCGAGCCGGGCGTGGCGATTCCAATTTTTTTACAAAGTGGCGCAAACGCATTAGAAACAGCTAAAGGCATTAAATCTAAGGTAGAAGATCTCAAAGCCCATTTTCCAGCAGGCATGATGTACACCATTCCATACGATACCAGTGATTTTGTTAAGGCAACCATTAAAGAAGTGTTGCATACCTTTGGTGAAGCGCTCGTGCTTGTAGTGCTTGTGGTGTTTTTATTTTTGCAAAGCTGGCGGGCAACGTTAATCCCAATTATTGCCGTGCCGATTTCTTTAGTAGGTACTTTTGCCGGGCTTTATTTATTTGGTTTTTCAATCAATTTGCTGACCTTGTTTGCCATGATTTTGGCGATTGGTATTGTGGTAGATGATGCCATTGTGGTGCTTGAAAATACCGAACGCTTAATGCGAGAAGAAAATCTTTCGCCATTATCTGCAGCCATTAAATCTATTCACCAAGTATCTGCCGCAGTGGTTGCGATTGTTTTGGTGCTGTGTGCGGTATTTGTACCGGTGGCTTTTCAGGGGGGTATTGCGGGTGAGTTATATCGTCAGTTTGCAGTCACAGTGGCGATTGCTGTGGTGATTTCAGGCATTGTTGCGCTGACTTTAACCCCAGCACTGTGCGCGATGATTTTAAAAAATACGCATGGCGAACATTGGTTTTTTAAAGCGTTTAATAAAAAATTTAATCGTTTCACAAGTCTTTATACGCATACCGTTGCCTTAACACTCAAACATAAAACCATTGGGGCTTTTGCTTTTGCGGGCATTGTGGCGCTTGTGGTGGTGTTATTTATGAAAGTGCCTGGCAGCTTTGTGCCTGCCGAAGACCAAGGGTATGTGGTCACCATTGTGGTGATGCCAGATGGCGCAACTTTAAGTCGCACTACTCAAACCACCGAACATGTGCGGGCGGCCATTGCTCAAGACCCCGCAGTTAATTTTGAATTTGCAGTCAATGGCTTAGAGCTTTTAACGGGCGCGAATAAAACCAATGCGGCAACCATGTTTGTGCGTCTTAAAGATTGGGAAGAGCGTAAAACAACGGCCGATGATATCGTTAAAAAATTGTTTGGTATTGGCATGAGTCAGCCAGATGGCTTGGCATTTGCGGTCAATCCGCCTGCAATTCGTGGCTTGGGTTCGGCAGGCGGCTTTGAGGTTTATGTGCAAAGTAAGCAAGATAGTGACCCCATTAAACTGGCGGCGGTGATGAATGGCTTTATTGATGCCATGAGGGCAGATCCTCAATTAACCGGCTTAAATACGTTTTTTCGCCCAACCGTGCCGCAGTTAATGATTGAAGTTGACGAGGCAAAAGCCATTTCGCAAAATGTAAAAATCTCTGATATTTATGCCACTTTACAAAGCACAATGGGCTCTTTTTATGTGAATGACTTTAACCGCAATGGTCGTACTTACCGCGTGCAGTTACAAGCTGAACCACAGTTTAGAATGAAGCCTGAAGATTTAGGCAAAGTTTATGTGCGTAGTCAACCCACTTTAGCTCAACCTGGCGGCAATATGATTCCACTTTCGGCATTAAGCAAGGTCAGCAACATGGTAGGCGCGGAGCAGTTAGAGCGTTATAACGGCTTGCTTTCAGCCAAGATATTTGGCAGTGGGGCGGCTGGGGTTAGCTCAGGTGATGCAATTAAAGCGGTTGAGCGTATTGCTCAGCAAACGCTACCAGAAGGCTATCAAATTGCCTGGACAGCGCAAGCTTATCAAGAAAAACGCACTGGTTCTGCGGCAATGTATGCTTTTGGATTTGCCATTATTATGGTTTTTTTGATTCTCGCTGCTCAGTTTGAAACGTGGGCATTGCCATTAGCGGTGATTATGGCGGTGCCATTTGCCTTGGCAGGGGCGTTGTTGGCGGTGTTATTACGCGGTATGCCCAATGATATTTATTTTCAAATTGGTTTAATTACGTTAATTGGTTTAGCGGCAAAAAATGCCATTTTGATCGTAGAATTTGCCAGCCAAAAAATTGCAGAAGGTATGCCCGTAATGCAAGCCGCACTTGAGGCCGCACGCTTAAGATTTAGGCCGATTGTCATGACATCAATGGCTTTTGTGCTGGGTATTGTGCCGCTCGTGGTGGCAACGGGCGCAGGTGCGGCAGCGCGGCGCTCAATGGGTACGGGAGTGTTTGGGGGCATGATATTGGCAACATTTATTGCAACGATATTTATACCCTTATTTTTTACCTGGCTCTCTGGCAAGCACGTGCGCCATTATGTCAGCGTGGAGAATGAGCCACAAGCCCGTGAGACCTTGTAAGCATTGGCAGGTAATGCTATCAACATATACTGTATTAAAAAGTAATTTATTAAAAAAACATGAAAAATATATTTAAAGTGAACATGATTGGTTTCATTGCGCCCTTAGCGCTTACGCTTGCCGCGTGCACGTCTTTTGGGCTTAATGACAAGCACCCGCAGTTGTCTTTGCCATCAAAATACATAGAGTCAAACAGCGCTTTAGAAAAAAAATTAGATAGCAAAATTTCATCTACATGGTGGACAGCGTATCAAGATCAGCAATTAAATGACCTGCTAAGCCAGGCGCTAAAAAATAACACTGATATTAAGCGCGCCACTGCACGCATAGAAGAGTCGGGGGCGTTTGCACGCGAGGTAGGGGCGGCGACTTTTCCTCAAGTGGATTTAAATGCTGGCGCAAGCCGTACGCACGCGGCTAGTTTTGCTGAAAATTCTTTGATATCTAACCCGAGTAATCACTACAAAGTAGCGCTGGGGGCTTCTTTTGAGGTTGACTTTTGGGGCAAGTTACGCAGCGCTCAAGAGTCTGCTCGTGCACAAATGCTCTCAAGCCAATATGCTCAAGATACCCTGGCATTATCTTTATCTGGCTTAGTTACAAGTCATTACTTTATTTTACGCAGTTTAGATTCGCAAATTGCCATTACTAATGAAAACATTAAAAGCCGCGCGGCAAGTTTAAGTTTAACGCAACGTCGTTTAGAGGGCGGTGTGGCATCAGCTTTAGATGTCTATCAAGCTGAAGTTGCCAGCGCAAACCTTGTTGCACAAAGCGCTGAACTTAAGCGGCTTCGTGCATTGACACTGCATCAGTTAGCTGTGCTGACAGGAGACTTAAGCCTCAACATTGCCAGCACCAAGTTATCAACCCTCATTGTGCCGCCTACGCCGCCAGAAGGCCTGCCATCAAGTTTAATGGAGGCAAGACCAGATATTGCACAAGCCGAGCAACAAATGTTGGCTGCAAATGCAAACATTTCGGTGGCAAAAGCTGCGTTGTATCCAAGTATCTCTCTCACTGCTGGTTTTGGGGGAGAGTCTTTAGCGTTGACTGATATTTTAAAATCAGCCTCACGCATCTGGACAGGGGGTGTGGCTTTGTATTTACCCGTATTTAACGCAGGTAAATTAAACGCACGCATTGACCGCGCAAGCGCACAACAAAAAGAGGCACTCGCCAATTACGAAGGCGTGGTTCAAAATGCTTTTAGAGAAGTGAATGATGCGCTGGTGAATTTGCGCCAAAATACCGAGCGCGAAGAGGCACTTAATAAAAGCAAAATAGCCGCTAAAAAAGCCTTAGATGTGGCTGAAAACCGCTATCAATCAGGATACTCTGCTTATTTAGATGTGCTAGATGCGCAGCGTGTATATCATGATGCCTCTTTAGTTTACGTGCAAAGTCATGAGGCAAAACTCTTGGCTGGTGTGGCTTTGTTTAAAGTTTTGGGTGGCGGCTGGCAGAAAGCCAATTAACAATATCCTTTAAATGCGTTCACAAACGCGCGCTCATTTTTTATAAAAAGCTTATGCAGGCTCTTTTTAGAGCATCTTAAAAAGCTTTCGAGCGGGCGCTAAAAACTTTCACTCCCATGACTCGCGCGCTCTTTTTAAGATTTCTTTTTTTTGAGCTCTATTGTTAAGCTCTGTTGTCAATATCTGTGTTTAAAACGTATTTTTATAATGTATTTTTAAAGTGTATTTTAAAGCAGATGCCGAGATAAAATATTATTGGTGTAGTCAAAGTTTATGGGCAAACTATTGTAAAATTACATCTGGCGGGCCTCTCCGCATTGTAAGATAGCCAATCTGGTCAGGTGCGGAAGCAAGCAGCCACAACTATTAAGCAAGTGCCGGGGTCAAGGCTCGCCTCTCTCTTTAAAGGGCATAGCAATCATGCTAAAGATTTTAAGTGTAATTCTTAAGTTTTTGTTTTAAATATAATTTTTATTAAAATTAAAGTGCATTTAATCTCTTAAATTTATGTCCTATCAAGTATTAGCTCGCAAATGGCGCCCAAAATCTTTTGACACCCTAGTGGGGCAAGATCACGTGGTGCGGGCGCTCAGTAATGCGCTTCTGCAAAATCGTCTGCACCACGCCTATTTATTTACTGGCACGCGCGGGGTTGGTAAAACAACGCTGGCGCGCATTTTAGCTAAAGCACTCAACTGCACCAAAGGTATTAGCCCTAAGCCCTGTGGCGTGTGTGATGTATGTGTTGAAATTGACAAAGGTCGTTTTGTAGATTTGATTGAGGTTGATGCCGCCAGCACCACGCAAGTAGAGGCGATGCGTGATTTGCTTGATAATGCACAATATGCGCCTACTTTGGGTCGATTTAAGGTTTACATTATCGATGAAGTGCATATGCTGTCAAAAAGCGCATTCAATGCCATGTTAAAAACGCTTGAAGAGCCGCCTGCGCACGTTAAATTTATACTTGCCACCACCGACCCACAAAAAGTGCCTGTCACCGTTTTGTCGCGCTGCCTGCAGTTTAATTTGCGCCAAATGGCTGGCACTTCCATTATTGAGCATTTAAAAAACATTCTTGAGCAAGAAAACATTCCATTTGAGCCGATTGCGCTGCATTTAATTGCCCAAGCCGCTGCTGGCAGTATGCGAGATGCCTTATCGCTGACTGATCAGGCGATTGCTTATGGCGGGCAGGCAGTTAATCAATCTGAAGTGCGCGCCATGTTAGGCGCGATTGACCAAAGCTATTTGTACCAAATAATCAATGCTTTACTAGCGGGTGATGGTGCCTTAATGATGGAGCAAGCGCGCTCTATGGAGTCGCGTAGTTTGTCTTTCGAGGCGGCTTTGGGTGATTTGGCAAAATTGTTGCATCAAATTGCAGTTGTGCAAGCAGTGCCGGAGAGTATTGCTGATGATTTGCCTGAAAAAAGCTTGTTAATCGAGCTAGCACAGCGCATTCTGCCTGAGACCTTGCAGCTTTATTATCAAATTGCCTTGCTCGGTCGGCGTGATATTGGTTTGGCGCCAGATGAATTTGCAGGCTTTACCATGAGCTTGTTGCGTATGCTGGCTTTTACCCCAGTTGATGGCGCATTAAAGCCGCCAGAAAGTAAAAATGTAGCACATCAGGTGCAAGCAACTGTAATGACGAATGCTCAAGCGCCTGTAATAGCTCATGGCAAGCAAGTAAAACCCTTGGTTTTAAACGACAATCAAGCTCAAGCGATGCCAAGCCCTGCACCAAGTGCTGCCAAAAGTCCTTTTAATGGCGATTGGCGTGCTTTGTTAGAAGAGCTTAAACTTGGCGTTGCCCGTAATTTAGCGCTTAACAGTGCGCTCTTGAGTTATGACGAAAATACCATGCGCTTTGCTATTCAAGATAAAGATAAAGCATTATTAAACCCAATGTATCAAAGCCCGTTAGCATCGGCTTTACAACAGTATTTTGGCAGAAAAATCAGCTTAGAATTCGTGGTTGAAGGCAGTGTTCATACACCTGCAAAAGAGCGTGCGCAAGAAAAAGCTGAAATGCAAGCGGGTGCCCAACATGCTATTGAAGAAGATCGTTTTGTACAAGACTTAATCAATGACTTTGGCGCATCGATTATCCCCAATTCAATTAAACCAATCAGTCAATAAGGAGCTTAATATGATGAAAGGCGGCATGGGCAATTTGATGAAACAAGCCCAGCAAATGCAAGCGAATATGCAAAAAGCGCAAGAAGAGCTTGCCAATATTGAGGTTGAAGGCATTGCTGCAAATGGTTTGGTCAAAATTAAAATGACGTGTAAAAATGAAGTGAAAGCCGTCACTTTAGATGATAGCGTCATGGATGATAAAGAAACTTTAGAAGATTTACTTGTTCTTGCGCTAAGAGATGCAGCTGCAAAGGCCGAAGCAAGTAGCGCGGCACGCATGGCAAGTTTTATGCCAGCAGGCATGAAATTGCCATTTTAATGATCTCTACTAATCAATGAAAAACCCACCTGCGCTTGAGCGGTTAATTGACAATTTACGTTGTCTGCCCGGCGTGGGGCCTAAATCAGCCCAGCGGATGGCGTATTATTTGTTGCAACGAGATAGAAAAGGCGCGGGCGCTTTAGCACTATCATTAGAAACTGCGTTGCAAGTGGTTGATCATTGCCGGCTTTGTAACACTTTTAGTGAGCAATCTACTTGCCCAATCTGCGCTAACGAAAGTCGCGACAATAGCTTATTGTGCGTTGTAGAAATGCCAACGGACTTATTGATGCTTGAAAATACGCAAGCTTATCAAGGTCTGTATTTTGTACTGATGGGCAGATTGTCACCTTTAGACGGTATTGGCCCTAAAGAAATTCATCTTGATAAGCTCATTAAGCGTGCTCAAGATGGCATTGTTAAAGAAGTGATTTTAGCTACCAATTACACAGTTGAAGGTGAAGCGACAGCACATTATGTGAGCCAGCTTTTGAGTTCACGCAGCATTAAAACCAGCCGCATTGCCAGAGGGTTACCGATGGGGGGCGAGATTGAATATGTTGACACGGGCACACTCGCTCAAGCCCTGATGGAGCGCCGAAGTGTGGTTTAGCGTTCAATCAGTATTATTCGCAGTAAACTTCAGTCACTCCCCCACAAACTTCTTGCGCTAGATATTTCTATTTCTGACTGAAATTAAAATGAGCAAGGCATTCTTGATGCTTTTAAAAAAGTCGGCTTTACGCTTTTAAAATTTAAGTGTTTTGTATCGTAATTTTAGGAAATTTACTGCTGTGATCTAAGCTAGAATTCGCGATTTTAATCGCAGCTTTTCGGGCAATGTCTTTATAAATTTGCGCTATTTTTGAGTTTGGTTCAGCAATGACGGTAGGCTTTCCGTTGTCAGTTTGTAGGCGAATACTCATCTCTAAGGGCAGTGCGCCTAGCATTTCCACGCCGTAATCTTTTGCCATTAACGCGCCGCCGCCCGCGCCAAAGATAGGCTCTTCATGACCACAATTTGAGCATATGTGTGTGCTCATGTTTTCTACAATACCCAAAATTGGAATGCCTACTTTTTCAAACATTTTTAAGCCTTTTCTGGCATCTAAAAGGGCGATATCTTGCGGGGTTGTGACAATGACAGCCCCTGTGACGGGTATTTTTTGCGACATCGTGAGCTGAATATCGCCCGTGCCTGGTGGCAAGTCGATAATCAAATAATCTAAATCATCCCATTTGGTGTCACGCAGTAATTGCTCAAGCGCCCCAGTTACCATAGGGCCACGCCACACCATGGGCGTATCAGCATCAATTAAAAAGCCAATTGACATGGCTTGTATGCCGTGCGCACGCATTGGGTTCATCGTTTTGCCATCCGTGCTTTCGGGGCGACCGGTAATGCCGAGCATTTGAGGCTGGCTTGGGCCGTAAATGTCAGCATCTAGCAAGCCGACCGTGGCGCCTTCGGCTACCAAGGCGAGGGCTAAATTAACCGCAGTCGTTGATTTTCCTACCCCACCTTTACCTGAGGCTACTGCAATAATGTTTTTAACATTGGGCAATAACGTGACTCCCTGTTGTGCCTTGTGCGCCACAATGCGGCTACCAATGTTGACAGTGACATTGCCAATTTCAGGTAAGCTTTTGAGTGCATTGCTGACTAATGTTTGCACGTCAGCCATGACCGACTTCGCTGGATAGCCAAGCACAATGTCTACACTGACATCATTGCCATTGATTTGGATATTTTTGGCAGATTTACTGCTCATAAAATCTTTGCCTGTATGAGGGTCTATGCAGACTTTAAGTGTGCTTTGAATGAGTAGCTCTGAAATTGCCATGGCTTTATTCCCTTGTTGATTAAAGTTAAATGATGAACTTTAAGTAAAAATATCAGTTATTTTAACTGACGACTTAACTGATGACCTCAGTTTTGTTGTGTAAGTACGGTCAGGTACTTTGATTAAAAATCCAGTGAAAAATCAATGGTTCTCTTGCTTAAATTAGCCAATCAGCGCTGGGTGAACATCACTTCATTTGCTAGAATAACATTTTAGCTTAATAGATTCATTTATCTCATGGTCACTCTCAATACGGCGCGTAAACTTCTGGTCACTTCAGCTCTTCCTTATGCCAATGGCAGCATTCACCTAGGGCATTTGGTGGAGTATATTCAAACAGATATTTGGGTGCGTTTTCAAAAAATGCAAGGGCATACCGTGCATTATGTGTGCGCGGATGATACGCATGGCACACCGATTATGTTACGTGCTGAAAAAGAGGGTATCAGCCCCGAGGCGTTGATTGAGGCTGTGCATCAAGAACATAGCGCGGATTTTAAAGATTTTTTAATTGAGTTTGATAATTACCATTCAACCAATGCGCCTGAAAATAAAGAGCTTGCACAAAGCATTTATAACAAACTTAAAGCCAATAACAAAATCTCGACTCAAACGATTGAGCAATTTTATGATCCTGTCAAAAATATGTTTTTGCCAGACCGCTTTATTAAAGGCGAGTGCCCGAAATGCCATGCAAAAAATCAGTACGGCGATTCGTGTGAGGTATGTGGCGCAACCTACAACCCAACTGAGCTTATTAACGCGTATTCTGCCGTTTCAGGTGCGGCGCCTATCCGCAAAGAAACCGAGCATTACTTTTTTAAATTGTCAGAATGTGAGGCTTTTTTAAAAGAGTGGACGCGCTCTGGTACCTTGCAAGGTGAAGCAGCGAATAAAATGGGAGAGTGGTTTGAGAGCGGTTTAAATGATTGGGATATTTCTCGTGATGCCCCGTATTTTGGCTTTGAGATTCCAGATGCGCCACTTAAGTATTTTTATGTGTGGCTTGATGCCCCTATTGGTTATATGGCGAGCTTTCAAAATCTGTGCGCCAAGCAAGGTCTAGATTTTGATGAGTACTGGGCTAAAGACAGCAAGACAGAGCTTTATCACTTTATTGGCAAAGATATTTTGTATTTTCATGCTCTTTTTTGGCCCGCAACCCTAGAATTTTCTGGCTATCGCAAGCCAACACAAATTTTCGCACACGGTTTTTTAACGGTGAATGGTGAAAAAATGTCTAAGTCACGTGGAACATTCATTACCGCACGTAGCTATTTGAATTATATTAAAAATCCAGAGTATCTTCGCTATTACTATGCGGCAAAAATTAACAGCACGATGGAAGATATTGATTTGAGTTTAGATGACTTTATCGCCCGTGTGAATAGTGATTTAGTTGGAAAATACATTAACATTGCCAGCCGCACAGCAGGCTTTATCAATAAACATTTTGAGGGAAAATTAAATCCCAGTGCCTCTAATCCGGCAGTTGAGGAAATTAAATCATCGGCTCAAGCGATTGCAAAAAATTATGAAGCGCGTGAATTTGGCAAGGCTTTGCGTGAGATTATGAGATTGGCTGATGTGGCGAATAGTTTTGTTGCAGAAAAAGCGCCTTGGGTGCTTGCAAAGCAAGCAGGGCAAGAAAATGCACTGCATACAACTTGCTCTGATGCGCTTGAGATGTTTAGATTGCTCACCTTGTATTTAAAGCCGGTTTTACCTCAGTTAGCAACAGAAGTTGAGTGCTTCTTGAATATCGCGCCATTAAACTGGCAGGCTATTGAACTTGCTTTGAGCGAGCATCATCTCATTCATGATTATGTTCATTTAATGACGCGTATTGAGCCAAAATCCATTGAAGCGATGACTGAAGCGAATAAAGAAAACTTAACCGCCACCACACCAACGGCTGCTCCTCAAGCTAAAAATGAGCCTGTTGCCCAGGTGGTGCCTGAAAACGCGTATATTGGCATTGAAGATTTTACTAAGATTGATTTACGTATTGCCAAAATTGTGAGTGCAGAATATGTTGAAGGGGCTGAAAAACTCCTTAAGCTTATGTTGGATATAGGTGAAGAAAAGCCTCGTCAGGTGTTTGCTGGAATTAAATCTGCTTATGAGCCTGCAAGCTTAATCGGCCGATTAACGGTAATGGTGGCAAATTTGGCACCACGAAAAATGAAATTTGGCATGAGTGAGGGGATGGTGTTGGCGGCAGATAATGAAGAGCAAAACGGCCCTTTTATATTAAGTCCAGATGTGGGTGCTCAAGTGGGTATGCGGGTTAAATAAGGCTTGAATTGATAACCCATACAAAAAGCCAAAACATGAGCGTGTCATGCTTTGGCTTGATTGACGCATCAGATGAGTGCAAACATCAAGTACTCATCAAAGCACGTCTAAAGCTTATTTAGCTTTTTTGTCCATTGCTTTTTTATCAGTTTTTGTAGAAGCGGTTGGTTTAGCGGCTTCTGTGGTTGATTTTGTGTCTTTAGCGGCAGTGGCTTTTGCATCATTGCTTGAAGCGGCGCCATTCACTGCAATATTTTTACGAATGTTTTTTAATGTTGCAGGGCCAATGCCATCCACTTTTTCTAAATCATCAACTGATTTAAAGTTACCATTTTTTTTGCGATAATCAATAATCGCCTGTGCTTTTACTGCGCCGATGCCGTTGAGTTTTTCAAGATCAGCTTGAGTTGCAGTGTTAATGTTTACGCCAGCCATGGCACTTAAGCTTAAGCTTAAAAGGGCGGCTAAAGCCAATAATGTTTTTTTCATATTTGTTCTCCTTGGTTTTAAAAAAGTAGAGCTAAAAATTTTATCAGCTCAAATGTCGCGCTTATTAACTCAAGCTTAACTCAATTTTTTGGCAGTTAGATTGCCGTGACTAGATTTTAAGATTGATTAAAAAATCACTGCCACATCAGCATAATATCACAATCAAAATTTGACTAAAAAATTCATTATGCCAATTGACATTCTTGATTAATAGCTATTAAGGCTTTGAGGGGATTTTCTGCTTGAGTGATTGGACGACCAATGACTAAGTAGCTGGCGCCATTTTTGAGCGCATCGGCGGGGGTGCTGACTCTACATTGGTCATCTTGCTTGATGTGAGCGGGGCGGATGCCTGGCGTGACTAAGCAAAAATTAGCCCCTAATTTTTCACGTAACATTTTAGTCTCAAGCGCAGAGCACACCACGCCATCTAAACCTGCTTGTTGCGAGAGTGCTGCAAGATTCATCACTTGTGTTGCCAAATCTGTTTTGATACCAATTTTATTTAAATGCTCTTGGCTCATGCTGGTGAGCACTGTCACCGCAATGAGTAGCGGCTTTGCTTGGCTTTGTTGCACAGCCTGCTGCGCTGCTTGCATCATTTCTAACCCACCGCTGGCGTGCACGTTGAGCATCCAAACACCTAAGTTGCTGGCGGCCAGGCAAGCTTTTGCTACCGTATTAGGAATATCATGAAATTTTAAGTCTAAAAACACACCAAAATTTAAACGTGTAAGCGCCTCAATAAATTGTGGTCCTGCGGCAGTGAAAAGTTCTTTACCAACTTTCAATTTACAAAGTGATGGATCTAGCTGACGCACTAATTTGAGTGCGCTGCTTTTGTCTTGATAGTCTAGCGCAACAATAATTTTTGGGTCGTTATTCATGGTGGGGGTGATTAGTTTTGAGTTGA
Organism: Methylotenera sp.; assembly: GCA_031538905.1. Classification (GTDB taxonomy): domain Bacteria; phylum Pseudomonadota; class Gammaproteobacteria; order Burkholderiales; family Methylophilaceae; genus Methylotenera. Next base: position 13,125 of record JAVKLV010000037.1, on the reverse strand, counting down.
GTTTTTGAGTGTTTTTTTAATTAAATCGTAGCGGGCTCTGCAGGCAACGCCTCCCAGGCATTGCAAGCCGGACACTGCCAGTGATGATATTGAGCCTTAAAGCCACATTGTATACACTGATAAGCTGTTTTATTGCCAATTGCATGGCGTACTGTTTGTTGCATTAACTGAATGTCATTCACGCTGGTGTTGTCTGAATCGGTGTTATGTTGTTTTAATACAATGGTTCTCGCTTGTAAAAGCTGATCTAAAACACTCAGACTTGGCATTTTAATAAGTTCGGTACGTGCCAGTATGGCCGCGCTTTCTGGTCCACTTTCAGCCAAAGTTGCTTCGTACAATACCTTAATAAGTGATGGCAGCTTATAGTGTTGTAAATAAGTTTTGAGCAAGATGAGTCCTTCGCTCATCTGCCCTTGTGCACGGTAGCTCATGAGTAGTTTGGGGGCAATTAAGCCCAAGTATTCAGGCTGCTGAAACTCAATTCTACGCCATGCTGAAATAGCTTCTGTATGGGCGTTAGCTTCAGCTTCGATATCACCTAACAGCACATTAGCCCTAACACAGTTTTTATGAGCACCTAATGCCTGCTCTAGCTTAAGTTTAGCGGTGTAGGGATCATTCGCAAGCTTTGATTTCACTGCCATTTCACAGTAATAATGTGAAACCTCAATGCGAAATGGTACGCCAGATAAGCGTTCCAGCTCGGTGGCGGCTTTCACTGCGCGCTCCCATTCGCGCTCTTTTACATAAATTTCTAATAGCGCGCGCAGTGCAGACTGGCGATATCTATCGTCATCAAGCGATTCAAATAACTCTTCAGCACGGTCTAGCAAGCCGGCTTTAAGGTAATCTTGTGCAAGCTCTGCCGTAACGGCAAGCTTTTGTTGTGGTTCTAGCGCTGATTTTTTTAATAAATTTAAATGTAAGTGAATCGCACGATCAACCTCACCGCGCTTTCTAAATAAACTACCTAAAGCAAAGTGTAGCTCGAGCGAGTCCGTATTGGCTTGCACTGCCTCTGAAAAAGCCTCAATCGCTTGATCTTGTTGATTAGAGATTAAGAAGTTGAGTCCCTTAAAATAAGCAGCGGGCAAGGCTGAAGATTCGGCAAGTAGCTGCTTAAGATCTACACGCGCAGCAAGCCAGCCAAGACTAAAAAATAAGGGCAGTGCTAATAACCACCAAAATTCAAATTCCATGAGATTTCGCTTTAGCTAAAATTTTAGTTAAAAGGTGACCAAAGTTAAAAATAGTCTGAAATTAAAAAATACATTTTTTAATTTCAGACTATTTTGCAACTTATCACTGATATTACATGTATATCATATTGTTTTAAGTAATTAAGTCGGTCTAAGTCCTGTTGCTTAAAGCCTGTAGTTTCATCTCTTTAGTTTAAGTTTTTTCTTGCAAATTACCTATATACCCCCACAGCACTTAAACAAAAAACGGCAACTTTTGGCTGCCGTTTTTTAACTTTAATGCTCATGCTCAAAACTCAATTTAAGTTAAAAATTTTAACTTAAATCCACGCGTTCACGTAGCTCCTTGCCAGCTTTAAAGTGTGGCACGTGCTTTTCTGGCACTTTAACTTTGCTACCAGTTTTAGGGTTGCGGCCTAAGCGCGGTGGGCGGTAGTTTAAACTAAAGCTACCAAACCCACGCACCTCAATGCGTTCACCCGCGGCAAGGTTGTCAGACATCGCCTCTAGAATTGTTTTTACTGACAATTCAGCATCCTTTATCACCAATTGCGGAAAGCGTTCAGCGAGCAAAGTGATGAGTTCAGATTTAGTCATTTTCTATGCCTTTGCCTTCACTATTTTAGTTTATTTTTTGCTATCTAATTTAGCTTTTAATAAAGCACCAAGGTTTGTCGTCCCTGCTGACTCTGCATCGCTTGCAAGCTGCGGTGCAACATCTTTGGTTTTTGCTGGCTTGGTTTTAGCTTTAGGCTCTGATTTTTCTTCAGTTGCTGTTGCGCCTGATGGATCAGCAGACAGTTGTTTTACGCCCAAAGAAATACGCTCTTTTTCTACATCAATCGCTAAAATGACTGCTTGAAGCTCATCCCCTTTTTTAAAGTTACGAATGGCTTCTTCACCTGCTTGCGTCCAAGAAAGATCTGACAAATGAACCAAGCCATCAATGCCACCTGGCAAGCCAATGAATACGCCAAAATCAGTGATTGACTTAATTTGGCCTGAAACAATATCACCTTTGTGATGTGTTGCAGAAAAATCATCCCACGGATTAGCTTTACATTGCTTCATACCTAAAGACAAGCGACGGCGGGCTTCGTCTATTTCAAGAATCATCACTTCAACTTCATCACCTAATTGTGCGAGCTTGCCCGGATGAATGTTTTTATTTGTCCAGTCCATTTCTGACACATGAACCAAACCTTCAATGCCTGGCTCAATTTCAACAAACGCGCCGTAGTCAGTCAAATTTGAAACCTTGCCGAATAGACGTGTAGACACTGGATAACGACGTGTTAAAGCAATCCATGGATCATCACCCAATTGTTTAATGCCAAGCGAAACGCGATTTTTTTCTTGATCAAATTTCAAGATTTTCGCTTCGACCTCTTCGCCCACTGTCAACACTTCAGAAGGGTGTTTTACACGGCGCCATGCTAAATCAGTGATATGCAATAAGCCATCAATGCCGCCTAAGTCAACGAAAGCACCGTAGTCTGTAATGTTTTTAACAATACCTTTTACCACGGCGCCTTCAGCTAATGAACCCACTAAAGCCTCGCGATCTGCACCAGCACTCACCTCCATCACAGCGCGACGTGAAACAACAATGTTATTGCGTTTGCGGTCAATTTTAATTACTTTTAAGTCGCACTCTTTATTTTCAAAAGGCGTGGTATCTTTTACTGGGCGAACATCAACTAACGAACCTGGCAAGAATGCGACAATGCCATTGACAGAAACGCGCAAGCCACCTTTCACTTTTCCGCTGACAAAACCTTTAACGATGCGGCCTTCGTTCATTGCGGCTTCTAAATCTAACCATGTTTCCATGCGTTTTGCTTTTTCGCGTGAAAGCAAGGTTGAACCAAAGCCATCTTCCAGTTTTTCAATCAATACTTTTACGAAGTCGCCAACTTGAACTTCAATTTCGCCTTGGGCATTTTTGAATTCTTCAGCAGCAATGACGCTTTCTGATTTTAGACCCGCGTTCACAATTACGTGGTCTTGGTCAACTGAGATAACCTCAGCAGTGATGACTTCGCCAGAACGCATTTCTTGATGTGCTAAGCTTTCTTCAAAAAGCGCAGCAAAAGATTCGACGGGTGAAGCAGTAGATTTAGAAGTAGAAGCCATTAAATAAAATTACCTAAAAATAATCCCACCGAGCAGTGGGGTAGTTAAAAAACCTGCGGATTAAAAGTAAAGCGCAGACCGAAAATGTTTTAAATTTACTAAAGAACGAAATTATAACTAAAACATTGAAAAATAAAAGACTAATTGCTCATTTTTAGCTGAAAATGCCATAAAATTTTTTCTACTGCGTCAGAAACACTCAAATTGTCCGTTTCAATAAAAATAGCATCATCAGCCATAATGAGCGGAGCACTCGTGCGATTTTTATCTCGTTCATCACGCTGCGTTAAGTCTTGCAAAATATATTCATAATGCGCAGGCTGATTTTTGCCCAGCAATTGTTGATAGCGGCGCTCTGCACGCACTTCAGTACTGGCACTTAAAAATACTTTTAAAATAGCCTTAGGAAATATCACGGTGCCCATGTCCCGTCCATCGGCAACCAAGCCTGGCGCTTTGCAAAATTGATGCTGCATATTAACAAGGGCAGCACGTAATGCGCTATGCACTGCAACTTGAGACGCGCCAACTCCCATTTCTTCGGTGCGAATTTCACTTGAAACATCTTCATTGTTAAGCAAAACCAGCGTCCCTGTAAATTTAATATGAAGCGTTTGAGCGTATTGGCTAAGCGCCACGGCATTATCCCAGGCAATGTTATTTTGTTTGGCCGCAAAAGCTACAATGCGATATAAAGCGCCAGAATCTAAGTAGTGAAATCCCAGTTTTTTTGCTAGGATTTCTGCGACAGTCCCTTTACCAGAAGCCGAAGGACCATCAATTGCAATGATCGGAATGTTATGCATGCTTGAGAATATGAGTAAATTGTGCAAAATAATCAGGAAAGGTTTTATTCACGCACTGAGGGTCGTTAATGATTATAGGCACGCCGCCCAATGACACAAGTGAGAAGCACATCGCCATGCGGTGATCATCATAGGTGTCAATCACCGCATTGGGTGTGATGTGCGCAGGCGGCATAATCGAGATGTAGTCTGCACCTTCTTCTACCTGTGCACCTACTTTGCGCAACTCTGTTGCCATGGCGGCGATGCGATCGGTTTCTTTTACGCGCCAACTGGCAATGTTGCGTAAGGTGGTGCGCCCTTCGGCAAATAAAGCGATGACCGCCAAGGTCATCGCGGCATCTGGAATATGATTGCAATCAAGGTCAATGCCTTTGAGCTTGATTGCATTCGGTTTGCAAGCTTCAATGCGCTCTGGTGAATAATGTATTGATGCCCCCATGCGCTCTAAAGCCTGTGCAAATTTAACGTCGCCTTGGATGCTGTTTTCGCCAATTCCACTCACGCTTACCGCACCAGCTATTGCGCCAGCCGCCAAAAAATACGATGCGCTGGAGGCATCTCCTTCTATGCTGATGCTATGGGGGCTTTGGTATTCACTGTTTTCAGCAATGGTGAAGGATTTCCAGCCATCTCTTAACACGTTGACACCAAAGCGCGCCATTAAATTGAGCGTAATTTCAATATAAGGTTTTGAAATGAGTTCGCCAACAACTTCAACGCGCGCTTTTTGCTTGGTAAGCGGCAGCGCCATGAGTAGGGCGGTTAAAAACTGACTCGACACATCCCCACATATTTTAATTGATGAAGATAAATTGAGTTGTGCCGCTGAGATGGCTAATGGCGGAAATCCCGGGTTGCCGGTGTACTCAATGCGCGCGCCAGCTTGTGTTAACGCATCAACTAAATCACCGATTGGGCGCTCGTGCATACGGGGCACGCCATGTAAATCATAATGCCCGTTTGAAAAAGCGAGCGCTGCCGTAAGTGGCCTAAAAGCCGTGCCAGCATTACCTAAAAAAAGATCTGCATTTTTATTTAAAAACTCACCCTGACAACCGTGAACAAACAAGCCATTGTCAGTTTTTTCTAATTTGATGCCGAGTTTTTCTAAGGCTTCAAGCATTCGTAAAGTATCGTCTGAGTTAAGTAAATTAAATACTTGGGTTACGCCCTTAGATAAAGCCGCCAAAAGCAGCGTGCGGTTAGAAATGCTTTTAGAGCCAGGTAAAATGATGTTGCCAAAAGCGTGATGAGCTGGTTTTAAGTGAAGCTGTTCCATTTGTAAGGCCTGTTTTTATTGTTTGTTTTTAGCCCAAGCATTACGCGCAAGGCTTGCACGTTCAAAAAATGCTTGTAAGCGTGCGCCATCTTCGTTTAAAAGTAGTTGCTTGATTTGAGAGAGGGTGTTTTGGTAAGCTTGCAACTCGTCCAATAAAGCAGTTTTATTGGCAAGGCTGATATCACGCCACATTTCAGGGTGGCTTCCAGCAATGCGGGTAAAATCTCTAAAGCCACTCGCCGCAAAGCTAAATAGTTGCGCTGCATTGCCACGCGAGGCAATTTCATCAACCAGGGCAAAAGCCAGCAAATGCGGTAAATGGCTGACGGCAGCAAAAATGCTGTCATGTTGTTGTGCGGACATTTCGCTCACACTGGCACCACACGTTCGCCAAAAATCAGCTACTTGGGCAACGGCATTTTGATGCGTTTCTGCGGCAGGGGTGAGCACCACATTTTTGCCTATATATAAATCAGCCATTGCCGCAGTCACACCACTTTTTTCTGCCCCGGCAATCGGGTGACCGCCAACAAATTGATTGAATTTTTGACCTAAGACCTCTTTAGCGCAAGCTAAAACATCACTTTTTGTACTGCCCGCATCGGTGATGATAGTGTGGCTGCTTAAATAAGGCTTGATGCTTTTTAAAATGCTGGCTGTTTGTGCAACGGGCGCTGCAATTAACACTAAGTCCGCCCCCGCAAGGGTTTCGTTCATATTGGCTTCTAAAGGGGCTAAAAATGTATCTACATAAGCATCAATTGCGCCAATTTTCAGCGCTTCTTTAAGGTTTTTTTGGCTGCGACCCACACCAATAATATGATGATCACTGGCTTTTTTGAGCGCCAGTGCAAAAGATCCGCCAATTAAACCCACACCAAAAATGACAATTTTTTTCAAAAGTTAAAATTTTTCACAAAGTTATAAAGTTATTAAAGTTAGAATTTTTTGCAAAAGATAAAGCGCTTCATTTAAAAACAAATTGTAGCATTTTTGCCATTTAAATTAAGGTCATTTGTATTGAGATGGCTTAGGTTTGAGTTGGGAAGGTAATCCTCAAGAGATGTTTTTAATAGGTATTGATCCTTGTTGCCATGCGACATCAATGAGCATTTCAAGCGGCTTGTAATTTTGCTTATAAGCCATTTTTTTACTCTCTTTAATAAAATAGCCTAAATACAAATAGCGAAAATGTAAGCTTTGAGCCCATGTCGCCTGCCACATCACGTTATAAGTGCCATAACTGACGTTTTTATCGCGGGTGTCATAAAAAGTGTAAACAGCTGAAATGCCGTCATTCACAATGTCAATCACACTCAGCATTTTTAATTGACCTTGATCTCTAAACTCTACCAGCACGCTTTCAACACTGCTTTGGCATAAGAAATTTTTATATTGTTCAATATCGTCTTGCAATGACCGTTCTTCAGTATGAGCGCTATTTTCACCCGATAGGCTATCATGAACATCAGCGTGGCGTGCCTTTTGATAAGCACGATAAAGCGCATAATGCGCATCATGAAAACCAATCGGTAAAATGGTTGTTGTTAGGTTTTGGTGCTTTTTGTATGCGCGCTGTTGACTTCGATTAGGCGCAAAATCAGCCAATACAATTCTCACCGGAATGCACTCACGGCAAGTTTGACAATGCGGCTTATAGACAAATTTTCCGCTACGCCTAAAGCCTTGCTTGATTAAACTGCTGTATTGATGAGCGGTGATTACGTGTGGTGGTGCCGTAATTAAGCTTTGTGCAGATTGCTGTGGCAAATAGCTGCAGCAATACTCGGCGGTCAGGTAACATTCAATTTTTTCTAGCGATGACCCTGACGACATGGACATGTTAAGCGCCGGCTAACAATTGATTGAGTTTTTGTATAAATAAATCTCGCTCAATTTCCACTCCTCCAAACTGATGAAGTAAAGGCGTTTTCATCTGGCAATCAATCATTTCAACGCCTTGCTGGCGTAAACGTGCAACTAAGTTTACAAAAGCCACTTTAGAAGCGTCTGTCACATGGTGAAACATACTCTCGCCATAAAACATACTGCCAATTTTAACGCCGTAACAGCCGCCCACTAAAGTGTTGTCTAACCAGCTCTCCATGCTGATGGCATAGCCCAAACGGTGAAGTTCGCAATAAGCTTCAATCATTTCTGGGCTAATCCAAGTGCCAGCAGATTGACCATGTTGATCTAATCTTTGCGTGTTGCTGCAAGCGCTGATCACTTGCCTAAAGCAAGTATTAAAACGAACTTCAAAATGATTTTTTTTCAGCGTTTTTTTGAGTGAATTTGAAATTTTTAGCGCATGCGTAAAAAGCACCATGCGCGGGTTTGGGCTCCACCAAAGAATGGGGTCACCCTCGCTAAACCAAGGAAATATACCTTGTTTATAAGCGTTGAATAACCTTGTTGCAGATAAGTCGCCGCCAATGGCGACAAGCCCATTGGGCTCACTCAGTGCTGCCGATAAAGGCGGAAACGCGCATTCACCATCGATGAGGGCAACCTTTCCATTGGGTAGCTGATAATATGCGTGACTCATAAATTGATTGTGAATTGATACACTTAAAAATTGTGAATTTAATGATTAAAATCAAGAATTAAAACGTTATTTTACCGTGTTTTTTCTTGTATGATTTAACCATTCTCAGACCTTTTGTTTTTGATTGGTTTGCGTGTAAGGTGGCTTGTAGTAAATTCAACCCACAACATTGATATTGTGCTTATTTTTATTATAAATTTTATTTAAAAAATAGCTTTTTAATCATGTAATTAGCGCGTAAAATTCGCGTAATTTAATTATTCTACAGGTTAAGCTTTTGGAACACTATTTAACGATGCAGGCTAAGCCAATCACGAGCTATCGCCCTTATTGGGCGAAGCGCTTTGGTGTTGCACCTATGTTGCCGATGTCGCGGGCTGAAATGGATGCGCTTGGTTGGGATAGCTGTGACATCATTTTAATTTCTGGAGATGCTTATATTGACCACCCTAGTTTTGGCGTGTCGTTGATTGGGCGCTTGCTTGAGTCGCAAGGGTTTCGTGTGGGGATTATTGCGCAGCCTGATTGGCAAAATGCCAGTGCGTTTAAAGTGTTAGGTAAGCCAAATCTCTATTTTGGAGTGACCGCTGGCAATATGGACAGTATGGTAAATCGTTATACAGCCGATAAAAAAATCCGCAGTGATGATGCTTATACGCCAGATGCCGCGCCCAATAAGCGCCCTGATCGCGCCGTGCTTGTTTATAGTCAGCGTTGCCGCGAAGCTTATTCAGACGTGCCTTTGGTCATTGGTAGCATTGAAGCGAGCTTACGGCGCATTGCTCATTATGACTACTGGAGCGACAAGGTGCGTCGCAGTATTTTGGTGGATTCTAAAGCTGATTTATTGGTTTATGGCAATGCTGAACGGGCTTTAATTGAGCTGACACACCGCTTAGCTAAAAATGAGAAAATTTCTGACATTCAAGATATTCGTGGCACGGCATTTTTGCGTAAACATATGCCTGAAGGTTGGAGCGAAATTGAAAGTACTAAGCTAGACCGTCCGGGCGTCGTTGAAAAGCATATCGATCCCTATGAAATGAAAATGGGTAAAAATGCAGAGCAGGGCTCACAAGCGAGCTGTGCAACTCAAAAAAATACGGATCACCTCGATTCAGCCCGAGACCTTCAAGTTATTGAGGTTGTTCGTAAGCCCAAGGCGGACAGAAGCAAGCAGGTGGTGCGTTTGCCCGCTTATGAAGAAGTGTATCAAGACCCCGTCATGTATGCGCATGCTTCACGTGTGCTGCATTTAGAAGCTAACCCAGGCAATGCCCGTGCCTTGGTGCAAAAGCATGGCGATAGAGAAGTGTGGCTTAATCCGCCGCCGATTCCACTCACCAGCAAAGAGATGGATTATGTCTATGACTTGCCTTATGCGCGCAAGCCTCATCCTATTTACAAAGAGGCCAAAATACCCGCGTGGGAGATGATTCGTTTTAGCGTTAACATTATGCGTGGTTGTTTTGGGGGCTGTACGTTTTGCAGCATTACCGAGCATGAAGGGCGTATTATTCAAAGCCGAAGTGAGGCTTCCATTTTGAAAGAGCTCGAAGAAATTCGCGATAAAGTCGAGGGCTTTACAGGGGTGATTTCAGACATGGGTGGTCCAACCGCCAATATGTACCGTATTTCGTGTAAGAGCGAGTCTATTGAAAAAAACTGCCGTAAATTGAGTTGTGTTTACCCTGGTATTTGCGAAAACCTCAACACTGACCATAGCGCACTCGTTCAACTGTATCGTAAAGCGCGTGCTGTAAAAGGGGTAAAAAAAATACTCATTAGCAGTGGTGTACGTTATGACTTGGCTGTAAAGTCGCCTGAATACGTTAAAGAATTGGTGCAACACCATGTGGGTGGTTATTTGAAAATTGCGCCTGAGCACTCTGAAGAAAACGTGTTGAGTAAAATGATGAAGCCTGGAATGCAGGCTTATGACGAATTTAAAGCCATGTTTGAAAAATTCAGTGATGAAGTCGGTAAAAAGCAGTACTTAATCCCTTATTTTATTGCAGCTCATCCTGGCACCACAGACCAAGATATGTTGAATTTAGCGCTATGGCTAAAAAAATATGAGTTTAAACTCGATCAAGTACAAACCTTTACCCCTACGCCCATGGCAATGGCAACCGCCATGTACCATTCTAAAAAAAATCCCTTACGCAAGGTGACAGCAAACTCTGAAGAGGTGCCCATTCCTAAAGCGGGCAATGTGCGTAAGCTGCATAAAGCATTTATTCGCTATCACGACCCAAACAACTGGCCGATGTTGCGCGAGGCTTTACAAAAAATGGGCAGAGCCGACTTAATTGGCAATGGTAAACATCACTTAATACCAGCTTGGCAGCCGCTTGACAGCAAAAAAATGACAACTGTGCATGGCGCGCAATTAGAGCGCACAGTAAGACCCAAGCGCACTTCAGAAAAAAAACGTAAGTATGCTTAATTTACGTACGCTTAATTTAATCATACCTTATACAAGCCAAGATGCGTGTCCAGGCTGAATGTTTAAAATCTAGTTATGGAGAAATCGCCCATAAAAAATGGTTTATGACAGCCTTGCCCATCAACCGTTTTAACTTATTAACAATCTTATTCATCTTGACAGCCTTATTCATTAAAAGTCTGAGTAATCCATCGTATGACGCCATGTAAAAAAATAATTATTAAAGTATTGTTCTTGATTTGTGCGTTTTTTTTTACATCGCTCACACAAGCCGCGCCTTTAACTATTGCAGTTGCCTCTAACCTCGCTTATGTATTTAATGAGCTGGCAGTTGAGTTTAAAAAACAAACGGGAATAGAAACCCAAAGCGTGCTGGGCGCTTCGGGTAAAATTGCGACACAAATCCGTAAAGGCGCACCTTTTGATGTGTTTATGTCTGCTGATATGGACTTTCCTGATGCCTTATACAAAGAGGGCTTTGCCAGCACAAGAGCTGTTCCTTATGCTTATGGTCAGCTGGTTTTGTGGGCTAAAAAAGGCGTCAATTTAAAAAAAGACGTGACATTTTTAAGAGATAAAAGCATCCATAAAGTGGCTATTGCTAACCCGCAATTTTCGCCATTTGGCAAGCAAGCGCTGGCGGTTTTAGATTATTATAAAATGCGCGCTACAGTTGAACCTAAATTAGTGTATGGCGAGAGTATCACTCAGATTAGCCAATATATTGATGCTAAGGCGGTTGATGTGGGATTTAGTGCTAAATCTATTGTACTTAGCCCGCAGGCGGCGGGTGAGGGGCAGTGGTTTGAGGTGCCCGCAGAGAGTTATGTACCCATCGCGCAGGGGGTGGTTATTCTTAAGCACGGCTCACAATCTAATGGGGATGCGGCACGCAAATTTTATCAGTTCGTGCGGTCTGCTACAGCACGTGATATTTTTGCAAAAAATGGCTACAAACTACCTTAAAGTAAACAAACACTAAAAACGATGATCTATGATATTCAACCGCTATGGCTAACATTTAAATTAGCCATTGTGACCACAGCGATTTTATTGGTGATTGCGTTGCCATTTGCTTTTTGGCTAGCAAGCACGCGTATGCGCTTTAAGCCTGTCATAGAAACGCTCGTGAGTATGCCTTTGGTGTTGCCGCCGTCAGTGCTTGGATTTTATCTGCTTTTAGCTTTTAGTCCCGAGCATTGGTTTGGTCAATGGCTAGACCGCACAATGAACATAAGTCTAGCTTTTAGCTTTGAAGGGCTGGTGATTGCTTCAATTGTTTTTAGCTTTCCATTTTTTGTGCACCCCGTGCAGGCGGCTTTTCAGAATCTGCCAAAATCACTCATAGACACAGCAAAAGTATTAGGTAAATCTAATGTAGAGATTTTTTTTCGCGTACTTCTTCCTAACATTAAGCCTGCTTTGATTTCTGGCACTGTATTAGCTTTTGCACATACGATAGGCGAGTTTGGCGTGGTGATGATGATAGGCGGCAACTTACCTCATGCAACCCGCACTGCATCTATTGCTATTTATAACGAGGTTGAATCATTAAATTACGCCACTGCTCATTTTTATGCGGGCGTTCTTTTTTTATTTTCATTCATTATTTTAATGATGGTTTATTTACTTAATCGCCCAGCCCCAAAATGCTAAACATTGACATAAAAAAACAGCTCAACGGACAACATGGCGCTTTTGAATTAAACGTTCATGTAAGCTTAGAAGAGGGTAGCTTTGTCGCGCTTTATGGACCTTCTGGCGTTGGCAAAACCACGTTATTGCAATGTTTGGCTGGATTAACGCAAGCTCAAACCATGAATATCCAATTTAAAAATCAAATTTGGGCGGATACTGCCGCTAAAATCAATCTCAGCCCGCAGTCACGTAAAATTGCTTATATGTTTCAAGACAATACCTTGTTTCCAAATATGACCGTGCGTGAAAATATAAGCTTTGGTTTACGCAAAGGCGGAAATAAAAAAATGGTGAATACGCTGATTGAAATGATGGATCTAGGCGAGCTTCAGCATCACAAACCAGAAATTTTGTCTGGAGGCCAAAAGCAGCGCACGGCACTTGCTAGAACGCTGGTATCTGAACCTTGCCTGATGTTGTTAGATGAACCTTTTTCTGCATTAGATGCTGAAACTTGCAGTCGACTACAAACTGAAATTTTAAGAATGCAGAAGCAGGCCGGTATTACAACTATTATCGTAAGTCATCATGTTGGTGAAATATATAAACTCTCAAGCAGAGTGTTAAAAATGCAGAAGGGCAAGATTGTTGAAGATGGCGACCCAGTTGATGTGTTGAGCTTACAACATGGTCATCAGGCGCTTCATGTTGAGGGTAAAATTTTAGCTATCGCACCTGTTGATGACGCATATTTGCTCACCGTGCTGGCAGATGATGAGGTGATGCACATTACAAGCTCGCGAGATGAAGCCGCAAACTTTAATGTTGATGAGTCTGTGTTGCTTGTGGCAAAAGCATCAAATCTAGAAATAAAAAAACTTGAAGGGTAATTAAAAATTAAAAATCAATACGTTATGGCTTTGATAAAAATTTGGGGCTGTCCTAGATAACACATAAAATGTTATAAGGACGTCATGAGAAAGAGCAGATTAAATTCAGCTAAGCAGTCGAGGTTAATTGAACATTTTGTTGCTGGCACAACGGCTAGATGTGCAGCAGATTTG
>JAVKLV010000036.1:0-89553 GCA_031538905.1 Methylotenera sp. | reverse complement strand
TGCCGGGTGATAATGTTTCTATCACTGTGACATTGATTTCACCGATTGCGATGGAAGAGGGCTTGCGCTTTGCTATTCGTGAGGGTGGTCGCACCGTGGGTGCTGGTGTCGTTGCTAAAATTATTGAATAGTTGTTTGGTGCGTTAATTAAGCGGCAGGGTAAGCTCTGTCGCTTCGCTCTTTGAAAAGTAGTAAATTAGAAAGGCAGTAAATCATGTCAACACAAAAAATTCGTATTCGTCTCAAAGCTTTTGATTATCGTTTAATTGATCAGTCTGCTCAGGAAATTGTAGAAACTGCCAAGCGTACTGGAGCCGTTGTTAAAGGCCCTGTGCCGTTGCCTACACGTATTGAACGCTTCGATATTTTACGCTCGCCGCACGTTAACAAGACCTCACGTGACCAGTTTGAAATTCGTACTCACCAGCGTTTGATGGATATTGTTGACCCAACAGATAAAACAGTTGATGCACTCATGAAATTGGATTTGCCGGCTGGCGTTGATGTTGAAATAAAATTGTAAGCATTAAATAGAAATTTTTAGTTGTAAAATTATTGGGGCTTCGGTACAATGCCGGCTCTTTTACAGAAGTCGGTCAATTGTAATCGACTTTTTAACCAAATAATAAGGATACGATCATGAGCTTAGGGCTTATTGGTCGCAAGGTGGGTATGACCCGCGTGTTTACTGAGGATGGTGCAAGCATCCCGGTAACCGTGTTGGAAGTTGTGCCAAACCGTGTGACACAGATCAAGACAATCGCTAGCGATGGTTATACTGGCCTTCAGCTTGCTTACGGTGAGCGTCGTGCGAGCCGCGTCAATAAAGCGCTGACTGGGCATTATGCTAAGTCGGGATCAGCTGCTGGTTCTGGCATCCAAGAGTTTCCTGTGAGTGCTGACATTTTGGGTGGCTACACTGCGGGTGCGAGCATTGCGGTTGATATTTTTCAAGCGGGTCAAATGGTTGATGTGACTGGCACTTCGTTAGGTAAGGGTTTTGCTGGTGCCATTAAACGCCACCACTTTAGCTCAAATAGAGCTTCTCACGGTAACTCAAAATCACATAATGTGCCTGGTTCTATTGGTATGGCTCAAGATCCAGGTCGTGTATTTCCTGGTAAGCGTATGCCTGGTCATTTGGGTGCGGTTAAGGTTACAACGCAAAATTTAGAGGTCGTCCGTGTTGATGTCGAGCGTAATCTGTTGTTGATTAAGGGTGCAATCCCTGGTTCTAAGGGTGGAGATGTTGTTGTTCGTCCAGCTGTTAAGGCTAAGGCTGCGAAAGCCCACGGGGGAGCTAAATAATGGAGCTTAAATTAATAGACAAAAATGGCAATGCCGCCAAAAAGGGTGTTGTTGTGTCTGATGAGACATTTGGTCGCGAGTTTAATGAGGCTTTAGTGCATCAGGTTGTGGTTGCTTATATGGCAAACTCTCGTACTGCAACGCGTGCGCAAAAGGGTCGTGATACGGTGGCGCATACTACGCACAAGCCTTATGCGCAAAAAGGTACAGGTAATGCGCGGTCGGGTATGACGTCAAGTCCAATTTGGCGTGGGGGTGGGCGTGCGTTTCCTAACTCTCCTAATGAGAATTTTAGCCATAAGGTAAACCGCAAGGCTTATCGCGCTGGTATGCAAACCATTCTTTCTGAGCTGGTTCGTCAAGAGCGATTGAGTGTGGTTGAAGATTTTGTGGTGGCAACACCAAAAACTAAAGCCTTGTCTGAAAAAATCAAGGGTATGGGTTACGAAGGTGCTGTATTGGTTTTAACTGACGGGTTTGATGAGAACTTGTATCTTTCTTCACGTAACCTAGTTAATGTAATGGTGGTGGAGGCGCGGTATGCTGACCCTGTTAGCTTGGTGCGTTTTTCAAACGTTGTGGCAACCGTCGCTGCGGTGAAAAAGCTAGAGGAGATGTTGGCATGATGACTGCTGTGACTAAAGTTCAAGATCGCCTATTGCAGGTTATATTAGCACCACAAATTACTGAAAAGGCAACCTATATTGCTGATAAGTATCAGCAAATTGCGTTTGTTGTGCGCACTGATGCAACTAAACCGGAAATCAAAGCTGCTGTTGAGCTTGTTTTTAAGGTTGAGGTTGATAAGGTTGCTGTAATTAATGTGGGTGGAAAAACAAAACGTGCTGGCCGTAGTATGGGTAAGCGTAAGGACTGGAAAAAAGCTTACGTAACTTTGAAGCCGGGTCAAGAAATTAACTTTGCAGCAGCTGAATAAGGAGAGAAGATATGGCATTAGTTAAAGTCAAACCAACTTCCCCTGGTCGTCGTGGTGTTCTAAAGGTTGTTACGCCTGATTTGTATAAAGGCAAGCCACACGCTCCGCTGTTGGAGAGTCAAAGTAAAAATGCTGGTCGTAATAATAACGGCCGAATTACAACGCGTCACCAAGGTGGTGGTCATAAGCAGCATTATCGCTTAATTGACTTTCGTCGCAACAAAGCTGGAATTCCAGCAACGGTTGAGCGTATTGAGTATGATCCAAATCGCACATCGCACATCGCTTTGCTTTGCTATGCAGATGGTGAGCGTCGTTACATTATTGCTCCGCGTGGAGTGACTGCTGGTATGCAGCTCATTAGTGGCTCAGAAGCGCCTATCAAGGTGGGTAATGCTATGCCGTTACGCAATGTTCCAGTCGGTAGTACTATTCATTGTGTTGAGTTGCAACCTGGCAAAGGTGCTCAGATGGCTCGTTCTGCTGGTACATCAGTACAATTGCTTGCGCGAGAAGGTGCTTATGCTCAATTAAGATTGCGCTCAGGTGAGGTTCGCCGTGTGCATGTTGATTGTATGGCGACTTTGGGTGAGGTGGGTAACGAGGAGCATTCATTGCGTTCGATTGGTAAGGCGGGTGCAATGCGCTGGCGCGGTGTTCGTCCAACTGTTCGTGGTGTCGTGATGAATCCGGTTGATCATCCTCACGGTGGTGGTGAAGGTCGTACTGCTGCAGGTATGAATCCTGTAAGTCCGTGGGGCATTAAAACTAAAGGTTATCGTACACGTAGTAGTAAGCGTACTGATAATATGCGTATTAGTCGTCGTCCGAGAGGCGTAAGGTAATCATATGGCACGTTCAGTTAAAAAGGGTCCATTTATTGATGGTCATTTGGCAAAAAAAGTAGAAGTTGCGGCGGTTAGTCGTGATCGCAAACCAATTAAGACTTGGTCGCGTCGCTCTACAATATTGCCAGATTTTATTGGTCTTACTATTGCTATTCATAATGGTAAGCAGCACATTCCAGTGTTGATTTCTGAAAACATGGTGGGTCATAAGCTCGGTGAATTTGCGTTAACTCGCACGTTCAAGGGTCATGCTGCCGACAAAAAAGCGAAGAAGTAGGGGCTGAAGATGCAAGTATCCGCAATATTAAAAGGTGTACATCTCTCTCCTCAAAAGGCTAGATTGGTGGCAGATCTTGTTCGTGGTCAGAAGGTAGATCGTGCGCTTAACATTCTTAATTTCACTCCTAAAAAAGGTGCTGAAATTATTAAAAAAGTTGTTGAGTCTGCGATTGCTAATGCTGAGCATAATAATGGCGCTGATATCGACGATTTGAAGGTGACTTCAATTTGTGTTGATAAAGGCATTGTGCTAAAACGTATTCGCCCTCGCGCTAAAGGTCGTGCTGGGCGCATCACTAAGCCAACCTGTCATATTCATGTGACTGTCGGAAATTAAGGGATAAAATATGGGTCAGAAAATTCATCCAATTGGTTTCCGTTTGAGTGTCCAAAAAAATTGGTTCTCACGTTGGTATGCCAATAGCAAGAACTTCCCTTCAATGTTGCAGGGCGACATTAAAGTGCGTGAGTTCTTAAACAAAAAATTATCTGCGGCTGCTGTGAGTCGTATTTTGATTGAGCGTCCTGCGAAGAACGCAAAAATCACAATTTACAGCGCTCGTCCAGGCGTGGTTATTGGAAGAAAAGGTGAGGATATTGAGTCTTTGCGCGCTTCTTTGCAGGGCTTGATGGGTGTTTCGGTTCATTTGAATATTGAAGAGGTTCGCAAGCCTGAGCTTGATGCCACTTTGATTGCACAGTCGATTGCTCAGCAGCTTGAAAAGCGTGTGATGTTTCGTCGTGCGATGAAGCGGGCTATGCAGAATGCTATGCGTTTAGGTGCTCAGGGAATTAAAATTATGAGTTCTGGTCGTTTAAATGGTATCGAGATTGCTCGTACAGAATGGTATCGTGAAGGTCGTGTGCCGCTACATACATTGCGGGCAGATATTGATTACGGTGTTGCTGAGGCTTCAACAACATACGGTATTATCGGTATTAAAGTTTGGGTATTCAAAGGTGAAGTTTTTTCTGGTAACGCACAAGCTCCTATAGGTGCTAATGCAACAACTCCAGTTGCTGAGCCTGAGAAAAAAGTAAGAAAGCCGAGGGCTAAAGATGCTACAACCGTCTAGACAAAAATATCGTAAGATGCAAAAAGGTCGCAATAAAGGCATTGCAACTACGGGTAATAAAGTAAGTTTTGGTGATTTTGGTTTAAAGGCAGTGGGTCGTGGTCGTTTAACCGCCCGCCAAATTGAAGCCGCCCGCCGGGTTATGACGCGTCATATTAAGCGGGGTGGTCGTGTATGGATTCGTATTTTTCCAGATCAGCCAATATCTAAAAAGCCTGCTGAAGTTCGCATGGGTAATGGTAAGGGTAGTACGGAGTACTACGTAGCCCAAATCCAGCCAGGTAAAATGTTGTACGAAATGGATGGCGTGAGTGAAGATCTTGCACGCGAGGCGTTTCGTTTGGCTGCTGCTAAGTTGCCAATTGAAACAACATTCATGACGCGTCAAATAGGCAGTTAAGGAAGGTACGCTAAAATGAAAGCAACCGATTTAAGAGCAAAAAGTGTTGATGAGCTCAATGCAGAGTTGATTGAATTGCGCCGTGCGCAATTTTCTCTTCGTATGCAAGTGGCTACTCAGCAATTATCTAAAATAGATCAGCTAGGTAAAGTGCGCAAAGATGTTGCGCGCGTTAAGCTTGTGTTAGCTGAGAAGGCAAAACGGGCGTAATGATGACTGAAACAATGAAAGTAATACGTAGTTTAACTGGTCGCGTTGTGAGCGACAAAATGGACAAAACGGTAACAGTTTTGGTTGAGCGTAAAGTTAAGCATCCTTTGATTGGCAAGGTTGTTCGTCAGTCTAAAAAGTTTCATGCACATGATGAAGCAAATAGCTTTAAAGAAGGCGACCTAGTCACGATTGTTGAGAGCCGCCCGCTTTCAAAAACAAAAACTTGGGTGGTTAAGGCTTCTTAAGTAATCCAATTGTAAGTGCGTAATTATTTAGAATAATAGTTGCACATCTGCATGATGTAAGTTATAATGTTTGGCTATTTAGGCGAGCAATTTTTAAGCTCTCGCCCCAATACTGACCGGGTCTATCGGCCATTTTAATTCTAAAGTGAGTCTTTTGATTAAAAATGGCTGGTGTTGGTTTAACGGATTAAGTTGGAGATTATTCTCATGATTCAAATGCAATCTCGGCTAGAAGTCGCTGATAATACTGGTGCGCGCTCTGTGCAGTGTATTAAGGTGTTGGGCGGCTCTAAGCGTCGTTACGCTGGAATTGGCGATATTATTAAGGTGAGCATTAAAGATGCTGCGCCTCGTGGTCGCGTTAAGAAAGGCGAGGTCTATAGTGCTGTCGTTGTGAGGACTGCTAAGGGTGTACGTCGTCAAGATGGATCTTTGGTTAAGTTCGACAATAATGCTGCAGTGCTTTTAAATAGTAAGTTAGAGCCGATTGGAACTCGTATTTTTGGTCCGGTAACACGTGAATTGCGTACGGAAAAATTCATGAAGATAGTTTCATTGGCGCCAGAAGTTTTGTAGGAGTTTATATGAGCAAAATTCGTAAAGGTGATCAGGTTATATTAAATTCAGGTAAAGACAAGGGTAAGCAAGGCTTGGTCTTGAGGGTTCTTGAGTCTGGTCATGTGCTTGTGGAGGGTCTTAATCTTGTCAAAAAGCATACAAAAGCAAACCCAATGAAAGGTCTTGCTGGGGGCGTTATTGCTAAAGAGATGCCGATTGACATTTCTAATGTTGCTTTATTTAATGGTGCGACCCAAAAAGGTGATCGCGTGGGATTTAGGGCTTTGGATGATGGGCGAAAAGTTCGCGTATTCAAGTCTAATGGCGAAGCAGTGGACGCATAGGGATAATTATGGCGCGTTTAAAAGATTTTTATAAAGACTCTGTTGTTAAGTCGATGACTGAGCAGTTTGGCTACACTTCGGTGATGCAGGTTCCTCGGATAGAAAAAATAACGCTTAATATGGGTGTTGGTGAGGCGGTTGCGGATAAGAAAGTTATGGAGCATGCTGTTGGCGACATGGAAAAAATTGCCGGTCAAAAAGCAATTGTAACTAAAGCTAAAAAATCCGTTGCTGCATTTAAGATTCGCGATGACTATCCTGTTGGTTGTAAAGTAACTTTGCGTCGTGAGCGTATGTATGAATTCTTGGATCGCTTGGTAACTGTTGCTATTCCTCGTATTCGTGACTTCCGTGGCATTTCTGCGAAGTCGTTTGATGGTCGTGGTAATTACAATATGGGCGTTAAAGAACAAATTATTTTCCCTGAAATTGAATACGATA
The DNA here is from genome assembly GCA_031538905.1 of Methylotenera sp. Lineage (GTDB taxonomy): Bacteria > Pseudomonadota > Gammaproteobacteria > Burkholderiales > Methylophilaceae > Methylotenera. The sequence continues at coordinate 82,904 of JAVKLV010000036.1, read as the reverse complement.
AAATCGATGCAATTCGCGGAATGAATATCACTATTACTACTACTGCAAAAACGGATGAGGAAGCAAAAGCTTTGCTTGCTGCGTTTAGTTTTCCTTTTAGGGGTTGAGACATGGCTAAAACCTGTATGACAGAGCGCGAAATAAAGCGTCGTGCGACTGTAGAAAAATTCGCTGCAAAACGTATTGCGCTTGAAGCTTTAATGAATGATGTTAATGCTTCTGCTGAAAGTCGACGCGATGCGCGCTTGAAGTTTCATTCTCTTCCGCGTAATTCAAGTCCAGTGCGTTTGCGCAATCGTTGTGCTTTAACTGGTCGCCCGCGTGGTGTGTTTAGTAAATTTGGTATTGGGCGTAGTAAATTGCGCGATTTAATGATGGCTGGCTTTGTGCCGGGTGTCACTAAAGCTAGCTGGTAATAGGAGAAATAACAATGAGTATGAGTGATCCGATTGCTGATATGTTGACGCGCATTCGTAATGCGCAAATGGTCAATAAGGCGGTTGTTGCTATGCCTTCATCAAATGTTAAGTCTGCTATTGCTGGCGTTCTTAAGGATGAGGGTTATATTGAAGACTTTGCTGTGCAAAAAGAAGGTAGCAAATCAACATTGAATATCATTCTTAAGTATTATGCTGGACGCCCGGTTATTGAGCGTATTCAGCGTGTAAGTAAGCCTGGTTTGCGTGTTTATAAGGGTTCTCAAGAGATCCCTAAAGTAATGAATGGTCTTGGTGTGACGATCGTGTCTACATCTAAGGGTGTGATGACAGATCGTAAAGCTCAAGCTGCTGGTGTTGGTGGCGAAGTGCTCTGCGTAGTGGCTTAAGGAGAGGCAAATGTCACGTGTTGCTAAAAATCCGGTTGCCATTCCGGCAAAAGTTGAAGTGGTCTTAAGTAATGTTTCGATTGATGTAAGTGGTCCATTAGGAAAACTATCCCATCCTCTCACAGATGCTGTTGTTCTGAAGCGTGAAGGTGAAATAATTACATTTCAGGCTGCTAACGATGCTCAGCATTCGCGTGCAATGTCGGGTACGTTGCGTGCATTGGTGGCCAATATGGTGAAGGGTGTTTCAGAAGGGTTTACTCGTAAATTAACCTTAGTGGGCGTTGGTTACAAAGCTGCTGCGCAAGGTTCTATATTAAATTTAGAGTTGGGTTACTCCCATCCTATCAATCACAAAATGCCTGCGGGCGTGACTGTGGCAACGGCTACGCCGACAGAGATATTGCTCACTGGTGTTGATAAGCAAGTTATTGGTCAAGTTGCCGCTCAAATTCGTGCTTATCGTTCTCCTGAGCCTTACAAAGGCAAGGGTGTTCGTTATGCTGATGAAGTTGTTGCAATTAAAGAAACCAAGAAGAAATAAGGCTTAAAAAATGAACAACGTAAATAATCGCTTGCGTCGTGCACGTAAAACCCGTGCAAAAATTGCAGAGCTAAAAGTGACGCGTTTAAGTGTGCACCGTACTAATACGCACATTTACGCACAAATTATTGCTGAAACTGGCGATAAGGTAATTGTGAGTGCTTCGACGGTAGAGGCTGACGTTCGTAAAAAAATCAAAAATGGGGGCAATGTAGAGGCTGCAGCTGCTATTGGTAAGCGTATTGCTGAAAAAGCAAAAAAAGCGGGTGTTACTAACGTTGCTTTCGATCGCTCGGGTTATAAATATCATGGCCGTATTAAGGCGCTGGCGGATGCTGCGCGTGAAAATGGCTTGTCTTTCTAATTGGTCTGATTGCTTAAGAGGTTAATGATGGCGAAAGAAATGGAACAGCAACAGCAGCAGACTGATGGTTTGCGCGAAAAAATGATTGCAGTTAATCGTGTAAGTAAGACGGTTAAAGGTGGTCGAATTATGAGTTTTGCCGCTCTTACGGTGGTAGGTGATGGGGACGGTTCTGTTGGTATGGGTAAAGGTAAGGCTCGTGAGGTGCCGGTTGCAGCACAAAAAGCAATGGATGAAGCGCGTCGCGGTATGTTAAAAGTCAGTCTGACGAATGGAACATTGCATCACTCGGTGACTGGCGTTCACGGCGCTGCCAAGGTTTTTATTCAGCCCGCTTCAGAGGGTACTGGAATTATTGCTGGTGGAGCAATGCGCGCTATTTTTGAGGTGATGGGTGTAACTAATGTTGTTGCTAAGTGTATTGGATCAACTAATCCGTATAATTTGGTTCGTGCAACATTAAATGGTTTAGAGTCGATGAATACCCCAGCTGAAATTGCAGCTAAACGCGGTAAATCAGTTGAAGAAATTAGAGGCTAAATCATGGCTAAAGTAAAAAAACAAGAATCAAGAATTAAAGTGACGCTGGTAAGAAGTACCATTGGTCGCATTGAGGCGCATAAGGCAACTGTTAAAGGTTTGGGCTTGCGTCGTATGAATCATTGTGTTGAGGTTCAAGATACGCCAGCAATTCGCGGCATGATTAACGCCGTTAGCTATCTCTTAAAGGTAGAAGCATGATGCAATTAAATTCTATTAAGCCTGCAGAAGGATCAAAAAAAGAGCGTCGTCGTGTTGGTCGCGGCATTGGTTCTGGTTTAGGTAAAACAGCTGGTCGTGGTCATAAAGGTCAAAAGTCACGCACAGGTGGTTTTCATAAGGTTGGTTTTGAAGGCGGTCAGATGCCTATTCAGCGGCGCTTGCCTAAGCGTGGTTTTAAATCAATGACTAAGCAAAAAACAGCGCACGTTCGTACAAGTGAATTAGCATTGGTGCCTAATGAGGTGATTGATTTGTTGGCATTAAAGGCTGCAAATATTGTTTCTGGCACTGTTACTTATGCTAAATTATTCTTGTCTGGCGATGTGACAAAAAAATATAACATCCAAGGTTTACTGTTAACCAAAGGTGCGCGTGCTGCAATTGAAGCTGCTGGCGGTAAAGTGTTAGAAGCTGAGTAAAAGAGTAAGCCTTGGCACAGGAAAGTTTATTAAAAGTAGCATCAAAATTAGGCGAGCTTAAAAGTCGCCTAATTTTTGTGTTGGGTGCTTTGGTTGTTTATCGCTTGGGCGCCCATATTCCAGTGCCTGGTATTGATTCTGCGGTATTGGCTAAATTATTTGAGTCTCAAAGCAGCGGCATTTTGGGAATGTTTAACATGTTTTCAGGTGGGGCGCTTTCTAGATTCACTGTGTTTGCTCTGGGTATTATGCCTTATATTTCTGCATCAATTATTATGCAATTGATGTCGGCAGTTTCTCCTAAGTTAGAGCAGTTGAAAAAAGAAGGTGAAGCTGGTCGTAGAACTATTACTAAGTGGACTCGCTACGGAACAGTGATTCTTGCTTCATTTCAGGCTCTAGGTATTGCCATTGCTTTAGAAAGGCAGCCTGGATTGGTAATTGATCCTGGTATGGTATTTAGATTGACAGCGATGATTACCTTGGTGAGTGGCACAATGTTTATCATGTGGTTGGGGGAACAAATCACAGAGCGCGGCATTGGTAATGGTATTTCAATCATTATTTTTGCTGGTATTGTGGCGGGTTTGCCAAGTGCTATAGGTACTTCTGTTGAAATGGCAAATTCTGGCGGCTTTGGCGCTGCCGGGCCATTAATGCTATTTTTCTTGTTAGTGACCATTGTTTTGGTGACGGCATTGGTGGTTTTTGTAGAGCGCGGACAACGTAAAATTACCGTAAACTACGCTAAGCGCCAGGTAGGTAATAAGGTGTATGGTGGGCAAACAACGCATTTGCCATTAAAACTTAATATGGCGGGCGTTATTCCCCCAATTTTTGCATCGAGTATTATTTTATTTCCTGCAACATTGGCGAACTGGTTTAGTGGTAAAGAGAGTATGTATTGGTTAAAAGATATTTCCAATGCTCTGTCCCCTGGTCAGCCGATTTATATTTTATTTTTTACTGCAGCGATTGTATTCTTTTGTTTTTTTTATACTGCATTACAGTTTAATCCAAAAGACACCGCTGATAATTTGAAGAAAAGTGGTGCGTTTGTTCCTGGTATTCGCCCGGGAGAGCAGACGGCGAAATATATCGATAAGATTATGGGTCGCTTAACATTGGTAGGAGCAATTTACATTACCTTGGTATGTTTGTTGCCGGAGTTTTTAAGGATGAAGCTTAATACGCCGTTTTATTTTGGTGGTACATCTTTGTTAATTATTGTTGTGGTTACGATGGATTTTATAACGCAAGTTCAATCACACTTGATGTCTCATCAGTATGAGGGCTTGCTTAAAAAAGCCAATTTCAAAGGCAATAATCAAAAATAACTAATTGTAATAATTTACATATTTAAGTTTAAGAAGTGATGGAGTAATAAATGAGAGTTCGTGCATCTGTTAAAGCATTGTGCCGTAATTGTAAAGTTGTTCGCCGTCGTGGTGTTGTGCGTATAATTTGCACCGATCCGCGTCATAAACAACGTCAGGGTTAATCAGTTTTCAACCAATTGGGATGCTGGATTGTAGCTCGATTGGAATATAAGTTCATTGATATAAATTGGTTTTCCTGTTAAAATCGTCGACTTTTTTAAAGTGATAGATTTTAGGTAAACCTAAATTTGGAGTTAAAGTATGGCGCGTATTGCAGGGGTAAATATACCAAATAACAAACATGCTGATGTTGCATTAACTGCAATTTTCGGTATTGGGCGTGTGACAGCTCAAAAAATTTGTGCTGCAGCTGGTGTTTTGGCAACGGTTAAAATGAAAGATCTAAATGACGCAGAGGTTGATAAGTTGCGTGATGAGGTTGCTAAAGAAAAAGTTGAAGGTGATTTGCGTCGCGAAGTTTCAATGAATATCAAGCGCTTAATGGACTTGGGTTGCTATCGCGGTGTTCGTCATCGTCGCGGCCTGCCAGTACGTGGGCAAAGAACCAAAACAAATGCTAGGACTCGTAAGGGTCCAGTTAAGGCAATTAAACAATCTAAATAAGCGGTTCTTTGAGCTTGGGTGTGTTGGAATAATTTTAGTAAGATTTATTGGTAAGGAAGGTGCAGCATGGCAAAAGCTAATGTACGCGTAAGAAAAAAAGTTAAAAAGAATATTGCAGAGGGTATCGCGCACGTGCACGCTTCTTTTAACAATACCATTATCACAATTACGGATCGCCAAGGTAATGCTTTGTCTTGGGCAACTTCGGGTGGTCAGGGATTTAAAGGGTCGCGTAAAAGTACACCTTTTGCTGCTCAGGTAGCTGCTGAGGTGGCTGGTAAGTCTGCTCAAGAAAATGGTGTTAAAAATTTAGAAGTACGTATTAAGGGGCCTGGCCCCGGTCGTGAATCTGCGGTTCGTGCACTTAATGCAGCTGGTTTTAAGATCACTAGTATTACTGATGTTACGCCAGTTCCTCACAACGGTTGCCGTCCGCCTAAGAAGCGTCGAATTTAAGTTGAGTTTAGGCTCGCTTTGGTAAAGATAACAGGAGAATCCCTTGGCTAGAAATTTAGACCCTAAGTGTCGTCAGTGTCGCCGTGAAGGCGAAAAGCTTTTTTTAAAGGCTGAAAAATGCTTTACGGATAAATGTGCAATTGAAAAGCGTAATTTTCCGCCGGGTCAGCATGGTCAGCGTCGTAATCAGCGTTTATCCGACTACGGTGTTCAATTGCGTGAGAAGCAAAAAGTTCGCCGTATTTACGGTATATTGGAAGCGCAGTTCCGTAGCTATTATGCTGAAGCAGATCGTCAAAAAGGAATTACAGGTGAAAACTTGTTGCAGTTATTAGAGTGCCGTTTAGATAATGTTGCATACCGTATGGGCTTGGGTGGGTCGCGAACAGAGGCGCGTCAAATTGTTCGTCACAACAGTATATTGGTGAACGGTAAGCGTGTGAATATTCCGTCATATCAAGTTAAAGCTGGTGATGTTGTGAGTGTGGCTGAAGCCTCGAAAACTCAGTTAAGGATTAAGGGTGCGTTGCAAGCTGCTGAGCAACGTGGCTTTCCTGCATGGATCGAGGTTGATGTTAAGGCGCTTAAGGGTACTTTTAAGGCTAAGCCACAGCGTGATGAGTTGTCGTCAACTATCAATGAATCTCTAGTTGTTGAGCTTTACTCGAAGTGATAAGGCTTTAATTATTAGCTTTGGGTGAGTTGCTTCTCTAGAGGCATCAAACGTTTATTCCATTGAAAAATTTTAGTGGAAGTTAATACAAAAATTAAAAGGTATCACTATGCAGAACAGTCCTACCGAATACTTAAAACCGCGTGTGGTTGATGTGGAGGTTATTTCTCCATTGCGCGCACGTGTAACATTGGAACCCATGGAGCGTGGCTTTGGCTACACATTAGGTAATGCTTTACGTCGCGTTTTGTTGTCTTCAATTCCTGGCTTTGCTATTACTGAAGTGAAGATTGATGGTGTTGTTCATGAGTACTCAACTTTAGATGGTGTGCAGGAAGATGTGGTAGACATTCTGCTTAACCTTAAAGGCGTTGCTTTAAAGTTAAATGCTAAAACAGAAGCTATTTTGGTTTTAAATAAATCTGTTGAAGGTATTGTGACTGCGGGTGATTTTGAAACTGGACATGACGCTGAAATTGTTAATCCAGACCACGTGATTGCTCATTTAACTAAAGGTGGAAAGCTTAATATAGAAGTTAAAGTGGCTATGGGTCGTGGTTATCAGCCAGTTCCAGCGCGTCAAAAAATCAATGAAGAAGATCGTGTATTAGGTTTTATTATGGTTGATGCTTCATTTAGTCCAATCAACAAAGTGAGTTATCAGGTTGAAAGTGCTCGTGTTGAGCAACGTACAGACTTAGATAAGTTGATTATGGATGTTGAAACTAATGGCGTTATTGAACCGGAACAAGCGATTCGTGATTCTGCGCGCATTTTAATGGGTCAGTTGTCTGTATTTGCTGACTTAGAAGGTGCCCCAAGCGAAATTGAGGTTAAATCGACGCCTCAGGTTGATCCTATTTTATTGCGTCCAGTGGATGATTTGGAATTGACTGTACGCTCTGCAAACTGTTTAAAAGCAGAAAATATATTTTATATTGGTGATTTGATTCAGCGTACTGAGAATGAGTTGTTAAAAGCTCCAAACTTAGGACGCAAGTCGCTGAATGAAATTAAAGATGTACTCGCTACTCGTGGTCTTACATTGGGTATGAAATTAGGAAACTGGCCACCTGCTGGTCTTGAAAAGGCTTAATTGATTTTAAGCTTAAATAGAAACTTTAAGGAATTACTATGCGTCACGGTAATAGCAATCGTAAATTAAATCGTACTAGTAGCCATCGTGCCGCTATGTTTCGTAATATGACCGCATCATTGCTACGTCATGAGGTTATTAAGACTACTTTGCCAAAAGCAAAAGAGTTGCGCAAATTTGCTGAGCCTCTCATCACTTTAGGGAAGCTACCTACTTTGGCGAATCGCCGTTTGGCATTTAGTCGCTTACGTGATCGTGAAATTGTGGGTAAATTATTTAGTGAATTAGGCCCTCGTTATATTGCACGTAATGGCGGTTACTTGCGTGTTTTAAAATGTGGATTTCGTCATGGGGATAATGCACCAATGGCTTTGGTTGAATTAGTTGACCGCCCAGATGCAACCTCAGGTTCGACAATTGCTGAATAGGTAATTTGTTGTCTTTAAAAAAGCCAGCTTATTTAGCTGGCTTTTTTTATGGCGGCTGTTTTTTAACCTTAATTACACTCTTTAGAAAAGCAGTCGCTTGATGTCACTTTCATCAAACGGCCAATTCATTTCTGTTTGGCTATCCAGCTCTTTTAGTACGGGTATTTTTAACTCGTAAAGATTTAAAAATGTATTATTTTCACTAATCTCAATGACCTGATAATTAAATTTGTAATGACACTGTAATCCTTTTAGCATGGTTTCTGCCTGGTCACATAAATGGCAGTGCGATGTGGAGTACAAGGCTATATTTTTCATCATGATGAATACTAACATTCATTTTATGGGCTGGTTGAATACAATTGCTACCAGTGAATTGCTGCGTGTTAGAATTGCATTTGTATTGTTTGTAAATTTTGAAATAAAGGCTACTTAGATGAGTGAGCTACAGAGCATTCAAGAAGCAATCGCCAAGGCTAAAGACATGATTGGGCGGCATAAGTTAGTGGAGGATTTAGTCCGCCGCCAAGATATGCAGCGTCATGATTTGGTTGAGGGAGTGGTGCATCAGAATAATCTATCTGAATTAGGTCGTTATGTTGATTCATTAGACACACAAACGGCAGCGAGTATTTTAGAGGCTATTTCTCATGATGACTGCAAAATCATTTGGTCGCTTGTACACGAGCATCGTAAAGAAGAAATTTTACTGCTTGTCTCAGACTCTGTTCGCGTTGATCTTGTTGTGGAGCCAAAGCCAACTAATCAAAGCATGGTGATTCGCGTGTTTGATTTACACGAGGGCCGTTTGCGGCAGATTCCAATTTATAGCCGTGAAGATTTGGCGCAAGCCAAGCCTATCTGGGTAGACTTAGTGACGCCTGAAGATGAGCAACTTGCATGGGCGCGCGAGATTTTTGGTGTTAATTTACCTAATCCAAATGAGCTTACTGATTTAGAAACAAGTGCTAGGTTTTATGAAGAGGAGAGTGGTGAGGTTCATCTACACTCTGCGTTTTTGTTAGAGCGTGAAGATGAATCGAGGAACGTTGCTGTTGCTTTCATTTTAAATAAAGATACGCTGTTTTCCGTCAGAAGTGAAGAGCTTCCGGTTTTTCGCTTGCAGCGACTGCGTGCTAGAGCCCAGGCGGGCTACGTATCGGAAGCAAAAGATGTGTTGCTTGACCTTTATGCGGCCGATGTTGAATACTCTGCTAATGCTTTAGAAGATGAGTATGTGCGCTTGGAGAATGTTGGTAGGCAAGTATTTAAGTCGCATATGACCAATGAACAGGCGGCCAAAATTTTAACGGCAATCTCAATTGAAGAAGACTTGAATGGTCGCATTCGCCGTAATGTATTGGACACTCGCAATGCCTTATCTTTTTTAATGCGAAGAAAGTTTTTATCAAATGCGCAGCATGAAGATGTGCGTGAGATTTTGCGTGATATTGAGTCGCTAGATGGGCATACAAACTTTTTATTTAATAAAATTAACTTTCAAATGGATGCCACAGTCGGCTTCTTGAATGTTAATCAAAATAAAGACTTGAAGCGCTTAACTGTTATTAGCGTTGTTTTTATGCCGATTAACGTGCTGGCAGGTATTGGTGGTATGTCGGAGTTTTCTATGATGACACGCCATATTCCTTGGCCGATTGCATATAGTATTTTTATTGTGGGCATGATTGCTATTGGCATCATGACTTACTTAGGCTTAAGGTATATGGAAAAACGTAGAATCAAAAACTATAGAGAACGGGTGCTTGAATAACCAAGAGTGCTCAGTCTTCAAGTATTAACCATTCAACAAGGTAATAAACTGTGTATTTAATTCAAATTTATAAACTGCTCATCAGTTAATTGTCAACCATGATCAATCCGGAAATGCATTTGTTGTGGAAAGAGTTGTTGTCAGATTTGACGACAACAGATGTTCTGTGGGAGCTTGCAGCTATCTCCCTTGCTTGCGGCTTTGCTTGGGCGATTTCTGGTGTATTGCGTGCTTATGTGCTGCGGCATGAGTCGGGAGTGTCAAAATTGGTAATTGGTAGTGCCAATAGGGTTATTTTTCCGCTATCAACATTGGTTTTTGTACAGATTGGCAAAGTGATTTTATCGCATTGGCAACATACCAGCCTATTGCATTTGGTCAGTACTTTGTTATTTTCTTTGGCGCTCATTCGTTTGGCGGTATATGCGGTACGCTACATTGCCGCGCCTCTAGGCATACTCAAAACTCTAGAAAATGCCATATCAATGACAATTTGGCTTGTGCTGGCATTGCATTTAAGTGGTTTATTGCCCGAATTGTTTTTAGTGCTAGAAGATGTGAAATTTAAAATTGGTAAGCACCCTGTAGATTTATTGTTGGTGATGCAGGCTGTTTTAACCATACTGGTGACCATTTTTATTGCTTTGTGGGTCAGTCTTATTATTGAAAACAAAGTCATGCGCGCAGAGCATATTAGTGTTAATTTGCGCGTGATATTCACTAAGTTGTTACGCATATTTTTATTAACTGTGGCACTTTTAGTTGCACTCTCTGCTGTTGGTTTAGATATTACTTTTCTATCTGTCTTTGGCGGTGCGCTTGGCGTTGGTTTGGGTTTAGGTTTACAGCGCATTGCGAGTAACTATGTAAGTGGCTTTATCATTTTGCTAGATAAATCTATGCAGATTGGTGATGTCATGACTGTGGATAAGCATTACGGTGTAATCAATGATTTACGCTCAAGATACATGGTGCTGGCCAAGCAAGATGGCACCTATGTGATTATTCCGAATGAGACTTTGGTAACCACTGCGGTCATCAATCATTCTCTAATGGAGCATAAAGGCTGCATACAAATCAATTTAAGTATTAGTTATGGGTGTAATTTAGAGCGTGCTTTAGCCTTAATGTATGACGAGGCGATGCAGCAAGAACGTATTTTAATGGCACCAGCTCCGCAAGCTTTGGTGAAAGGATTTGGCGAAAATGGCATTGAGTTAAGCATGGTTGTGTGGGTGATGAACCCGCAATCTGGAGGAGGTGCTTTGCAATCTGCTTTGTATTTGGCAATATGGAGGTCTTTTGAAGCGCATGGTATTTTGTTTGCCAAAGCAGATGTGGCTACAAAGTAGCTTAATGGCGCATAGGTGAAATGCAATAAAAAACCCGCAATGTGCGGGTTTTTTATTGATCTAAACTTAAATAAAGACTTATTTGAGCTTGGTTTCTTTATACATCACGTGCTGGCGAACAACAGGGTCAAATTTCTTAATTTCCATTTTGCCAGGCATGGTGCGTTTGTTTTTTGTGGTGGTGTAGAAGTGACCCGTACCAGCACTAGATTCTAATTTTATTTTTTCGCGCATGATGTTTTATCCTTAGATTTTTTGGGTTTAAATTTTTTGCCCATTAGCACGTAAGTCAGCAAGCACAGCATCGATCCCATTTTTGTCGATTGTACGCAGTGCATTGTTAGTGATACGCATACTTACCCAGCGATTCTCGCTCTCAACCCAAAATTTGCGGTTTTGCAAATTAGGTAAGAAACGACGTTTTGTTTTGTTATTAGCGTGAGAAACATTGTTACCCACCATTGGCTTTTTGCCAGTTACCATACATACACGTGCCATGGTTAATCTCCAAACTTTTGCTTTTTCTGAAAAGAGCGCAATTATAGTACGAAAGACAACTTATTCTCAAGAGAAATTTGAGAATAAGTTGTCAATATATGCATGATTTAATCTCATACGATTGAGCATCGCATGCATTGCTCAACGCTACTGATTTTTTGGTTAAAAATACCTTGGTTTAATGTTTACCTGTGCTGCCAAACCCGCCTTCGCCGCGCTCGCTTGCATCAAAATCATCCACAAGGTGAAAGTCTGCCTGCAACACTGGCACAATCACGAGTTGTGCGATGCGCTCCATCGGGCTTAATTCAAAGGCGGTATTGCCACGGTTCCAACATGACACCATGAGCTGTCCTTGATAATCTGAATCAATCAATCCGACTAAGTTGCCTAAAACGATACCATGCTTATGACCAAGCCCAGAGCGCGGCAAAATGAGTGCGGCATGGTAGATGTTGTCCAAATGAATTGCCATGCCTGTCGGTATAAGCACAGTCTCGCCAGGGTTTAATGTCATCGGCGCATCAATGCAGGCTCGCAAATCTAAGCCAGCTGAGCCCTCAGTGGCGTAGGTTGGCATTTGCTCATGCAGGCGATGATCTAAAATCTTTAGGTCGACAATAATTTTCATTGGAATCTCAATATGATGTTTAGTGGATAACTCTAGATGATTTTTCGTGTTTTGAAAGCTAGCATTAAACACTAAATTTTGACTAAAATCACTAGGCGGATAAGCTGGATTTTGATGATTATTTATTGTTGCGAGCCGCCATTAACGCCATGACTTTGTAAGCGCGCAAAGGATAATTGCAAAAATTTTTATCGGATATGAGTGCGAGTGCACATAAAAAATAACTGAAAAGTAAGGGCTATAAGAATAATTTGTAGAAAGATAGTGGGCAGTAAAAAGCCAGCAAAAAGCTGGCTTTTTTGAGCTTAGTGCTTGAATTTTTTAGAATTTGTAATGTGCATTTAAACCAAGCAAATAACCTCTACCTGCGCCTGGCTCAAAAAAGAGCGAATTGCCATCATTCACACGTATCGAGCCAATGTAGTTTTTATCGGTGATATTTTCCACGCGTAGATACTCACTGAGTTTCCAACGGCTAAGATTTTGCTCAAATCCTGCACGAACATTGAATATAGTATATGCGGGGGCGGCATCTGTATTGATATCATTCACATATACTTTGCTGTTATAACGTCCTTCAAGCGCACTGCTAAAGCCTAAAGGAGCATACTTCCAAGCAACTTCTGCATAAAGTTGCGTTTTGTATGTGCCAGGGATTTTATTGCCAGCGTTTACCGTTCCTGTGGCGCCAGCGGCATTGATTACAGTGATGAAGGGATCTTCAAACTTAGCATTCAGTAAAGTGTATGAAACATAGGTTGAAACATCATGTGCCCACTGTGAATCAAGAGAAAATTCTGCCCCGGTGCGCTTTGTGTGCCCTGCATTTTGAAAGCTAGAGCGCCCTGCAACAGTTTGTTTTGTTACAAGCTCATTTTCGGTATCTACTTTAAATAAGCTTAAATTTGATTGCGTATTATCAGCAATAAATGCTTTTAAACCAATTTCGTAATTTTGACTTTGTGCAGCTTTTAGCCCGAGATTTGGCTTACTGGTTGCACCTGCTGTGACGGTGTCAAATGCAGCCTCAACGAAGGTGGGCGTTTCAAAACCTTTACCATAGTTGGCGTAAGCATTAAAGCTGGGCGTAATTTTCCAAACAGCACCAATAACTGGTGTGGTTTTTTGATACTCTACAGAGCCGCTGTTGTCGCCATTGTTGCCAGTGCCTGTTAAAAACTTATCTTTTACATTAAGTGTTACATTGGTATGGCGTACGCCAGCGTGTAAATCAAGGCGATCGAGCACGCTTAATTTGCCTTGTAAGTATTGGTCAAAGTTTTTTGCGATATTATCTTCATCTCTGTTTTTTACATTAACCTGTGCGCCAGAGGCTAAAATGTTGGTATCTAATCGCGCATCATTTTGCTTGCCATAATTTAACCCAATGGTGAGGTTATAAGGCAAGCTGCCCAGTGTGCCATTGTTATCCCAGTGAGCATCTATGCCATGAAAGTTACGCTCAATTTCACTTAGGCGAGCGTTGGTTGTGGCTAGCGTGGTTGCGAGTGCAGTGGTAGTTAATATCTGTGCATTGCTACGTGTGCCAATGTACGGCAAAAAAGAAACTTTATTTTGATCACTAAAAGCGTGCTCAATGTTAAAGCCAATTTGTTTGTGGTCACGCTTTACGCTGGTGTTGGCAAAGTTTGTTGCAGGCACTGCAGATTGGCGCGTGCTCTCATTAAAAGCACTTGCTCTATTAAGGCCAATCGGGTCTTGCGCTGTTTGGTTAAACCAGTTTACTAAGCTTGTTATTTTGGTATCTTGATTAACATTGATTTTAAATTTTGCGGTAAGTTGTTCTTTTTTACCGTGGCCATGGTCACGAAAGCCGTCCGTTTCATAATTAGCAACGTTGAGCAAGTACTCCATCTTTTCCGCTGTGCCAGCTGCATTTAACATTTGGCGTTCTGTATTGTTGCTACCAAACATGAGCGTGCCGCCAATTTCTGTATTTTTTGGAGCATCTTCAGTGATCATTTGAATAACGCCGCCAGATGAGTTGCCATAAAGTGCAGAAAAAGGTCCGCGCATGACTTCAATGCTTTTAATTGAAGATAAATCTGCGACACCAGGCTGCCCTTGTCCATCAGGCATAGTGAGTGGAATTCCATCTACATACACACGAATGCCACGCACGCCAAAGCTTGATCTGGAGCCAAAACCACGGCTTGATATTTGAGGGTCTTGTGCTTCGTTATATCTATTTTGTGCGGTGATGCCAGGCACTCTAATAAGACTTTCAGAAAGCGTCATTTGTAACTGACCTTCTTGAATGTTTTTTTGGCTAACCACATCAATCGCCACAGGTAAGTCAAAGCTGTTTGTCTCGGTTCTGGTTGCAGTGACCACCACAGGGGCAAGTGAGAGCTGATTTTCAGCATAAGCCTGTGGTGAAACAATGGCTGCAACGATTAAAAACAGTGATTTTCTTTTCATGATTGATAGCGCTTTTTTTGGAAAAGAGTGCATGATATATCGCCAGATATGTTGAGGCAATCATGAAAAACATGATTTTTCAGAGACTAAACTTTAAGGGTCAGTGGGCGATATCAGGTGGGCGATATGCTGTAAAAGTAATTTGGCGACTTCAGTTTTAGGCGCGCGTGCCAGTGGATGAACGCCACTTTCATCAAGGAGTACGACTTGGTTTTCGTCGCTGCCCATGGCGTCGCTAGCTAAATTAGCCACAATGAGTGCTAGCTTTTTAGCTTTGCGTTTTGTTTCAGCATATTCGAGCAGATTTTCAGTTTCTGCCGCAAAGCCCACGCAAAATGGCGGGGTGGGTAGGCTCGCAACATCAGCCAAAATATCTTTATTAGGAGTGAGTTCTATGGTCAGTAAAGCGTTGCTCTTTTTGATTTTTTTATGGTGTTTTGTCACAGGACGATAATCGGCCACGGCAGCCACGGCAATAAAAATATCTTGGTTTAACACATTGCTCATCACGGCTTCATACATAGCGTGAGCGCTTTGTGCCTTAATCACAGTGCTATGATGTGGGGGGGTGAGGGCGCTCATGCCGCTTACTAAAGTTACTTGCGCGCCCATGTCTAGAGCGGCTTGTGCAATGGCATAGCCCATTTTTCCTGAACTTAAATTACTGATGCCGCGCACAGGGTCTATCATTTCTAATGTGGCGCCTGCGGTCATTAGAATGCGCTTGCCAGTTAAGAGTTTGGGGGTAAAGTGAGCCTTTATTAAGGTGAGTAGAGCCTCGACTTCTAACATGCGCCCAAAGCCATTTTCTCCACAAGCTTGCTCGCCAATATCAGGACCTAACATCTCAATGGCATCCGCTTTAAGTTGACTGATGTTGCGTTGTGTGGCTTTATTTTCCCACATGTGCTTATTCATTGCAGGCGCTACTAGTAACGGACAATCACGCGCTAAACATAAAGTGGAGAGCAAGTCATCTGCCCGCCCTTGCGCTAATTTAGCTAAAAAGTCTGCGCTGGCAGGCGCAATTAAAATTGCGTCTGCTTTGCGGCTTAGTGCAATATGAGGCATCCCATTGCCAGTGCTGCTGTCCCATAAATCGCTCAACACCGGGTTGCCAGAAAGCGCTTGCATGGTTGTAGGGGTTGTAAATTGGTGCGCTGCCTGGGTCATTACCACGTGCACTTCATAATCGGCTTTGACTAGTAAGCGCACAAGCTCGGCAGTTTTATATGCCGCAATGCCGCCAGTAACGCCCAATACAATCGTTTTTTTTACCTGTAATGACATGGTGATTTTTGTTGATGTTATTGATTTTTTGATGCTATTTAAAAGTGATCGGGTATTTTAACCAAAATTTAATTGCTAAAGTTTTATTGCCTTTTAAAGGGCGCAGTTTATCATTGAGGATGTTGTTGATGCGCTTATTAAGCTTAAGTTTAACATGAGGATTTGTACTTAAGGGCGACTCTTGTGCTTTAAATATAGCCTATTTATCTACTTAAAATGACTTAAAGGCAAGCGCGTTAAATGCTATTGTTTTAGTTTTGATATAGTGGTTTATTTTAGTCGCTGTGTTATGAATTGTATTTTTTGCAGTGCTTGCCATGAGTATCATGTAAACAATGCTAAGAATTCTTACAATGTAAATAATTTCAAATACTTAACCAATCTCCATTATTTAACTAATTTCAGGCGGCTTCATCATCGTGATCTTGCATAAAAATATAAAAATCATTACTTGGGCGGCACTATTTTTATTAGCGGTATTTGCCGTGGCTATGATTGCGCTTCATCGTGGCGAAAGCATAGGCGCGCTTTGGTTTATTACGGCCGCACTTTGTATTTACGCCATTTTATATCGTTTTTATGCCGCTTGGATTGCCGCCCAAGTTTTAGTGGTGGATAAAACCCGCGCAACGCCAGCCGAGCGTTTGGATAACGGGAGTGATTTTATCCCCACCAATAAATGGGTGGTGTTTGGTCATCACTTTGCGGCTATTGCCGGTCCTGGACCTTTGATTGGCCCAACACTTGCGGCGCAATTTGGCTATTTACCAGGTACCTTGTGGATTTTAATTGGCGCGGTGTTAGGTGGCGCTGTGCAAGATATGGTGATTTTATTTTTTTCAACGCGCCGTAATGCGCGTAGCTTGGGGCAAATGGCGCGCGATGAAATGGGCATCATTGGCGGTGCGGCGGCGCTTATTGGCACGTTTCTTATCATGATTATTTTAATTGCAGTGCTGGGTTTAGTCGTGGTCAATGCGATGAAGCATAGCCCGTGGGCGACGTCTACCGTGGCTGCCACTATTCCAATTGCCATGATAGTGGGCTTTTATATGCGAAACTTTCGACCAGGGCGGGTGTTAGAAGCTTCGTTACTTGGTCTTTTATTATTATTGTTGGCGGTGGCAAGTGGTGGATTTATTGATCATCACCCAACTTTACGGCATTGGTTTGACCACGATGGCTTGACTTTAGCTTGGGTCATTATTGCCTACGGCTTTGCGGCGGCGGTGATGCCAGTTTGGTTACTCCTTGCGCCACGTGATTATCTTTCAACTTTTGTAAAGCTTGGCACGGTAATACTGTTGGCGGTTGCGATTATCATTTTACAGCCGCACATTCATATGCCTGCAATCACCCCCTTTATTGATGGTACCGGCCCAATTTTTGGCGGAAAATTATTCCCATTTGTTTTTATTACCATTGCTTGTGGTGCTATTTCAGGCTTTCATGCGCTGATTTCTTCTGGCACAACCCCTAAATTATTAGCTAATGAGGGTGATATTCGCATGATTGCTTATGGGGCCATGTTGTTAGAAAGCTTTGTGGCGATTATGGCGATGATTGCCGCAACCGTGCTAGAGCCGGGCGTATTTTTCGCCATTAATAGCTCGGCAGGCGTGGTGGGTAAGGAAGCCATTGATGCTGTTGCCAAAATCAATAGTTGGGGCTTTGCTGTGAGTGTTGAGCAAATGAATACGCTTGCTAAAGACATGGGGGAGAGTAGCTTATTTGCCCGCACAGGAGGTGCACCTAGTTTGGCAGTAGGCATGGCGAGCATCTTTGGCAATGCTTTTGGCAAGGGAATGTTAGCTTTGTGGTATCACTTTGCCATCATGTTTGAGGCGATTTTTATTTTGACTACATTAGATGCGGGGACTCGTGTTGGGCGCTTTATGTTGCAAGATATGCTTGGTAACATTTGGCCAAAAATGGGAAAAACCTCATGGATGCCCTCGGTGATATTAAGTAGTGGAATCGTGGTGGCTGCTTGGGGTTATTTTTTGTATATTGGTGTGATAGATCCAAACGGCGGCGTCAATATATTATGGCCATTATTTGGCATTGCCAATCAAATGCTGGCGGCCATTGCGTTATGTGTGGCAAGCGCTATTTTAGTTAAATCTGGCAGGGCCCAATATGTTTGGGTGACGGGCTTGCCTTTGTTGTGGCTACTTATTGTGACAAGTAGCGCCGCATGGCAAAAAATATTCAGCGATGATATTCGCGTTGGTTTTTTTGCTGCAGCACATGATCTTACCCTTAAATTGAGCGCTGGCGTCTTGCCGCCAGAAAAAGCCAAAGTGGCGCCTCAGCTTATTTTTAATCAGCAATTAGATGCTTGGCTCACCCTATTTTTTGTGTTTTTGCTGTGGGTGGTTGTTTTGGATATGTTGCGTGTTGTGACGCAGTCTTGCTTTAAAAAAGCGGCTTTAACTTCTTCTGAAGAACCCTATCAAGCATCAAGCTTTTAAAGTATCAAGCGTTAAAATGGTTTAACGATGAAATAATCGATTAACTTAGAAATTTACAATAGATGAAAGCTTAAGGAGCGTTATGCAAAAACATCCGTTTGAGTTTACCGGCAGCGGTTCGGAGTATTTTAAAATCTGGATTGTCAATTTGCTGTTGACAATCGTCGCATTGGGGATTTATTCGGCCTGGGCGAAGGTGAGGCGTAATCAGTATTTTTATCGCAATACCCGTTTAGCGGGCGCTCATTTTGACTATCACGGGCAGCCATGCGCCATTTTGATTGGGCGCTTGCTTGTGCTTGGTTTTTATTTGCTCTATGTCCTAACACTCAATATATATCCCATTATTGCAATAATTATATTGCTTTTGGCGATGTTATTTGTACCTTGCTTGATACAAAAATCTTTAAAATTCAAGCTTCATAACGCTAGCTATCGTGGCTTAAGATTTAAGTTTGCAGGTGGTCTGGGCGGTGCTTATCGCACATTTTTGTTATGGCCAATTTTAACGCCATTCACACTTTATCTACTTGCGCCTTTTACGCATCAGCGGATCAAGCAATATCAGCACAGTCATAGCTTTTTTGGTCAAAGTAAATTTAGCTTTGCTCAAGGTGCGGGTGGTTTTTATGTGGTTTATGGCTTGGGTTTTTTAATGATTATTTTTTTGGGGTTGCTTGTTGGCGGTATTTTTGGCGCAATGGGGTTTGATTGGTTTGATGATTATCCTGATCCTGTTGCAGTCATGGTGGCGTTTGCTCTAGTTTACTTTACGATTATTTTGGCTATTTTGTTGATTGGTCCGTTTGTTAGCGCACGTTTGCAAAATCTCATTTGGAATGGCACTCGTCTAGGTGCGCATCAATTTGAAAGCACCCTGCAAGCACGTCAATTGTATTGGCTTTATATCACTAACTTTTTGGGCATTCTGTTGACTTTTGGTTTATTTAAGCCGTTTGCGAGTGTTCGGTTGCTTCGCTACCGTTTGTCTTGCTTGAGTTTGGTTGCCACGAGTGATTTAGATGGCTTTATTGCTGACCAGTCAAAAAATGAAGTTGGCGCGCTGGGTGAAGGCGCTTCGGATATTTTTGATTTTGACATTGCCCTTTAAATGACGTGTCATGCTCAGTATTTTGATGGTTTAAGCTCTGCGAGTGTTGCTGTTGTCATTAGTTTTGAGCAGGGGCGGCTACATATTAGCGGTGCGGATTTTAGCAAACATTGGGCATTTTCATCTTTCACTGTTTCAGAAAAGCTAGGCAACACACCGCGTATCATTCGACATTCGGCTGACGGCTTTTGTGAAGTGTCTGACTTACTTGCTTTAGAAAGCTTGCTTTGTGCGCATGGCCAGCGCGAGAGTGTGCTGGATAATCTGCATCATGGCTGGAGCGGCGCCTTGCTGGCGGTATTTTTTATACTGACATTTTTTGGTGCATCTTATCAGTATGGCTTGCCAGTTTTGTCTAAAGCTTTGGCGATGAGCTTGCCCCAAGCTTCTGTCAATATGCTGGATGCGGACACCTTAGACTCTTTGGATAAAACTTTTCTTGCGCCAAGTGATTTGTCGCCTGTGCGTAAAAAAATTATTAGCGATGGATTTTCTCGCTTGGTCTTGTCACAAGCTCAGACACACTATCACATCGTGTTTCGTAAATCTCCCGTACTAGGCGCGAATGCTTTTGCATTGCCCTCTGGTAATATCATTGTGTTAGATGAGTTGATTGCTTTGAGCAGTAATGATGAAGAGATTTATGGCGTGTTAGCCCATGAGTTAGGGCACGTCAAAAACAGACACGGTCTTAGAATGTTGTTACAAAGCTCTATTGTTGGCTTGGTGACAACATGGTGGTTAGGTGATGCGAGTAGTATATTAGCTGCGCTACCGGCCACTTTGATTGGCGCTAAGTACTCACGTGACATGGAGCGTGAGGCGGATGCTTATGGCTTAGCAATACTTCGTCAGAACCATATTTCATCTTGCCAGCTTGGGCATTTATTAAAAAAGCTAGCAGCCCATGGTGAGGATAAGAAATTAAAAAAAAATGAAAAACAACACAGTATGCCAAGCCAAGCGGCAGATTATTTATCTGGGCATCCAGCAACGCTTGATCGTATTAAAGCGCTTTGTGCAGATGAAGGGGTAAGTTGATGCTTAATTTTTTTAAGGTTTTATGGTTGCGTGTGCGGCAACTGTCTGGCGATGACGCGTACGAGCGCTATTTACAGCATTATGCGCTGCATCATGCTAGCCATTTAGATGTTGAAATTAAGCCACCCCTGAGTCAAGAGGCTTTTTTTAAAGAGTGGCAAGATAGAAAATGGAAAGGCGTTAAGCGTTGCTGTTAAATGGTGCTTTTAACCAAGAAGATATTTCGCGCGTGATTGAAATGGCATGGGAGGACAGAACCCCGTTTGAAGCAATAGAGTCGCAGTTTGGTTTAAATCAAGATGGTGTGATTAAAATAATGCGCGCCAATTTAAAGCCTAGCTCGTTTAAGCTATGGCGTAAGCGCACACACGGACAAAAAACCAAGCACGCCATGTTGCGCTCGCCAGAAGTGAGTCGACATCAGTCTAGGCAACATAACAAGCTTTATCGATAAGCTTTTTTATTCAGGCGTGCTCGTTAAAAACGGCGTTTTTGGCTACTCAGCCACATCCAAACGCCGATTAAAATCATCGGCAAGCTCAGCCATTGCCCCATACTCAACCCCATAGACAGCAAGCCCAAATAGTCGTCTGGCTCTCGGGTGTATTCAGCTAAAAACCTAAAGCTACCGTAAGCGATTAAAAATAACGCAGAAATAGCGCCTGTTTCACGTGGTTTTGATGCGTAAATCCATAGTATTAAAAACAATACAAGGCCTTCGAGTGTAAATTCGTAAAGCTGTGAAGGATGGCGCAGGCTGTTATCTACTTTGGGAAATATCATGCCCCATTCTGCTTTGGTGACGCGCCCCCATAGCTCGCCGTTAATAAAGTTACCCATACGGCCAGCACCCAAGCCAATGGGCACTAATGGCGCTACAAAATCCATAATGTTTAACCATTTAAGCTGATATTTACGTGCAAAAAACCACATGGCAAGCAATACGCCCAAGAAGCCGCCGTGAAAGCTCATGCCGCCTTGCCAAACGTAAAAGATTTCTAACGGATGCAGTTTGAAGTAGCTTAATTGGTAAAACAATGTATAACCAATGCGGCCGCCAATAACAACCCCTAAAGCACCAAAAAAGAGCGCATCATCAAGCATTTGTGGCGTCCACTGATGCCATGTTCGATGTGCAATTTGCCATTTTCCTAGCCCCAAAAATGCCAAAAAGCCGATGAGGTACATTAAGCCATACCAATGAATGCCAAAATTTTGAGTGATGTGAATGGCTACGGGGTCAAAATTGGGGTGAATGAACATGATAATTAAGCTTAAAATGATAAAAATTTAAGGTTAGATTTTACCTAAAATTTAACGCTATCAAAGATTTAATTAAATAATAACGTTAAGTTTTAGTTGTACGTACCTTTGAAGCGCGTGTTCTTTTTAATCGTGCAAGCAAGTGTGCGAGGTGTATGTGAGCGTGCAGACTTTTTACGGCTTCTGCATTCATTCAATATCAATCACTTAGTGCGCAGGGATGCTTATTTTTTCTTTAGTGAGTGAAGGCTGGTGAGTTAAGGGCTGGTGAGTTAAGGCTGGCTAGTCTAAAATTACACTTTAATCTTTTAATACCCTTTATCTCTTAAGACGTTCTTGTGATGAGTAGTGTTTGATATGTACATCACTTGATGTTGATTGTTTAATTTTAATACGGATTCTCACTATGCCAGTTTATCGTTCTCATACCACTACACATGGCCGCAACATGGCGGGGGCGCGTGCATTATGGCGGGCTACCGGTATGAAAGATGGTGATTTTGACAAGCCTATTATTGCAGTGGTGAATTCATTTACACAGTTTGTGCCAGGCCATGTGCATTTAAAAGATTTGGGGCAATTGGTCGCGCGTGAAATTGAAAAAGCCGGCGGTGTGGCTAAAGAGTTTAATACCATTGCGGTTGATGATGGTATTGCGATGGGTCATGGCGGTATGTTGTATAGCCTGCCAAGCCGCGATTTAATTGCAGATAGCGTGGAGTACATGGTCAATGCACATTGTGCGGACGCGATGGTGTGTATTTCAAATTGCGACAAAATTACCCCTGGTATGTTGATGGCTGCTTTGCGTTTGAATATCCCGGTGGTATTTGTTTCGGGTGGCCCAATGGAGGCAGGCAAAGTCAATTGGCAGGGGCAAGCGCTCAAGCTAGATTTGGTCGATGCGATGGTAGCGGCGGCTGATAGCAAGGTTTCAGATGAAAAGTCAGAGGCGATTGAGCGTTCTGCTTGCCCAACGTGTGGCTCTTGTTCTGGTATGTTTACGGCAAACTCAATGAACTGTTTAACCGAAGCGTTGGGCTTGAGCTTGCCTGGCAATGGTTCTGTTCTTGCAACGCATGGTGCTAGAAAAGAGTTATTTTTAAAAGCTGGGCGTTTGATTGTTGAATTGGCAAAGCGTCATTATGAGCAAGATGATTATTCAGTTTTGCCGCGGAGTATTGCCAACATGAAAGCTTTTGAAAACGCCATGAGTTTAGATGTGGCGATGGGCGGTTCAACCAATACGGTATTGCATTTGCTAGCTGCTGCGCATGAAGCAGAAGTTGACTTTACCATGCGTGATATTGACCGCATTTCACGTCAAGTGCCTTGTGTATGCAAGGTAGCACCAGCAACACAAAAATACCATATGGAAGATGTACATCATGCAGGCGGGGTGATGGGTATTTTGGGTGAGTTAGACCGTGCGGGGGTGATTCACCGTGATACCCCCACCGTACATAGCGCAACTTTAGGCGAAGCTTTAAATCAATGGGACATCAAAGTAACGCAAGATGAGGCGGTTAAAAAGTTCTTTCGTGCTGCGCCAGGCGGTATTTCAACAACCATCGCTTTTTCTCAAAGTATGTTGTTTCCAACATTAGATGACGATCGTTCAGAAGGCTGTATTCGTGATAAAGCCCATGCTTATTCGCAAGATGGCGGCTTGGCCGTGCTTTATGGCAACATTGCTTTAGAGGGTTGTATTGTCAAAACTGCGGGTGTGGATGACAGTATTCTTAAATTTACAGGCCGTGCACGTATTTTTGAGAGTCAAGATGCTGCGGTTGAGGCTATTCTTGCCGATAAAATAGTCGCAGGCGATGTTGTGGTGATTCGTTATGAAGGTCCGCGCGGCGGCCCTGGTATGCAAGAAATGCTGTATCCAACCTCTTATTTAAAATCTAAAGATTTGGGCAAAGTCTGTGCGCTACTCACCGATGGAAGGTTTTCTGGCGGCACTTCAGGTTTGAGTATTGGTCACGCCTCGCCTGAAGCGGCAGAAGGCGGCGCAATTGGCTTGGTAGAAGAGGGCGATACCATTGAAATTGATATTCCAAATCGCACCATTCATTTAGCGGTGAGTGATGATGCAATGTCGCATCGCCGTTTAACCATGCAAGCAAAAGGCAAGGATGCCTGGAAGCCGCTAAACAGAGTGCGCGCCGTCTCGCCTGCCCTGCGCGCCTATGCGGCAATGAGTACTAGTGCAGCTCGTGGCGCGGTGCGTGATGTGAGCCAAATTGAAAAATAATTGAATTTAGGTTTCATTCAATTCAATTCAATTTTAAAGATGTCCATTAAAAGCGCATAAAAAATAATCCATAAAAAGGCAATGAAAAAATGAACACTGAAGCATTGGCTGTCAATTTGGCTAAGAAATCACTCAACCTAGAAAAAAATTTAAAGTTGCACCCGCACGTAACGCAAACCGAAGATGAAAATGGACTGCATTATCTCGAAATTGACAATTCTTTAGCCACGGCACGTATTGCCCTTCAGGGCGCGCATGTGGTGACGTGGCAGCCTAAGGTTCTTGCAGAGCCGGTGTTGTGGTTATCGAGTAATGCGCGTTTTGTAAAAGGGCGCTCAATTCGTGGCGGCGTGCCTATTTGCTGGCCTTGGTTTGGCGCTCATCCAACAGACAGTACATTTTGCGCACATGGTTTTGCGCGTGTTATCCCCTGGCGCGTCGTGAGTATTGACTCAACAACTACAGATGCCACGCGTATTACGCTAGAAATGCTTGAAACCCCCGAAGCTAAGCGCCAGCTTTCATACCCTTACACCCTGATGGCTACAATCACTGTGGGTAGCCGTTTACGGGTTGATTTGGCAACCACTAATAAAGCAGATCATCCGTTTGTCATTAGCGAGGCATTTCATACTTATTTAAACATTAGCGATATTGCAAACGTGAAGGTGACGGGACTTCAAGATTGCGTTTACTCTGACAAAATGGTGAAGTATGAGCGTCAAGTAGAGCACGATTCGCTGACATTTGAGGGTGAGTTTGATCGTGTATTTATCAACCACAATTCAGATTGTATTGTGCATGATGCAGGTTATAAGCGCTTAATTCATGTGCAAAAATCGGGCAGTAATACCACGGTGGTTTGGAATCCCGGACATGAAAAATCTGCCCAAATGGCTGACATGGGCGCATCAGATGAGTGGCGTAACATGGTGTGTGTAGAAACAACCAATGCTTTGGATAATATGGTGGTCATTAATCCAGGGCGCACCCATGTGATGAGTGCAGAGTACCTTGTAGAAATGCTTTAATGCCAAGCGTGCTGTAAAAGGCTTTTGATACTAGGCTAAGCATTCCGTCATTTAAAAGTCTTTTCTGTTAGAGGTCTTTTTTGCCAGATTCGAGTTGTGCTATTAGCCCGGTCATCATCAACATTGCCGCTTGTTGGCGGATGCTGTCGCGGGTGCCATTAAAATGTTTGGTGATAGTGATAACGGGCTTGTGTAGCTCTGCCCATGCAAAACATACCGTGCCCACTGGTTTTGTGGCTAAGCCGCCATCAGGGCCTGCAATGCCGGTGATGCTTCCGGCAATGTGGGACTGACTATTTTTTAATGCGCCTGTTGCCATTTCTGCGGCAGTATGTTCACTGACTGCGCCAAATTGATCTAATGTTTGCTGTAGCACGCCTAGCATTTCAATTTTTGATTGATTACTGTACGTTATAAAGCCGCGGTCAAACCACGCTGAACTCCCTGCAATACTGGTAATTGATTGAGCAGTTAAGCCGCCCGTGCAAGATTCGGCCAGTGCCAGCATATAGCCACGTGCTTTAAAAGCGGCGCCAAGCGATTGAGCAAGGGTTAAAAGTGAAGGGTTACTCATTAAATGCGCTTAAAGACTTATAAAAAAGTGAGCGCCTGTAAGCCGATGAGGGCATATATGGCGGCGAGCAAATCATCAAACATCACACCAAAACCATTTTTCAGCTTGGCATCTATTTGTTTGATTGGGTATGGTTTCCAAATATCAAAGAGTCTAAAGAGTAAAAACGCAAGTAAGTAGTATTTTGGCTGATTGGGCGTGAAGGCAAGCACTAACATCATGGCCACAATTTCATCAAAAACGATACTGCCATGATCGCAAACCCCTAGGGCTTTGCCCGTTTTTTCGCACAAATAAATGCCCAGTAAAAAAAGTGCGCTAATAATCGTAAGCTGTGTATCGTGCGAATAAGAATGAATAAAATAATAAAGTGGAAAGCCTACCAAGCTGCCAAAAGTGCCTGGTGCTTTTGCCGCGAGACCACTGCCAAAGCCTAGGGCTAAAAAGTGTGCGGGGTGCTGGAATAAAAAACGCAGATTAGGAGATGGCGTTGAAGTGATCAAACCCTGCCTCCGTTATTGTTAAAGCGTTGCCATCAATCCCTAAAACAACTAATTCTTTATGAGGGGTAATGTTGCCAATATGACTTATCGGCAGTTTAAGCTGTTGAGCCAATCGCCTTATTTTAGCGTGTTCAGTCGATTGGGCGGTAAAGCATAGCTCATAATCGTCTCCGCCAGCTAACACCATATGAAGCGTGTTTTTATCGCGTAAATCAGCAAATGAGCTGTGTGGCACGCGCTGTAAGTCAACCGCTGCACCAACATTTGATTTTTCAAGAATATGACCTAAATCTGCTAATAAACCATCAGAAATATCAATCGCACTGGTGGCTAAATGACTTAACGCCAAGCCTAATTTGACCCTGGCTTGTGGCAAGTGCAGCGCTTTGGCGCATTGAGCACTCGCCTCTTGAGGCAACACGAGCTTGCCTTGTAATTCTGCCAAAGCCATCGCCGCATCACCTAGTGTGCCAGAAACCCATATATCATCGCCCACTTTAGCGCCGCTACGTTTTATTGCCTCGCCAAAATTTACTTCTCCCATTATTTGCACGCTAATCGTGAGTGGGCCACGCGTGGTGTCGCCGCCGATTAAATCAACATCGAAAGCCTTAGCGCAAGCAAAAAATCCTTTTGAAAACGCATGAAGCCAGTCATTATTTATTTCAGGTAATGCGATGGCTAGTGTTGCCCATTTTGGGGTGGCTCCCATTGCTGCCATGTCTGAAAGGTTGACCGCGATTGATTTCCACCCTAGTGAATAGGCATCGCAGTTTGAAAAAAAGTGTGTTCCAGCGACCAGCATATCAGCTGAAATCGCGAGCTCCGTGCCCTCTGAAACACGAATCAATGCGGCATCATCGCCGACGCTGAGTGTTGTATGAGAGGTTGGACGAGTGAAGTGTTGGTGGATGAGTTTAAATTCGGGCGACATTGCTTTGATAAGTCTTCATGATTTTTAGCTTAATTTGACTGCTGACTTGGGTCTGAAAGCTTTGACTATCGTTGAATTGGTGTCAATATAAGGGGCGCCAATCAAATCTAGGCAGTAGGGTACAGCGGCAAATATGCCTTGTACTTTTGTATTGCCCGCCTCATCTTTTAGGCCTTCTAGCGTTTGGGCAATGGCTTTAGGCTGCCCTGGCAAATTGATAATTAAGCACTGCTTGCGAATCACCGCTACTTGGCGAGATAAAATGGCAGTAGGTACAAAATTTAAGCTGATTTGACGCATCTGTTCACCAAAGCCTGGCATTTCTTTTTCGGCGATTGCGAGTGTGGCTTCGGGGGTAACATCGCGCAGCGCTGGGCCAGTGCCACCCGTTGTTAGTATGAGGCTGCAATGCTGATGATCGACTAAGTCAATCAGGGCAGACTTAATTTCAGCTTCTTCATCTGCAATCAATCGAGGAATTATTTGCATTGGCGTAAGCACTGCCGCTTCAAGCCAATTTTTAAGCGTAGGCAAACCCAAGTCTTCATAAATGCCAGCGCTTGCGCGGTCACTTGTTGAAACCAAACCAATTTTAATGAATTGTTTTGTCATGGATGTGTCTTAATAAACGCAAATTAAACTAAAGATATAATAAAGTCATCATCATAACATTATCAATGTCAAAGGCCTTTTATGCACAACAATATCCAGCCCTCAAATATGAAAATAAATGTAACCGCTTATGAGTTAAAGCGCGGTACGATAAGCGCTGCAATGCTGCTCAATTTTTTATTAACAATCAGTGTGATTTGGTTCTTGCCCCCAGTGCACGCCGCAGAAAAGGTGCTTGTTAAAAGCAATCTGTTTGAAGAAAATTATTATGAGCAAAACGGTCGTAATCTTAAATCTATGAAGCCTGCACCAGAAACGGTTTTAGAGCTTGGGCAAAAAGAAGAGGCCGATAAAATTCGTATGCTAGAAAGTGGCTACGACATGATAGGCGCTTCAGAGTTTGTTTCAGGGAAAATAGATGCAGACTTGGCAAGGGTGTATGGTAAAAAAATCGGGGCAGATATTGTGCTGGTTTATGATAAGCCCACTGCGTTTACGACTAATATGGTGAATTTTGATGGTACAGAAGAGGGCAATAAAGCCATTCAAGAGGCGAATGATGCCAATCTAAAAAATATGCAAACCATTCATTTAGCAAGTTATTGGGCAAAAATTCCAATGCCATTGTTGGGGGTGCATATTATTAAGCTCGTTAAGGCGGCGCCTCAGCAAAATGAAGCAAACCTTGTTGAGCCTGGTCTTAAAATTCTTGCTGTGGTGAAGGATTCTCCAGCAGCTAAAGCCAATATAGTTGCAGGGGATATTTTGCTAAAAATTGGCGAGGTGGAACTAGATAGCCAAGAAGACTTATTTGCAGCGGTTAGGCGTTATCAAGGGCAGTCAGTTGATGTTTTGCTTCATCGTGCTGAAGCTGATGTTAAAACGACGGCCACATTAAATTCAAGCAAATAGCGCTTCTTTAAGGGGTGCGCCGGTATTTTTATTTAAAATACTCAATAAAAATACCGGTGCATATTTAATGCGTGAGATTGTATTGCACAATATAAATGGCGCTTCCCGCAAAATAACCCATTAACGCCAGTGGGCTGATTTTCTTTAGATACCAGCCAAATCTTATTTTTTCTAAGCCCATTGCCGCAACGCCAGCTGCCGAGCCAATAATTAAAATTGAGCCACCCGTGCCTGCTGCATAGGCAATAAATTCCCATAAAAAGCTATCGGTGGGGTAGGTTTTTAAGTCGTACATTCCCATGCTCGCTGCTACAAGCGGCACGTTGTCAACAATCGCACTCAATAAGCCCATCACGGTAACAATCAAGTCTAATCGACCAATATGCTGCTCTAGTAATGTGGTGAGTGCCTTCAGAATGCCGCCATGCTCAAGCGTTGCCACAGCAAACAATATGCCAATAAAAAACACAACCGAGCTCATGTCTATGCGCATGAGTGCGTGCGCGAGTGACAAATGCTGCTTTTCGTCATCTTCTTTATTTTTGTGCAATAGATCACCAGTGAGCCATACCAGCCCTAGGCCTAAGAGCATTCCCATAAAAGGGGGAAGGTGGGTGTAAGTTTTAAAAACGGGGATCAGAACAAGCACGGCTAAGCCCATAAAGAAAATTATTTTGCGCTCAATAGCGTTGGTTTTAGCAAGGGGGCCGGGGGTGTTGTGAGCTATTGGCGACAGTGTTTGACCTTTGAGAGAGTAGCTCACTATCAATAATGGCACGAGTAGATTAGCTACGGAGGGGAGAAAAAGCCCTTTAACAATCGATAGCGCGCTAATCTGACCGCCAATCCAGAGCATGGTGGTTGTTACGTCGCCCAAAGGTGAAAAAGCACCACCGGCATTCGCAGCAATCACAATCATCGCGGCAAAGATTAAGCGATCTTCTTGTTTTTCTAAGAGTTTTTTTACAACCGAAATCATGACAATGCTGGCAGTGAGGTTGTCTATGACTGCGCTTAAGAAAAACGTGATGAGCCCAATCAGCCACATCAAAGAAGAAAGTTTGCGTGTTTTGATGCGAGAAGTAACAACATCAAAGCCATCATGTGCATCAATGACTTCTACAATTGTCATGGCCCCAATTAAGAAAAACACAATCTGCGCTATCGAGGCAACAGACTCGCTTAATTGATGTTGAATAAGCGACGGGGTTGGGGTGGCAAGTGCATATATAGACCAAAGCAGGCCTGCGCCAAGTAAAGCAGATGCTGACTTGTTTATTTTAATTGGGTGCTCAAATGCAATCGCAGCGTAAGTGATGATAAAAATAATGACGAGAGTGCTTGACATGGCGATGGCTTGTTATGATTCTGATAGAGGCGAGTGTGAGGCGTTGATGCTGTCAGCATCGGTATTTTGCTGCAATTTTTGAGTGATTTCACGTAGCAACTTGAAAATTTCTCGGCTACTTTTAGGCGGCTTATTTGCTTCTAGTTCTTTTTGGGCGTTGCGAATTAAAGTGCGCAGGCGCTGATTCTCGCTATTTGGATATTGCTTCATAAATTCAGAAATCACGTTGCTATCGGCAATCATTCTGTCACGCCAGCGCTCTAAGCCCTGAAAATAAGCATTCTCTGCGCTATGCTTGCCATCCCATTTGCTGAGCTGCTCTTCTATGGGGCTGGTGTCAATATCACGCATCAGTCTGCCAAGATATTGCCTATGCCGACGAATAGCCCCATTGGCGGTAATTTTCTTACTCTCAATCACGGCGGCAAGCAGCGCTTCGGGTAAATCTAGCTTGGCTAATTTCTCTTTAGATAGGTCGCATAAACGCACGCCAAGGACTTGTTGAGAGTCTGCTTCTGCTTTTAACTTTGTTTTACTGATGGGTTCATCAGCCTCTGATAGCGCTTGCTTATTGTGCTGATTTTCTAAATAGCGGGCTTTAGCTGACTTTTTAGTTTCTTCTGACATATGCTGTTTCATAGTGCGGTATTATAACAGCCTTAAAGTAAACATTTTATGAGTAAAAATCGTTATGTCAGGCGCTAGTTTTAGTTATTCTTTAGATGAAATCAAACAAATCTCCACCGATGCGCTCAAAATGGCCAAGGCATTGGGTGCAAGCGCAGCTGAAGCCAGTGTGAGCTTGAGTATCGGGCAAGCTGTTTCGGTACGCTTAAATGAAGTTGAAAACATCGAATATAATCGTGATAAAGGGATGTCGGTCACGGTGTACATGGGGCAAAAAAAAGGCTCTGCCAGCACTTCTGATCTAAGTGCGAATGCGGTGAGAGATACCGTGGCGGCTGCTTGTAATATCGCGCAATATACTGCACAAGATGTCTTCTGTGGTTTAGCTGATGCCAAGCTTATGGCAACTGATATTCAAGATTTAGATTTGTATCATCCGTGGGATATTTCAGTGGATGAAGCGGTGGAAAAAGCTAAAATATGTGAAGCCGCCGCGCTCGCTGTAGATAAACGCATCAATAATTCAGAAGGCGCGAGCGTTTCATCGGGTTCTGCGTGTTTTGCTTATAGTAATAGCCACGGCTTTACTGGTGCTTATTTAAGCTCGCGTCATGGCGTGAGTTGTTCGGTCATCGCAGAAGCTGGCGACAGTATGCAGCGTGACTACTGGTATAGCACGGCACGTGATGCACTTGATATTGAGTCGGCCAATTTCATTGGTCGACGTGCAGGTGAGCGCACTGTGCGACGTTTAAATTCAAAAAAAATTAAAACCTGCCAAGTACCAGTGATATTTGAAGCGCCTTTGGCAAGTGGGCTTATTTCAAGTTTAATAAGCGCCATTTCTGGCGGAAATTTATACCGTCAGTCTTCTTTTTTGCTAGATAGCTTGGGTCAGCAGATTGCCTCGCCTTTGCTGAGTATTCAAGAAAATCCTTTTATTAAAAAGGGGTTAGCAAGCAGTCCTTTTGATAGTGATGGTGTGGCAACCCGGTCAAGAGCGCTTGTGAAAGAGGGGCAGCTGCAAGGCTATATATTGGGGAGCTATTCTGCACGTAAACTGGGGATGCAAAGCACAGGTAATGCTGGGGGCAATCATAATTTGATTGTTCAGCCGGGTGAGCATGATTTTAATGGCTTGTTAAATGAGATGGGCACAGGGCTATTAGTGACAGAGTTACTTGGTAGTGGTATCAATATGGTGACGGGCGATTATTCAAGAGGTGCTGCAGGTTTTTGGGTTGAAAATGGAGTGATTATTCACCCAGTAGAAGAAATTACTATCGCCAGCAATATGCGCGATATGCTCAAGATGATTGCAGGCATTGCGACTGATGTGATTGTTCAAGGCTCTAAGCAAGTGGGATCTATTTTAATAGAGCGTATGACCGTGGCAAGTGAGTAAGCTAACTGGCAACAAGAAGGTCAACCAGTCAAGCTGTAAATAAACGAAAGCCCCAAGAAGGGGCTTTGTTATTTGATGTTATCTAATAATGAAAGGCTAGTGACTTCTTTCTCAGCCTATTGTTTTTTAAATGCGACACTTTTTTAGGTGTGATTGTTATTTAGATGAGTTTTCGCTTGATTCTGTGGCAGCATTTTCAAACTCATCTTTGATAAACTCTTTAGGAACTAAACCATCTTGCACTAAGCTTGCACGCTTTTGTAAGTAGGCGTCGCGCGTAAACGCATAGGGGTCTAAAGACGCATCATCAATTAAATCTGTAGCCGCGAGCAATCTTGTGCGCTTGTCTAAAATTTGTCCAGCGCGAAGCTGATTGCTTAACCTAATTTGATTGATATTGCGTGTGTAAGTGATAGGGTCAAGCATGACTGTGTCAAAACTAAAGCCTGCGGCATCGCGTAAATTTGATGGACCAAGTAGTGGTAGCACTAAATAAGGGCCGTTGCCCACACCCCAGTAACCCAGTGTTTGACCAAAATCTTCTTTGTGGCTCTCAACTTTATCCATGCCTGCAACATCAATAAAGCCGGCTAAGCCGAATGTGCTATTGATGATAAATTTGCCAGTTTCAGTAAATGCATTGGCAAATTTTAGCTGTAATAAATTGTTAGCAGCGCTGGCAATTGAGCCTAAATTATTAAAAAAGTTACTAAAGGCATTTCTAACAGGCGAGGGCGTAACCGCTTTGTAAGAGAGGGCAACTGGTTTAATAATGGCTTTATCGGCTACTTCATTAAATTTATAAATGCCCCGATTAAGGCTTTCTAGCGGGTCTTTGTTGTTTGGTGTGGCGCAACCGAAAAGTGTAAAGCTGCACATGGCAACTATCAAAACAAATTTTACTTTATGTATGTTACGCATAGTTCATCCTAACAATCTGGGTGGTTTTTTCTTTAGAAGTTTTTTGTGAGTTAAACATTGCTAGCAAAAAATCTAGTGTAACTTTAGCTTGATAGTGTGCTCTTGTCTAGTGATTTGAGGTTGGTTGCGTTTGGCGTAGCTAATAGTGAGTGCTCAAGAAAATAATGCCAGCAATTTTAAAGTTGCGTTAAACGATAGTCATAGTTGTGAATGATGACGTGTTAAAATGCAACAACCTTTCGATATTTTTAAATTAATCAGCGATTGAAATTGATGAGCCTATGAGAGTACGCACTCGTTTTGCCCCAAGCCCTACTGGATTTTTACACATTGGTGGTGCGCGCACCGCGCTTTTTTCTTGGGCGTTTGCCAAAAAACATGGTGGCGATTTTATTTTGCGCATTGAAGACACCGATATTGCGCGTAGTACACCTGAAGCGGTGCAGGCTATTTTAGATGGTATGAGCTGGCTTGGTTTGGGGTATGACGAAGGGCCTTTTTACCAAATGCAGCGTATGGATCGCTATAAAGAGGTTATTCAAACCATGCTAAAAGCAGGCAGCGCTTACTATTGTTATAGCAGTAAAGAAGAGCTGGATGCCTTGCGTGAAGAGCAAATGGCAAATAAGCAAAAGCCTCGATATGATGGCAAGTGGCGGCCAGAAAGCGGTAAAATTTTACCCAAAGTGCCAGTCGATATTCTGCCTGTTATTCGCTTTAAAAATCCGCTAGAAGGTGTTGTTGCATGGGATGATATGGTGAAAGGGCGCATTGAAATTGCCAATAATGAGCTGGATGACTTCATTATCGCGCGGGCAGATGGCACGCCTACTTATAATTTTTGCGTTGTGGTTGACGATAGCGATATGGCGATTACGCAAGTGATTCGTGGTGACGATCATGTGAATAATACGCCACGTCAAATTAACTTATTTAAAGCCCTGGCCGCGCTTGATGTGGACATTCAAGTTCCGCAATACGCGCATTTGTCGATGATTTTGGGTGGTGATGGACAAAAGCTTTCTAAGCGGCATGGCGCTGTCAGTGTGATGCAATATGATGATGAGGGTTATTTGCCAGAGGCGATGTTAAATTATTTGGCGCGCTTGGGCTGGAGTCATGGGGATGAAGAGATATTTAGCAAGCAGCAATTTGCCGATTGGTTTGATTTAGACCATATCACGCCCTCTGCTGCACAATTTAATACTGAAAAGCTCAATTGGCTTAATGCTCACTATATTAAGCAGGCGAATAATGATAATTTAGCGCAAGATATTGCAAAACGTTTGGCTAAATTAGGGGTGAATAATGTTGCTGGGCCTTCTTTATCTGCGGTGATTGGTTTATGTAAAGAGCGTGCAAATACGCTTAATGAGCTTGCGCAAAGCATTACTTATTTTTACCAAAAGCCAGTGATTGATTTAGTGGCGCTTGAAAAGCACTTAACCCCTGAGATTAAGCCGATTATGGCAGAGCTCGCGCAGTCTTTAGTGGATATTGATTGGCGAGCCGAGGCAATTCATTCTGTCATTGAAATGGCGGTGACACGTCACTCGCTAAAGTTTCCCAAAGTGGCGATGCCTTTGCGTGTTATGCTCACCGGCATTGCACAATCACCTAGTATCGATCAAGTAATGGCGCTACTTGGCAAAGATGAAGTGTTGGTGAGAATTCGCTCAGCTTTAAAATAAGGGTTATCTATATTTTAAAATGCTTAAAAATGATTGAAGTTATTTAGGCGAACCCAATATCAATGCTAGCTAAGTAAAAATAAGCGTTAAAAACAATTGAACAATTTTAACTGTTCTTAATCTCAGGTTTTACAGCATGAAGCAGTGTTGTAGATGTTATAAAACCAATTTATTTAATCCACTGTAGTCGAGGGTATCATGAATCAAAAAGGTGCAATGTTACAAGACCCATTTCTTAACGCTTTGCGTAAAGAGCACGTTGCTGTATCAATTTATCTTGTGAACGGCATCAAATTGCAGGGTCATGTTGAATCGTTTGACCAGTACGTGATTTTGTTAAAAAACACCGTCACTCAAATGGTTTACAAGCACGCTATTTCAACTATTGTGCCTGCGCGTATGGTCAACTTTTCTTTGGCTGAAGGCGAAGAGTAAGCATTGAAAGAGCTGTTTGAAAGACCAGGTGGCTTTGATGCTGCCATTATGGTGAGCGTTAATTTTGGAGATGTTGATTACGAAGAGAGCTTGCATGAGCTTCGTCAGTTGAGTCTTAGTGCAGGTTTGTTGATACGTGGCACGGTAGAAGGTAAGCGCGCCACGCCAGATGCAAAATTTTTCATTGGCAGTGGCAAGGCGGATGAGCTTTTGCAAGTGATGCAAGCCAGTGCATCGAATGTCGCAGTTTTTAACCATGATTTATCGCCCTCGCAGCAGCGTAATTTAGAGCGCTTTCTTCAGGCGCGCGTGGTTGATAGAACTGGATTGATACTCGATATATTTAGCCAGCGTGCCAAAAGTCATGAAGGTAAATTGCAAGTAGAGCTGGCGCAGCTTGAGCACTTATCTACACGTTTAGTTCGTGGCTGGACTCACTTGGAGCGTCAAAAAGGCGGCATTGGCGTGCGTGGTGGTCCTGGCGAAACGCAGCTAGAGCTTGATCGGCGTATGTTACGTATTCGCGTTAAACAATTGCGTGAAAAGCTCATCAAGCTTAAAGCGCAACGAGGTATGCAGCGTCGGGCACGTAAGCGCTCTAATGTCATGACGGTTTCTTTGGTGGGCTACACTAATGCGGGTAAGTCTACGGTATTTAATCGGTTGACCAAAGCTAACATTTACGCGGCAGATCAGCTATTTGCAACTTTAGACACCACAACGCATAAGATTTTTATAGAAAATTGTGGTCAAGTGGTTTTGTCTGACACGGTGGGTTTTATTAAGCATTTACCGCACGCGTTGGTTGAAGCTTTTGGTGCAACGCTAGAAGAGGCTGCTCAAGCTGATTTGTTATTGCATATTGTCGATACGGCGAGTACTAATCGCGATGAGCAGATTGCACAGGTGAATAAAGTTTTGCAAGAAATTGGCGCTTCAAATGTACCGCACATTGTTGTGCACAATCAAATTGACAGGATTGGTTTAGCGTCATCAATACGCCGTGATGAATATGGTAGAATTGCAAGCATACACGCCTCGGCAAAGACTGGGGAAGGGTTTGATTTGCTTCGCCTTGCAATGGCGGAACATTACCAGCATTTACAAAAAATGAGCACTGAAGAAAGCGCTTATACTTAAATTTCGAGTTGGAGTTTTGAATGATTAAATTTCCCGGATGGGCGCAGCGCAATAACGAAGGTCCGCCAGATTTAGACCAGGCCATGCGCGATTTGAGCCGTAAAATTAACAATATGTTTGGCAAGGGTGGTAGCAAGCAACCTGGTCAGCCAGGCAATCTAAACGCTGAAAAAGCGAATTTTCCGATATTGCCTATTCTTGTGTTGATTTTTATGATTTGGCTCGCTACTGGCTTTTATTTAGTAGATTCTGGCTCTAAAGGTGTTGTGCAGCGCTTTGGCAAAACTTTAGACGAAACAACAGAGCCTGGCCCGCGGTGGCATTTGCCTTATCCATTTGAAAAAGTGAATGTAGTCAATATGGAGCAGGTGCGTAGATTAGAGGTAGGGTACAGAACAAGCGGTGATGGTGGTGCGGGCAAAACCAAGCTGCCGCAAGAAGCGCTCATGCTGACTGAAGATGAGAACATTATTGACTTGCAATTTGCCGTGCAATACAACCTGAATGATGCAAAATTTTACTTATTTAATAATCGCTCGACCGATGAGGCTGTGATGTCAGCCGCAGAGTCGGCGATTCGCGAAGTGGTTGGTAAAAACAAGCTAGATAATTTGTTGCAAAAAGGCTTGGCTGATACCTCGCAGCGGATGCAGGCAATTTTAGATAATTATAAAACAGGCGTGCACATTATTAGTGTTTCTTTGCAAAGCGCTCAGCCCCCAGAGCAGGTACAAGAGGCTTTTGAAGATGTAAACCGCGCTAATCAAGATAATCAGCGCCAGGTTAATGAAGGTCAGGCTTATGCCAATGATGTGATTCCAAAATCTCGCGGCAAGGCTTCGCGCTTGCTGGCAGAGGCGGCCGGATACAAGCTTAAAGTAGAAAGCGAAGCTCGAGGTAACGCCAGCAGATTCGAGCAAATACTTGCTCAATATAACAACGCGCCAGAGGTCACTCGCCAACGTTTGTATTTGGATGCACAAGAACAAATTTTATCAAGCGTGAGCAAGGTTGTGGTGGATCAAAAAGCAGGCAGTATGCTGTACTTGCCTTTAGATAAACTCATGAACTCAAACGCTAATGCTAATGCTAATCCGCAGCAAGCTCAGCCGTTGCCATCTTCTGGCGCTGCTTCTGTGCCGGCGGTTTCAGAAAGTTCGGTAGACCGTACGCGCGAAGCTTTTCGTAGTCGTGATAGAGAAAGTAGATAGGCTTAAATGATGAAAAATACAACAAGCGTTTTAGCGTTGCTCTTGGCGATTTTCTTGCTGGTGGCAACCTCTGCTTTTACTGTAGACCAAACAGAGTTTGTCTTGGTTAAGCGGCTGGGGGAGATTATTTCTGTAAAAAAAGCACCTGGTTTATATTTTAAAATGCCTTTTATTGATGATTTAAAAGTCTTTGATAATCGCATTGTGACTTTAGATTGGGAAGAGCCTGCAAAATTTAATACCAGCGAAAATAAATATATGCTGGTTGATTCATTTGTAAAAT
The DNA here is from genome assembly GCA_031538905.1 of Methylotenera sp. GTDB lineage: Bacteria > Pseudomonadota > Gammaproteobacteria > Burkholderiales > Methylophilaceae > Methylotenera. The sequence continues at coordinate 45,573 of JAVKLV010000036.1, read as the reverse complement.
GGCGGATTATTGACCCTGCTAAATATTATGTTTCGATTAAAGAGGGCGGTGAGGCGGCGGCTGAAAATAGGCTCTCCAATGTGGTCAACGCAGGCTTGCGAGCTGAATTTGGTAAGCGCACTGTGCATGATGTTATTGCAGGTGAGCGTCATGCGGTGATGGATAATCTTCGTAAAAGTGCTGACCTGGAAGCCCGTCAAATGGGTATTGAGGTGGTTGATGTGCGCTTAAAGCGTGTTGATTATTCTGAAGATATTAGCAAGTCTGTGTATGACCGCATGATTGCAGAGCGTAAAAGAATTGCTAACCAGTTGCGATCAGAGGGTTCGGCTGCTTCTGAAAAAATACGCGCCGATGCTGATAAGCAAAGTGAAGTGATTATTGCAGAGGCTTATCGTGATGCACAAAAAGCCAAGGGCGAAGGCGATGCTTCTGCGGCTTCAATCTACAACGCGGCATTTAGCAAAAATCCTGAATTCTATGCATTTTATCGTAGCACCGAGGCATACAAAAATAGCTTTAAAAGTAAAAATGATGTCATGGTGCTTGATCCTGGTTCAGATTTTTTCAAGTACCTGCGTAGTCCTGCTAAAAAACAATCAAAGTAAAAAGGGCGGCTTGGCATGGGCGGTATTGTATTAAATGCGCTCGCGGTGATGCTGATATTAGAGGGTGCTTTTCCTTTATTGTTGCCGCAAGTCTGGCGTGAAGCATTTAAGCGGATGATGATGCTCAACGATGGGCAGCTCCGTTTTGTGGGCTTGGTTTATCTGATGGCTGGTTTAATCCTGCTCTTATTGAGTCGGTAAGTAAATCAATCAGCCAAAATCTAAAGTGATGGTTAAAAATGCATAATTGGCTACTTCCAGAATATATTGAAGATGTGTTGCCAGCTGAGGCTGCCCGCATTGAGTTGTTGCGTCGAAGTGTATTAGATTTATTTAAAGTGCACGGTTATCAGTATGTGATTCCCCCTATGCTGGAATACACAGAGTCTTTGATGACGGGCGCAGGTCACGACCTGGATTTGGCCACATTTAAAGTGGTTGATCAATTAACTGGTCGCTTGATGGCTGTTAGAGCTGACATGACCCCGCAAGCAGCACGGATTGATGCACATTTACTTAATCATCAAGGGGTGACGCGCTTATGTTACGCCGGCAGTGTGCTACGCACCAAGCCAGATGGTTTAGCTAGAACGCGCGAGCCTTTGCAGTTAGGCGCTGAACTCTATGGACATGCAAAAATTGCTAGTGATATTGAAATTCAGCGTTTGTTGATTAAAGCCTTGCAGGCAATAGGTATTTCACAACTGCATATAGATTTTAGTCATGTGAATGTGTTTGCTAGCATGATAGAAGCAAGCAATGTTGCGCCTCAGTTAGAGCAAGCGCTTTACAATGCCTTGCAGAGTAAAGATAAGCCTGCGGTAGCTGCGCTTTCTGTCGGGCTTGATAAAGTCACACGCGAAGCGCTTATTCATTTAACTGAATTAAATGGTGATAAATCGATATTGGATAAAGCGGCTAAGGTGCTGCCCAATACGCCTGCTATTCAAGAGGCTTTGAGTAGCTTAGCTAAAGTGGGTGCTGCATTAGAAGGCTTAGATGTGACGGTGAGTTTTGATTTAAGTGAGCTTCGTGGCTATCATTATCACAGCGCGATTGTGTTTGCAGCTTATGCGCAAGGCTATAAAGGACCGTTGGCGCTAGGTGGTCGTTATGATGAGGTTGGGCAAGTCTTTGGGCGTTCGCGCCCAGCCACAGGGTTTAGTTTAGATTTGCGTGGCGTTGTGACCGCATTGCCTCCAGCAAAGTCTGTGATGGCGGTATTCGCCCCAGCAAATTCAGATCAAGCTTTGTCTGCTAAAATAAATGAGTTAAGAGCCCAGGGGTATGTGGTTGTGCAAGCGCTCGATGACAATACACCGCATTATCTAGAGTTAAATTGCGATAGAAAACTAGAGTATCACAATCATAGTTGGCAGGTTGTTGCGATTTAAAAACAATCAGCGTTAAATCTAGGCGGCGCATTGCCAGAATCAATCAATTACAAAAATTAAAATTATTAAAGTTAAGTCTATGGCAAAAAATGTAGCAAGAAACGTGGTTGTGATTGGCACACAATGGGGAGATGAAGGCAAAGGTAAAATTGTCGACTGGCTGACTGATCACGCGCAAGGTGTTGTACGTTTTCAAGGCGGACACAATGCAGGTCATACCTTGGTTGTTGGTCAGGGTGATGAGCAAAAAGTGTACAAGCTTAATCTTGTGCCGTCTGGCATTGTTCGGGCGGGGGTAAATTGCTACATTGGCAATGGCGTGGTGTTAGACGCAGCTCATTTGCTTGGTGAAATTAGCGCGCTTGAAAAAGATGGTTTAGAAGTTAAAAGTCGCCTTAAAGTCAGTGCGGGTTGTCCGCTTATTTTGAGTCATCACGTTGCTTTAGATACTGCGCGTGAAGCTCGGCGTGCGGTTAAAATTGGCACAACTGGCAAAGGCATCGGCCCTACTTACGAAGACAAAGTCGCGCGTCGCGCACTGCGTGTTTATGATTTATTTTATCCGGAGCGCTTTGCTGAAAAATTGCGCGAAGTGATGGATTATCATAACTTTGTATTAACCCGTTATTTAGATGCAAAAGCCGTTGATTTTAATCAACAATATGATGCGAGTATGCAGTATGCAGCGGCCTTAAAGCCAATGGTGGCAGATATTTCTGCCGAAATTTATGCGGCAAATAATCGGGGCGAAAATCTGTTATTTGAAGGTGCGCAAGGTACTTTACTCGACATTGATCACGGCACTTATCCATATGTTACTTCAAGTAATTGCATTGCTGGGCAAGCTTCTGCTGGCACGGGCGTGGGGGCCAATATGTTGCATTATGTGCTTGGTATTACCAAGGCTTACACGACACGTGTGGGCGGCGGGCCGTTTCCAAGTGAGTTAGATATTGAGACGCAAGGCGCACCTGGCTATCAAATGTCTGATAAGGGGCAAGAAATCGGTACAGTAACCAAACGTAAGCGTCGTTGCGGTTGGTTTGATGCGGCGGCCGTTCGGCGTTCGGCGATGATCAATGGTCTTACAGGTTTATGTATTACTAAGCTTGATGTGCTAGATGGTATTAAAGAATTAAAAATTTGCACGGCGTATGAGTTAGATGGCAAAACCATTGATCTTTTACCTATTGGTGCGGATGAGGTTGCTAGATGTCAGCCTATTTATGAAACTGTTGCGGGTTGGACGGAAAATACTTTTGGCATTAAAACTTGGGATGATTTGCCTAAAAATGCAAAAAACTATCTTAAACGCCTAGAAGCATTAAGCGCTGTGCCTGTTGCTATTGTTTCTACTGGCCCTGAGCGCGATGAAACCATTGTATTGCAACACCCTTTTGCATAGCCTTGCAGTGCTATGAATGCTCATAAGAATCAACGGCTAGCTTGGGCGATTACGGGTTCTGGGCATTATTTAAAAGAATGTCTTGAAGTAGTTGAGACGCTTGAAGATGTGGACTTGTTTTTAAGCAAGGCGGCGGCTGAGGTTTTGCAGCAATATGGTTACAAGCACGGCGTTGGTAAGGTGTATCAAGACAAAACTGCCAGTAGCGTGCCGGTTGAGCTATTTTATCAGGGTGCTTACCATAGTTTGGTGGTTGCGCCTGCGACCTCAAATACCATTGCTAAAATGGTGTGCGGAATTTCAGATAATTTGGTGACAAATCTTTACGCGCAAGCAGGAAAAACTTTAATACCCAGTATTATTTTTGCTTGCGACACGGCAGTAGAGCTTGAGTCTGTTGCGCCTCGTGAGAATATCGTGAAGGTTTATCCGCGTAAAATTGATTTGCAAAATGTTGAAAATCTCAAAAAATTTGAAGCAAGTACAGTCGTTGATAGTGTACAAAGTTTAATTGATAGCATTGACGCTAGATTAAAAACGAGGGCTTCGCTCATTTTAAAGCATGACTGATAATCTACTTTTTTTGACAGGCAAACTTGCAGAAAAAAGTCTGAAAAAAGTTTTAGACGAAATTCAAAGCAATCCCAAAATCCCCCCGTTTAAATACCGCATAGAGCAAATGGGCGTTTCTGTTGCCGCCCTCATGACCACAGACATGATTGCGCGCCGGCTAAAAGAAATAGGCGTTGCTCAAAAAGTGATTTTGCCCGGACTTTGTCAGGGTGATTTGGCAGTGCTTGAGGCAAAATACGGCGTGCCAGTAGAGCGTGGTCCTGATGACTTAAAAGACTTGCCACAATACTTTGGTGGGGCAGGGCGAGCACCAGATTTAAGTCAACATTCGGTTGAAATTTTTGCCGAAATTGTTGATGCACCCTTTTTAAGTGTTGAGGGTATTTTGAAAAAAGCCCTGCAATATAAACAACAAGGTGCAAATGTTATTGATTTAGGTTGTTTACCTTCGGTGCCTTTTCCGCATTTAGCAGACGCTGTCAAAGCACTTAAGCACAGTGGATTTAATGTCAGTGTTGACTCGCTTAATCCCGATGATTTAATCAATGCTGGTCATGCAGGGGCCGACTACTTACTGAGTCTTACAGAAAAAACGCTGTGGGTGACGAAAGAAGTTGCTTCTGTGCCCATTTTAATTCCAGCTAAGCCTCATAGTTTGTCGTCGCTTTATCGAGCGATTGACGCTTGCTTAGAGGCGGGCACTCCTTTTATTGCAGACCCAATTTTAGATCCAATTCATTTTGGTTTAACAAATTCGATTGTGCGCTATCAAAAGCTCTGTAAAAAATATCCAAATGTTCGGGTGATGATGGGCATTGGAAATGTAACAGAACTGACCGATGCCGATACTACAGGGATCAACGCTTTATTGTTTGGCATGATGAGCGAGCTTGATTTAGCTGCGGTTTTAGTGACCTCAGTGAGCCATCACGCGGTCAATGCGATTTTAGAAGCAGATATTGCAAGACGTATCATGTATGCCGCAAAGCGAGACGGTCGCTTGCCTCGTGGCTATAGCAATGGTTTACTTGGCTTGCATGACAAAAAGCCATTTACTTACACTCCAGATGAGATTAGAGAAATAGCCTCTTTAATAAAAGATCCTAGTTTTCGTATTCAAATTAGCGCCTCAGGGCTACATATATATAACCGTGATGGGCTATTTGAGGGCATTGACCCATTTGCTTTGTATCCACATTTAAAAGTTGATGATGATGCTTCTCATGCTTTTTATTTGGGAGTTGAGTTAGCGCGGGCGCAAATTGCCTGGCAGCTGCAAAAGCGATATGTGCAAGATCAAGGGCTGGATTGGGGTGTGGGCAATCAAACTAGGGTCATTAAGACGGCGCATAGGCAAGCCTCGATTAAAAAACGTAAAGATTTAAGTAATTCACTTTAAGCTAAAAAATCATATGATGATATTCGAAACTATAGTGACTACTGTGAGCGCTCAAGGTGATGTTCATCTCACGCCTTTTGGTATTCAAACGCAAGGTAACTTGGCCATTATTTCGCCATTTAAGCCCTCAACGACATTGCAAAATGTACTGGCTACACAATATGCTGTGATGAATTTAACCGATGATGTGCGGGTTTTTGCCGGCGCACTCACTGGGCGCGGCGGCTGGGAATTGGTTCGAGCCGATAAAGTCGAAGGATTTAGATTACACAACGTTTTGGCGCACAAGGAATTAAAATTGCTTAAGGTTGAAGATGACATCACGCGCCCTAAGCTTTTTTTAGAGATTGTGCATGAAGCACAACATCAATCTTTTCAAGGGTTTAATCGAGCACAGGCAGCCGTTATTGAGCTGGCTGTGCTGGTTAGCCGCTTATCTATTTTGCCTAAAGAGAAAGTATTTTCTGAATTAAAATATCTGCAAATAGCAGTAGATAAAACAGCTGGCGAGCGCGAGCAAGAGGCGTGGAGCTGGCTTATTGAAAAAATGAATAACTTTTATTCTGAACAAGCTGGTGAGAATTTTGCATGAAACTGGCATGGCGTGCACCAGTAGCTCCAGCGCAATTATTGATTAGCGTTACCCATCTTGAAGAGGCAAAGGTTGCCCTCAATTATGGCGCAGATATCATTGATTTAAAAGAACCCCGTCAAGGGGCGTTAGGGGCCTTGCCAGTCGATATTATTCAATCGGTGGTGGCTTATGTTAAAAATGAGTCCGCGTACAAAAATAAAATGACGAGCGCAACGATAGGTGACTTGCCGATGCACCCTCAATTGATATTGGAGGGTGTCAAAAAATTAGCAGAAACAGATATCGATATTATTAAAATTGGCTTTTTTGAGTGTGATGACTATCAGCCTTGTTTAGATGCTTTAAAAGGTATTGCCCTGGCTGGGGTGAGCTTGATTGCGGTGCTTTTTGCTGAATACGCATATCCAAAAAATTTGATACAGGCTATTAAAGAAGCCGGTTTTTACGGTGTAATGTTAGATACTGCAACAAAAAATGGTCTGACTTTGCTTGATTATTACGATGAAAATGCGCGTCATGCGTTTGCCAATGAGGTGCATCATCACCACTTGGCGTTAGGATTAGCGGGCTCGTTAAAAGCCAAGCATATCGGCGTTATTCAAGATATGAAGCCTACTTATATTGGGTTTAGGGGCGGCGTGTGCTGCGATGATGTCCGAAGTTCAACGCTTGATTTTGATAAAATTATTAACATTCGTAAAGCAATGCAGCTGACTTTATCGACTAGGCTTTAAATTGACTAGACTTTAATTTTTACCATAATGTAAGAGCGCCGATTTCAAAATTTTTTGATCGACTTTTTGGTCATCAATTTTGCAGATTTTTTATTAAAAACGGCGTAAGCGCTTAATGGAATATGCATAATTTTTTGCAAAAAACAGAAAAATGGACGGTTTGGCTCACTTCTTTTAAGCATTTTTGATTGCGCTTAAAGCTTGTGAGAGTTATCATTGCGCCAAATTCAAGTAATTATATTTTTCAATAAATTTCGTAGCACAATCAAGGAGTCACACACTATGAAAACACCTCTTATTAACCTAGCGGTTGCCGCAACATTGAGTTTGGCTGCATTTTCTGCATCTGCTGAAGATATGTACCGTGGTGCGTGGTATTTAGTGCCTAGTTTGAATTATTTAAATGCAGATAATAGCCTTGAGTCTAAAAACGGTGCAGGCGTGTCTTTAAAGCTTGCTAAAGAATTGAGTAGTCGTTTTGATGTCCAAGGTGGTTTATCTTACGGTAACGCTAAAAATAGCGCGGCGGGTGCCACGGGTGGTCGTTATAAGCAGACTACGGCTGGTTTTGATGCGCTTTATATGTTCAGTCGTAGCAATGTACGTCCATTTTTGCTTGCTGGTTTAGGTGTTTCTAGAAATAACTTATCTTATTCTGGTGTACCTCATTTGGTGGGTGCTGACACAAGCAGAACATCTCCAGAAGCTAACGTAGGTCTTGGTTTGCAGTATTTATTAAATGATAAATTGGGTTTACAAGTTGATTTACGCGAGCAATGGAGTCGGGGTGTTGTTCCAAACTCAGCGGGTACGAGCAGTCAAGTTGAAACTCTAGCAAACACAATTTTATCTGTGGGTGGTATTGTGCGTTTCGGTGCTGTTGCCCAGTTGCCAGTTGTTGCTGCAGCTGACCCTGTGGCTCCGGTTGCTGATTCTATGCCTAAAGAGGCGACTCCAGCCGTTGAAGCGTGTAAACCAACTTCTGAAGTGATTTCAATTGCTTCAGAAAAATTGTTTGATTTTGATAAGGCTGCGTTAAAAGCCGAGGGTATGGCTACCTTGGAAGAAATGGCTGCTAAAATTAAAGCCAGTTCGGAAATTAAAACCGTTATTGTGACTGGTCATACTGATAGAATTGGCTCAGACGAATATAATCAAAAACTTTCAGAAAAACGTGCTGCTCAAGTTGCTAACACTTTGATCGCTCAAGGGGTTGATGCCGCTTTGATTACATCTTCAGGTAAAGGTGAAACTCAGCCAGTTGTGCAATGTGCAGGCAATAAAGCTACGAAAAAACTGGTTGCTTGTTTACAACCAAACCGTCGCGTTGAAGTTCGTGCAGAAGGTAGCAAAGAGATTGCTTGCAAATAAATTTTTTCAATTTAGTCTTAAGTTTTTAGCAGTAAAAAACCCCGCAATTGCGGGGTTTTTTACTGCTAAACTTGATTGATGCAGGTGCAAATATGAGTATAGAAACCAATATGATGAAGCAATCAGTCAATGCAGATAATGCAGAGTTGCAAAAATTTGCAGATCTTGCCCATAAGTGGTGGGACAAAGAGAGTGAATTTAAGCCGCTACATGAGCTTAATCCTTTGCGGCTTGCTTGGATTGAGGGGCTGGTGAGCCTAGAGGCAAAGCGCGTGCTTGATGTGGGCTGTGGTGGAGGAATTTTATCTGAAGCCATGTTTTTTAAAGGTGCCAATGTTGTTGGTATCGATTTAGGTGAAAAAGCGCTGGGTGTCGCAAAGTTGCATCAGTTAGATAGTGGTGCAAAAGTTGATTATCAATATATTGCAGTTGAGCAGTTAAGTGAGCAGCAAGCAGGCAGTTTTGATGTTGTGACTTGTATGGAAATGCTCGAACACGTCCCTAATCCCGCATCTATTGTTGAGAGTTGTGCAAAGCTCGTTAAACCGGGTGGTTCAGTATTTTTTTCAACGATCAGTCGCAATCCAAAAGCCTATTTATTTGCAATTGTGGGGGCGGAGTATGTGCTGAATTTACTGCCGAAAGGTACGCATCATTACGCTAAGTTTATTAAGCCTTCTGAGCTTGCAAGCTTTGCACGAGAAGCAAATTTAAGCGTTTCTAGCTTATGCGGCATGGGTTACAACCCCATGACTCAGCAATATCATGTGGGGCATGATGTCTCAGTTAATTACATGATGCATACGATTAAATCGGCTTCATAAAAATGAGTGACTTTAAATGCACGATGAAAACAATTCTTTTTGACCTCGATGGCACCTTGGTTGATACTGCGCATGATTTGGGCTTGGCGCTCAATATGCAGTTGGCACGCCATGCAATGCCCACACTGACTCATGATGCTATTTGGCCAGTGGCTTCACATGGGTCTCGCGGCCTATTGGCGTTAGGCTTTGGAATAACGCCTGAAGATGCTGATTTTGAAGCTAAAAAAATAGAGTATTTAGATTTATACGGAACAGTATTTAAAAATAATCCAGCATTGCTGCCAGGCATCGCCTACTTGCTGGATGCGCTCGATAAAATGGGAGTTAAGTGGGGTATTGTGACAAATAAGCCGCGTCGATTTTCTGTTGATTTAACCAAAGCGGTGCGCTTGGGCGATAATAATTTACATGATCGCGCAGCTTGTTTATTTTGTGGAGATGATGCTGTTTTGCCTAAACCTGCTCCTGATACGCTTTTAATGGCCTGTAAGGCGCTTGGGGTTCATCCGCGAGATTGTATTTATGTTGGCGATGCTGAGCGTGATGTTCTGGCAGGAAGAGCGGCTGGTATGAAAACAGTGGTTGCGCTATTTGGTTATATTGCACAAGAAGATAAGCCAGCGCAGTGGGGAGCTGATGTTTTAATCAATGCACCAAACCAACTGTTAACGTGTATTCGTGATAATGTTTGAAGGTATATTTACGTATATTTACCAGGCTGGAATACCTTGGCAGGGCTGATAAGCACTGTTAAATAGCGCTTAAAACCCTAAGCTGTCTAGTAAGTCATCTACTTGTTCTTGGCTGGAAACAACATTGGCTGCGCCCGGATCAATTTGAGGGCCATTCATGAGCGTTTCTTTTTTATCCGCGTCTTTTTTAGCCGTAGCTGGAGAAAAGTCTACCAATACTTGCACGAGTTGCGCTTCTAAATCTTGAGCGAGCCCTGTGATTTTTTTAATGACTTGACCAGTTAAGTCTTGAAAGTCTTGAGCCATCATAATTTCCATGAGTAACTCTTTGGTTTGCGTGGTATTTTTATTTGTCAGCGTTAAAAACTCCAGTGTTTCTCGTGCGAGTTGGTCGTATTCTGACTTTAATGTGGGCTTTTCTAAAGACATTGCCCATCGGCTTTCTAGCTTGCCCGCTTCGGTTGCTAGTTCAGTTTGTAGCGGCGTGGCGGCGTCGGTTGCATTGAGCACACGTTCTGCCGCTTGTTCTGTCATGCGCGCAACATAGGCTAAACGATCGCGCGTGTCTGGCATATCTTGCGCCACTTGCGATAAAATTTTATCTAAACCCAGTCCTCTTAAACTTTCATGTAACAACCTGGTAACATGACCCACCCGATTTAGAATTTCTTCATCAGCAGGATCTCTAGAAAGGGTTTCGGCGGATTTAGCCTGTGATTGTAAAAGCTCTTTTTCCATCACTAGGCACCTGTTTTTTCAAGTTTCTCAAAAATTTTTGAGAGTTTTTCATCTAAGGTTGCTGCGGTAAATGGCTTCACGACATAGCCATTCGCCCCAGCCTGGGCTGCTGCAATAATGTTTTCTTTTTTGGCTTCTGCAGTCACCATCAGCACCGGCAGGTGCTTTAATTTAGCATCTGCACGAATGTTTTGCAGCATGGTTAAGCCATCCATATTAGGCATATTCCAGTCTGAAACAACAAACTCAAAATCGCCATTTCTAAGCTTTTCTAGCCCAGCCAATCCATCTTCAGCTTCTTCTACATTGCTGTATCCAAGCTCTTTAAGTAGGTTTCTGACGATTCTTCGCATGGTTGAAAAATCATCCACAACAAGAAATTTTGTGTTTGGGTTGGACATACAAGTTACTCCATTAAAAATAGCCGTGAATAGAATTCAACCTTCATATTTGAATATCTAAAACGACGTATTCTATTTCTTTTTTTAAGCTTGTTATTACCTTGATTATCACTTATTTAGCTTCAAATTTTAATCAAGATTAAGGCTATTAAAGCAGTCCTTTTTATATTTGAAATCCATTACACGCGTAAAGCACGCGCACCACTTTGTGTTAAATGATTTAATACGAGTTGAGGTAAGTCTTTTAAATGAGCCACTTCATCGACACCACCATGTGCAACCGCCTCTTTTGGCATCCCGTAAACCACACAACTCTCTTCATTTTGGGCAAAGTTGTAAGCGCCAGCGTTTCGCATTTGTGCCATGCCGACTGCACCATCTTTACCCATGCCCGTCAAAATAACCCCGATAACATTTTTACCGGCATATTCTGCGGCCGATTCAAATAATACATCGACTGAGGGTTTGTGCCGATTAACTGGCGGGCTGTCGCTAAGCTGGGTGACATAGTTTGCGCCACTTTTAGCCAATAATAGATGTTTATCACCAGGGGCGATATAGGCATGGCCAGGTAGAACACGCTCGCCACCAGCAGCTTCTTTCACAGAAATTTGGCAGAGTGAATCTAAGCGATTAGCAAATGATTTAGTAAAGCCTGCTGGCATATGCTGCGTAATTAAAATCCCTGGACAGTCTGAGGGCATTTGCATTAAAAAAGATTTAATGGCTTCTGTGCCGCCTGTTGATGCACCAATAATCAACAGCTTTTCACTACTGATAAGTGGATTGCGTAGTTGCGTTGGCGATGCGGCATCTTTTTGCTGGGGGGCTTGGCGCTGCAATGTAGCTATTTTTGCTTGCGATGCTGCGCGCACTTTATCTGTGATGATTTCGGTATATTCGCGCATACCTTCTGAAATCGACATTTTTGGCTTGGTGACAAAATCAATTGCACCTAGCTCGAGTGCGCGCATGGTAATTTCAGAGCCGCGTTCAGTCAATGTTGACACCATCACAACCGGCATAGGACGCAGGCGCATGAGCTTTTCTAGAAAGTCTAGCCCGTCCATTTTAGGCATTTCAACATCCAAAGTAAGCACGTCTGGATTAAGTTGTTTAATCATTTCACGCGCTATGATGGGGTCTGGTGCTGCGCCCACGACCTCCATATCGGGCTGGCTATTGATTATTTCTGTGAGTAAGCTGCGAATTAAGGCAGAGTCATCTATTATCAGGACTTTTATTTTCATTTTATCTTTCTCATACAGATATCAATTTTCAAGCTTGATGCTTTTTTAGAATAAATCAATTTCACCACCAACATCAGCCACTTTAAGCCTGCTTGCGTAAGCCTCTTCACGTTGCACCAATGGATCGTTATGCGTGCTTTTAAGCTTTTTAACCAACACTTTGCCAGTTTTAGGAAAGTAGTAGACTTTTCTTGGGTAAATATCTAACAAATCTTCTCCTGTAACTTTAATGCGCTCTTCTTTTAAAAATTTACGCACAAATTCAGCGTTGCGATCGCCCACATTCATTGTGGTAAAGCTTTTTAGCACATTGCCCCCACCAAAAATTTTTGCTTCAAGGTTTTCGCGATGCGCGCCATTACGAAGTAGCTGATTGATGAGCACCTCCATGGCGTATGTGCCGTAACGCATTGATTCTGAAACTGGATTATCTTTGCCAGCAGAGCCGCCGTCTGGCAACATAAAGTGATTCATGCCACCTATGCCGCTCACACTGTCGCGTATGCAGGCAGACACACACGACCCTAGCACCGTCACAATCAGCATATCTTGATCGGTAAAGTAATACTCCCCCGGTGAAATTTTGGCTGCCTGACAGTTAAAGGTGCGGTCGTAATAGACCGATGTAGACACTTCTTCTTGTAGTTTATTCATACAGTTTTTTCTTTTGCTGTTGCCATGGATCGCTTAGAACCTTTATTTTTATCGAGTTCATATACGGTTTTTCCACGCAAACTAAAATCATTAGATACATATAAAAAGTTTTCTGAATGGCCAGCAAACAAAAAGGCGTGTGATTTCATGAGTGGAACAAAGCGATTCAGTATTTTAGATTGCGTGGGCTTGTCAAAATAAATCATTACATTTCTACAGAAAATGGCATCAAACGGCTCGTTTAGGCTCCATTCTTCATCTAATAAATTAAGCTGCTTAAATGTAATTAAGTTTTGTAATTCGCTGCGCACACGCACCAGGCCTTCATTTGCGCCGACACCTTTTTTAAAAAAATGCTTACGACGCTCCGCTGATAGCTTGCTCACTCGGTCATAGGGATAAATGCCACGTGAAGCAGTGGCAAGCACATTGGTGTCTATGTCAGTTGCGATAATTTCAACCGGCGGACTAAGCGTTTCAAAGGCCTCGCAAGCTGTCATTGCGATGGTGTAAGGCTCTTCACCCGTGGATGCGGCTGAACACCAAATGCGAATTGGCTTTTTAAGGGTGAGCAAATGCTCTTGAAGAATGGGAAAATGATGCTCTTCGCGAAAAAAAGAAGTGAGATTAGTGGTGAGTGCGTTGGTAAAAGCCTCCCATTCATTTGGGTTATTCTCACTCTCTAAATAATCCAAATAGCCTTTAAATGAATCAAACCCCGCTGAGCGTAGACGTCGCCCAACGCGGCTATACACCATGTCAGACTTGGCTTCTGAAAGCGAAATTCCCGCGTGCTGATAAATGAGTTTGCGTACTCGGCTAAAGTCGTTCAGAGTAAAATCAAATTCTCGTTCGTCACTGCGTTCGTTCATTATTTTTGTTCTCCTGCCATGTGAATGGCACCCGCGATTGTTAAATTAAACACGCTCAAGCCCAATTTTTTGATAGTGAGTATCTAGTCACTCGTGTTTTTATATTTTGCATTGCAAGCATTATTTTAAGTCTTAAGTGACGAGGTTTTTTATTACGCTATTACAGATGTTAAGACTTTATTATGGTCAATAATTGAGCGATTTAATTGCTAGAATAAGTCGGTAAAAAGCTTCTAAATCAGTAATGGCGACATCTTTCTGAGCTGTAGGCGTTTTTTATATGGCAGATACAAGGTTGCGAGCCATTTTGATATAAAAAATTATGCGTTTTATCATAGTTCCCTTGGTATTATCATTGCATTTTATGCGGTTTAAATAAGCAATTATTAAATTGTTAAGGAGTGGGTGATGGGTTTAAGTGGGTTTTTTGTAGTGGGTGTTGGGGCAGTATTGGGAGCTTGGATGCGATGGGGTTTGGGTTTTTTGTATAACGGCAGCTTTCAAGCGCTGCCCTTGGGCACTTTACTCGCTAATTTAATCGGTGGCTATTTGATGGGATTATTGATGGGTTATGTGGCGCTTGTTGCCGCATTGGCACCAGAATTGAGGCTTTTTTTGGTGACAGGGCTACTCGGTAGTTTTACGACTTTTTCAAGCTTTTCTGCAGAAGCGATGAGCTTGTTAAGTAAGGGGCAGTATGGTTGGGCCGCAGTGCATATTTTGGCTCATGTTGCTGGGTCGCTGGCGATGACAGGCTTAGGTTTCCTGACAGTGGATCTTATTCGCGCTTAAGCGTTTTTTAAATCAAACTATCTGATTACGTGGCTTTGAATTTTGAATGCCTTGCGGCTTCACTCGCCAATTAAAAAGCCAAGACAAGAGACCGCTTGCCTTGGCTTATTAACAATTTTTTAACAGGATTTTTTAATCGCGTATTAGCCCGTTAATAAAGATTATTTATTCTGAGTTTCTACCATGACGAGCGTCTCAGAAGCTTCTTCTGTTTTTGTATCTTGCTGCCATGCGGCAGTTTTACGTGGACTTTTTGTTTTTGAAGCCTCCGCTGGTAAGCTCGTTTTGGCTTTTTCAGCTTTTGTTTCAACAAGTTGCAAGCCTGCACTCGTTAAATCAACGGGCTTGGTTTCAGCTTTTGGTTTACGCGTGCGTGCAGGTTTTTTACCTGCTTTTTTAACATCTTGAGTACTTGCCGAATCGCTTGTTGCCAGAGGCGCTGCTGCAAGCTCTAGCACCACCTCATTTTCTGCGGCCGCTGGTTGAGCTGATTTTGTTTTTCTTCTGTTGCCTTTGGCTTTGGGGGCACTCTCATTGTTTGCATCAAGTGCTTTGGCGTCTGCCAAATGGGCGTTTGCTAGATTGGCCTCGTTGATCTTAGGCGCATCAAGCTCTTTTGCTGTAGTTGCGTCTAGGGCTGGAGCGGGGCGGCTCATTTCTTCAGTGCGGTTATTCTGCACTATAGGTTGGGCCTCTTTTTTTGCCGCTGCTGGGTCAGCAGAAACCTCTTCATTAGGCACAAAAGGACGATTGGTATCGCGCACCGCATTATCGTCACGGCCACGGCGATCACGACGGTGATTACGATTGCGGCGTCCGCTTGGGCGCTCATTCGCTGACTCTGTTGTATTGCCAGTCGTTGCCTTACTTATATCAGCTTGGACGGTCGCATTTACTTGAGCACTTGCTTGTTGATTCAGGTTGCGTGGTTTTTCATTGCGATTTTGATTTGAGTGCTGCGGTTTATGTTGGTTATCATCTTTGTTGTCAGGACGCTCGGCGCGGTTACGCTCGTTTCTGTTGCGGTTGCGCTCGTTTCTGTTGCGATGGTTTCGGTTATTATCCCGGCGCGTGTCATCGGCTTTTTCGCTTTCATTTTTTGTAGCAACTGCAGGGGTAGCTGCGCGCGTAAAAAAGCGTTTAATTTTTGCAAATAATGAAATTTCAGCTGATGCTGATTTTGCCGTGGCTTTTTCTTCAACAATTGGTGCAGGTGCTGCGGGCGTAATGCCTTTTACTGCGGCAATTGGTTTGACTGCCTTAGCAGTTTCTTCAGCCGTTGGAATATGAGAGGTTTCTGGAGGCAGCTCGACTAATTTGTAACTTGCGCGATGTGCTTCTTCGTTCACATCATCATGCTTAATACGCAAGATATTGTAATTAGGTGTTTCAAGGTGAATGTTAGGAATGAGCACCACTTCAACGTCCATGCGCTGCTCTATTTTATGAATATCAGCACGTTTTTCGTTGAGTAAAAAGGTTGCAACTTCAACGGGCAATTGCACTTGAATAATCGCACTGTTTTCTTTCATTGCGTCTTCTTGTGTGATGCGCAAAATATGCAACGCGGTTGATTCAATGCCACGGATATGCCCCGTGCCGCTACAACGTGGACAAGGGATATGGTTTGTTTCACCTAAGCTTGGGCGCAGGCGTTGGCGTGAGAGCTCGAGTAAGCCAAATCTTGAGATTTTGCCTGTTTGTACGCGTGCACGGTCAACGCGCAAGGCATCACGAAGCGCGTTTTCAACGTCACGTTGATTGCGCTGGTTTTCCATGTCGATAAAGTCAATTACAACCAAGCCGCCTAAATCACGCAAGCGTAATTGACGTGCAACCTCTTCAGCGGCTTCTAAGTTAGTGTTAAATGCGGTGTGTTCAATATCGCTACCGCGTGTTGCACGACCTGAGTTTACATCCACCGAAACTAAAGCTTCCGTGTGATCAATCACAATGGCCCCACCAGAAGGCAAGCGCACTTCACGTGCAAATGCTGACTCAATTTGATGCTCAATTTGAAAGCGTGTGAACAGCGGAATTTCATCTTGATATAGTTTAACGCGAGCGACATTGCCTGGCATCACGTGGTTCATAAACTGGACGGCTTGCTCATGAATGTCTGGCGTATCAATCAGTATTTCGCCAATGTCGGCACTAAAATAATCGCGAATTGCGCGAATGACTAAACTGCCTTCTTGATAGATTAAGTAAGCACCTGCTTGCATCGCGGATGCGCCATCAATCGCCGCCCATAGCTGCGTGAGATAATTTAAATCCCATTGCAATTCTTCTGCATTGCGGCCAATGCCCGCGGTACGGGCGATAATGCTCATGCCTTTGGGTACGTCTAATTGCGCTAATACATCGCGAAGCTCGTCACGGTCTTCACCTTCAATGCGACGCGAAACCCCACCACCACGTGGGTTGTTCGGCATAAGCACTAAATAACGCCCCGCTAAAGAGATAAACGTTGTAAGTGCTGCGCCTTTGTTGCCACGCTCGTCTTTATCTACTTGAACGATGAGTTCTTGACCTTCTTTTAATGCATCTTGAATGCGCGATTTGCCATCTGCACCTTCTTTGTAGTAGCTGCGCGCTACTTCTTTGAATGGTAAAAAGCCGTGTCTATCCATGCCGTAATCGACAAAAGCCGCTTCTAGCGAAGGCTCTATACGGGTAATTACGCCTTTGTAAATGTTGCTTTTACGTTGCTCTTTACCGGTGTGTTCAATATCTAAGTCGATGAGTTTTTGCCCATCTACAATCGCAACGCGCAACTCTTCAGATTGCGTTGCATTAAATAACATACGTTTCATTATCTTGCTCCTGTTAGACTCAGGCGGCAGACCAAATGCTTGTTTTTAAGCAATTGATATTGAGGGCTTATTAAAGTGAGTGTGCCAAAGATACTGGCTGATTTACTGAAGGCGCAAGCGCGCAATTTAACGAGATTTAATTTTAGAACATATGCGTAGAATATTCATGACAAAGGTCATGTTAAATTCTTAAGTTAAGTTCTTGAAAATGCTTAAAAAACTATATTTGAAGTGTAACTTCAAAACTCACTAAGCGCAGGTTTGTTTATATATGACCGCATATCTTAGCTTAAGCTTTTTAATCAATTACTTTAATTGAGTTAATCAAATTAAAACGGCTTAACTTTTCGTTAAATTAAACTCATTCATTAAAAATTTATACCTAAATAAGGCACAAATTCGTTAAAATTCTGTCTTCAGTAAATGCTTGATTTAGTCATGTGCTAAATGAAGCCTGTCACTTTAAGTCGCGCTTTTTGTTTATTTGTCTGCGGCGGCTTGAGCGCTAATTTTACTTGCTGCTACTTTATAATTATGGCGAGCGGCGTTAACCAAGTGTCTTTAATTTAAATCTTTGTGTCTTTAATTTAAATCTTTAAGTGTATTAAATATTAAAATTTACCTTATTTTACATCAACTTAGCGATTTTTTATGTGCGCTAACTAAGCAGTAGTCAGTTGTATTTTTAACTAACAACTAGGTAACAGCTTAAGTCACAACAATGTCATCACTTTAGTTGATGCTAATATAAGTATAGGCTACTACTAGAATTTAAGCAAAGCATGAGCAAAATAACATCAAAAAATCAGCAGTCCAACCAAATGATGATTAAAAAATCATGTTAAAAAATAAAGTGAGTGAATTGGCGGCAGCTTTTCTTACGATTGATGAGGCGAGCGAGGGTCAGCGAGTTGATAATTTTCTGACAAAAGTACTCAAAGGCGTGCCAAAAAGCCATGTGTACAGAATACTTCGTAGTGGTGAGGTGCGGGTAAATAAAAAGCGTGTTGATGCCGATTTTCGTTTAAATTTAGAGGATGTTGTTAGGGTGCCGCCGTTGCGATCAGCGATTGTTGAGCGCTTATTATCAGATGCGCCAGTGGTTTCAAGGTTTGAGCAGTGCATTATTTTTGAAGATGATGCCATGCTTGTGCTTGATAAGCCTGCCGGATTTGCCGTGCATGGCGGCAGTGGAGTGAGCCTTGGCGTGATTGAGCAGATGCGTTTAGAGCGACCTCAAGCAAAGTTTTTAGAATTAGTGCATCGCTTAGACCGAGAAACTTCTGGCGTTTTAATGCTGGCTAAAAAGCGCAAGGCACTACTTGGTTTACATGAGGCTATTCGTAACAATCAGACTGATAAACGTTATTTGGTTTTGGTTTTGGGTGAGTGGCTTGAGGCTAAAAAACGCATCACGCTTGATTTACAAAAATACTTATTGCCCAATGGTGAGCGCCGCGTCAATGTGGTGACAGACATTTCAAAAGATAAATATAATGAGCGCCAGTCTTCAGAAACGATTTTTAGACTGCTTAAAAATTATCATCATTCTGTATTGGGTCAGTTTAGTTTACTTGAAGCGCAGCTTGTCACAGGACGCACGCATCAGCTTCGTGTGCAGTTAGCACATTTGGGTTTTCAAATTGTAGGTGATGACAAATACGGTGATTTTTCGGTGAATAAAAGCTTAGTAAAACATGGCTTAAAACGTATGTTTTTACATTCTGCGGTCACTAAAATTAGGCATCCGTTGAGCAATGATAAGCTTGAATTAGTCGCCCCCTTGCCTTTAGAGTTAAGCCAATTTTTATTGAAATTGGCGTCTTAAAAAGTTAGAAAGAGTGAGTTTGAATGATAAATCAGTTTGATTTGATTGTTTGGGATTGGGATGGCACGCTCGCTAACTCTACCGGCATGATTACCCGCGCGATTTTACAGGCTGCTGAGCCGGTGGGGCTTCCTGCCTTAACAGAAAGAGCCGCAAGCAGTATTATTGGCCTTGGTTTGAAGGAGGCTATTCATGCTTTGTACGGTGAAATTTTGCCTGAACAAGCGCAAGCTCTTGCCGCCCAATATACGGCAAATTATTACGCGGGTGAAAGTGAGATTCCATTATTTGAAGGTGCGGTAGAAACAATTAAAACGCTGAATAAACGTGGCTTTAAGTTGGCTGTTGCTACTGGAAAAAGTCGTCGTGGTTTAAATTTAGCGCTTGAGCATTGTGGCTTAGAACATTTTTTTCATGCAACCCGTACAGTGGATGAGTGTTTTTCAAAGCCTCACCCGCAAATGTTAAATGAGTTGATGGATCATTTGGTGGTAATGCCTGAGCGCACCTTAATGATTGGTGATACTAGTTATGATTTACAAATGGCAAAAAATGCGGGCGTGAGATCTGTGGGGGTAAGCTATGGCGCGCACACTGCTCAGCAATGGCAACATCTTAATCCAATAAAAAAATGCGCTAGTTTTGCGAGTTTGAGCGCTTGGTTGTTAGCGTAAATACCAAGAACTAAAATCAAGAATTAAAATGACGCAGACAACCTTTATTTTAAAAGCTGAAGCGCTGAAAGAGGGCGCTCATGGCATTCGGTTTGCGCTCCCTTTTTTGGGCGAGCATGTGACGGGTTTTGTTGTGCGTTTTAAAGGCAAACCCTATGCTTACGTCAATCAATGTGCGCATTTGCCGGTGGAGCTCGACTGGAATGAGGGCGATTTTTTTAACCTACAAAAAGACTATTTAATTTGTTCAACGCATGGCGCACATTATCGACCAGAAGATGGGTTTTGTGTCATGGGGTCCTGCAAAGGCAAGCGCCTTAAGCCCATTTTACTTGTTGAAGAAAATCAAGAAATTGTGATTGATATTGGTTCACTCAAGTAAATGTATCTTAAACCAACTTATCTTAAATCAGCGCGTTAAGTTCCTCATCTGTGAGCCATCGCCATGCGCCAACAGCTAAGTCATCGGGTAATAATACTTCGCCAATTTGAATACGCTTTAATTGATCAACACGATTGCTTATGGCTGAAATCATGCGCTTAACTTGGTGATATTTACCTTCTGCTAAAGTCATGCGGATGACGTTTTCTGTAATGCGGGTGCAGGCAAGGGCGGCAATCGGCGCATTTTCGTCGACAAGCTGAACCCCTTGCAAAATTTGATTTATTTGTGCATCGTTGATCGGGTGTTTGCATACAACCTCATACACTTTAGGCACGTGATGTTTTGGCGAACTCATACGATGAATAAACTGCCCATCATTTGAAATTAAAATTAATCCTGTTGTATCTTCGTCGAGCCGACCAATGCACTGTACATCTCTCATCACCAAGGGGTGTGGCAGCAGGCTGTAAATAGTAGGGTGATGCTGAGTCTTGTGCGAGCATTCGTAGTTGCTAGGTTTGTGTAACATTAGGTAAGATTTTTCTCGGTAGATCCAGGCCTCACCTTTAACGGTATATTGCAATTTTTCGGTATTAAAAAGCGTGTCTGGATCATTGCAAATCGCTCCGTTCACGGTCACCTCTTGATTGAGAATGAGTATGCGACAAAGTTTACGTGAGCCAAAACCTTGGTTGTGAATGATGCGTTCAAGTGATAATTGAGGGTTATTTTTTTTAGCCATATGTCTATTATAACGATACGTGCTCTGAATTGATTGTTTGATGCGTATGATGATACTCATCGGGCTGATATTGAGCTTATCGCTGCGCGCATGAGTTAAAATAAAAGGCTCGCAGTTTTATTATTATTTAAGGTTATTTTTAGTATGTCTTTTAAGCACATTGTTTCGCGTGATAACCCCGTGTTTAAAAAACTTAAGAAGCTTTGCGAAAGCTCAAAAGAGCGCCGCAGTGAAGGTGAAACTTTGCTTGATGGGGTGCATTTGATTGAGTCTTATCGGCAGATTTTTGCTGAACCTAACATGCTGATTATTCCAGAAGGAAAAATGAGCACAGAGGCCAGCTGGTTAATGCAGTCGCTCACTGATACGCCTATTATCATGCTGCCTACTTTAATGTTTTCAGAGCTGACGCCAGTTGCGAGCGCAACGGGTATTTTAGCCTTAATCACTACGCCTCAATTACCATTGCCTGCGCAAGCGACTTTTGTGCTGATGCTTGAGGACATTCAAGATCCAGGTAACTTGGGTTCTATGCTTAGAACAGCTGCCGCGGCTGGTGTAGAGGCGGCCTATTTGAGTGAGGGGTGTGCTGATGCCTGGTCACCCAAGGCTTTAAGAGGCGGGCAGGGTGCGCAGTTTGTGCTCGCCATTGTCGAGCGCGCAGATTTAATTAACGAGTTAAATTATTTTAAGGGAGAGAGTTACGCCACCACCATCGAAGGTGAGTCGCTTTATGCGCAACATTTAAGCCAAGCCACAGCTTTTGTTATGGGCAATGAGGGTGCGGGTCTTCGTCAGAAAACGCTGGCAGCTGCAAGTAAACGTATTGCTATTCCAATGGCGTTGTGCCCACACGGTCAGGTTGAATCTCTTAATGTAGCGGCGGCGGCGGCAATTTGCTTGTTTGAGCGCAAAAGGCAGTTAAGCGAGAGTGAGTAGGTGCGCTAAAAAGAGCGGTTTCGTTTTGTGGGTGTAAAAAAGCCAGCTTGTTTGAGCTGGCTTTTTTGATTGCTTTTTAATTGATTGGTACTAAAAACTATTGGAACTAAAAACTAGAGTGACAACACCCAATGAACAATCGTTTTGATGTCTTCATCTTTAACGCGCGGACTATTTGCTGGCATTGGCATAGAGCCCCATGTGCCGCTACCACCTTTTTTAACTTTTTCGATGAGTTTAGCTTCAGCTTCTTTGTCGCCTTTGTATTTTGCGGCAATATCTTTGTACGCTGGGCCTAAAATTTTGGTATCTACACCGTGGCAAGTAAGGCAGCCACTTTTTGCTGCCAGTGCTTTAGCATCTTCGGCATTAGCTTGACTAACAGTGAGCATTGAGCCAGCTAAAGCGATGGTTAATAGTAAAGATTTCATGTGATCTCCTTGGTTTTAAATGAGTTGTTTAATTTATATTTTGCTTGCAAGTGGCGGTGATATTATCACTATTAAGCTTAAAAAAATAATAATAAAATGAATCAGCCAATTGCTTACATGATAGCGCCACTATATCAATCACTAGTATCAATCAGCTAGTGCACTTAACTTTGCACCTGTTGTAACGCCCTAATATATTAAAGCGTTGACAGTATTTTTTCATTTAATTTATCTTAACTTAACTTAACTTAACTTAACTTAACTCATCATCACTCATCTCAACGATGTTGCTGATTATGCACCCGAGTCAGTGATGATGCCGCCCCCAAGACAAACATTGCTTTCGTAAATTACCGCAGACTGACCGGGGGTGATTGCCCATTGTTTTTGACCAAATTTAATTTCAACTTCATTGTGTGTTAAGCAATCAATTTCGCAAGGTGCATCGGCTTGGCGGTAACGCGTTTTTGCTGCATAAACCCAATGAGTCATGGGTTCTTCATCGTCTATCCAGCTGATTTGACTTGCTTTTAAGCTGTCATTGAGCAGTAAAGGGTGTGCATGACCTTGCACTACAATCAGCACATTGTGCGCCATGTCTTTTTTTGCAACAAACCACGGCTCACCATTGCTTTCACGGATTCCGCCGATTTTTAGCCCTTGACGTTGTCCCAGCGTGTAATACATCAAGCCCTCATGCTGACCTACAATTTTGCCTTCAGGCGTTTTAATGTCACCTGGTTCGCGCGGCAGGTATTGGCTCAAAAATGCTTGAAAAGGGCGTTCGCCAATAAAGCAGATACCCGTGGAATCCTTTTTTTCGGCATTGACTAAGCCTGCTTTTCGAGCGATTTCACGCACTTCGCGCTTGAGTATTTTTCCTAGAGGAAATAAAGTTTTGCTCAGTTGCGCTTGATTTAAGCGGTATAAAAAATAGCTTTGGTCTTTGCTGCCATCGTCGGCTTTCATGAGCTGAAATAAGCCTGGCTTGAGTGGATTTTCACGCACTTGTGCATAATGCCCTGTGGCAATTAAATCTGCGCCCAAGCCAATCGCGTGATCTAAAAAAGCTTTAAATTTAATTTCAGCATTACATAAAATGTCAGGATTAGGTGTGCGCCCAGCTTTATATTCACTCAAAAAATTAGAAAAAACACGTTCTTTGTACTCTGCGCTAAAATTTATCGCTTCAATATCAATGCCAATTTTGTCAGCTACAGAAACGGCATCAATTAAATCTTGCTTGCTTGAGCAGTATTCATCGGTGTCGTCATCTTCCCAATTTTTCATGAAAAGACCGGTTACCTCGTAACCTTGCTGCTTGAGCAATAATGCCGTGACGCTTGAGTCCACTCCGCCAGAAAGCCCCACAACAATACGTTTTTTGTTTAATTTATTTAAATTCATATGCTTAAATTTGATTGATATTTTACAAGTGACTCACCACTGAAAGTGAAAATTGTTGCCCATTCAAATAATCTTCAATACAGCTAATCACTTGCGGGCTGCGCATTAAATGGGCATGTTGACGAATTTCATCTATCGTCATCCACACTGTACGAATAATGCCCTTATCAAGACTTCGTTCGGGCTGGTGATTGCTCACCGAACCAATGTAAGAAAAACGCAGGTAAGTTGTGCTGTTGTGTTCGTGCCGCCAATGGTAAACGCCAAGTAAGGCTTCTGGCTTAAAAGCGTAGGCGGTTTCTTCTAGTGTTTCTCTGATGACCGCATCTAGCAGGCTTTCATTGTCTTCTAAATGACCTGCGGGCTGATTAAAGCGATTTCCGCGCTCGGTGGTTTCTTCAACGAGTAAGAACTTTCCTTTCTCTTCTACGATTGCAGCGACGGTGGTATGTGGCTTCCATTGCATGGTTGAGCTTTTTAATTAAATTGGCACTATTTTAACTCGAACTGACTCTGTGTGAATAAATAAAGCATTTTGCGCTCAAGCTTTGTTAATATCTGTATGGTTTATTAAAGCGTTTATTGAGCGATTAAAAAATTAACTAATAAAAAAATTAAGCAATCATTTTCAAGATGAAACAATTAAAACCCAAACCTTTTATTTATCTCGCTTCGCGCAGCCCCCGACGTGTGGCTTTGTTGGATCAGATTGGTGTGATGTGCGAATCATTGCCAGCGGATATTGATGAAGCCTGCATTGCCGGTGAAACCGCAAAAGCCTATGTAATGAGATTAGCGCAAAAAAAAGTACAAGCTTGTTTGCAGAAATTAACAGATGTAGAAAAAACGCACCCTATTTTGGCGGCAGATACCACGGTTGCTTTGGCTGGTAGCATACTTGGCAAGCCGCTTGATGCATTGGATGCGCGCAATATGTTGATGACTTTGTCTGGGCGCGCGCATGAGGTACATACGGCTGTTGCGCTCGCCTTTAACAATAAAATTGAAGTCTTAGTTTCGACTACAGTAGTTGAAATGATGTCGTTAACCGATGCGCAAATAGAATGCTACATTGCCTCAGGGGATCCGTATGACAAAGCCGGCGGCTATGGCATACAAGGGCGTGCGGGCGCATGGATAAAACGCATAGAAGGCAGTTATTCTGGCGTCATGGGTTTGCCTTTATTTGAAACGGCAGCATTACTTAGAAAGACTGGTTTGGGTACTTTTTAAAAAATAAAATTAACTAAAAGTTAAAAGAGAAAATCAATTGAGTGAAGAGATACTGATTAACGTCACGCCACAAGAAACGCGTATTGCCATGATAGAAAATGGCGTGGTGCAAGAGTTGCAAATTGAGCGAAGCTCGTCATTAGGCTTAGTGGGTAATGTTTACAGGGGAGTGGTTTGTCGGGTGTTGCCAGGGCTTCAGTCTGCCTTTGTCGAAATTGGCTTAGCGCGCGCGGCATTTTTGTACGCGGGTGATATTTTTGAGTGTGTTCAGTCAGATGTGCAGTTGCCCATTGAATCTGTATTACATGAGGGGCAGTCGATCATGGTGCAGGTGATTAAAGAGCCTATTGGCACAAAAGGGGCGAGACTCACCACACATATTAGTATTGCTGGCCGCTTCTTGGTTTATTTGCCGCAACAAGATCATATAGGCGTTTCTCAGCGCATAGAAAATGAGATGGAGCGCGAGCAGCTAAAAGCCCGTTTGATTGGGCTTTTGCCTGAAAATAATGCGGGCGGTTATATTATCAGAACGATGTCAGAAGCCGCTACGGATGAAGAGTTGTTGTCTGATGTGGGTTACTTGACCAAAACTTGGGCGCACATATTGCTTAAATATAAAACGGCAAGTGATCGTTCGCTTGTGTTTCAAGATTTGAGTTTGGCGATGCGTGTTTTGCGTGATGTTATATGCGCTGATACTGAAGCTGTTCGTGTTGACTCAAGTGAAACTTATCAAAAACTGCTTGAGTTTGCCCATTTATATGCGGCTTCGGCTTTAGATAAATTAACGCACTATTCTGGTGAGCGACCATTGTTTGATTTTTATAATATCGAAAAAGAAATCGAAAATGCCATGTCGCGTAAAGTTGAACTTAAATCAGGCGGTTACTTGATATTTGACCAAACTGAAGCCTTAACGACAGTGGATGTGAATACTGGTAGCTTTGTCAGGGGTAAAAATTTATCGGACACCATTTTTAAAACCAATCTTGAGGCGGCGCAAACAATAGCGCGTCAGTTACGCTTAAGAAACTTGGGCGGCATTATCATTATTGACTTTATTGATATGGATGAAGATGCCCAGCGCGCCGCCGTTTTAGAAGAGTTACAAAGAGTGGTTGTGCGAGATCGCTCTCGCACAGGGGTCAATGGTTTTACGCCTTTGGGCTTGGTAGAAATGACGCGCAAGCGCACGCGCGAAAGCCTAGCGCATATGCTGTGCGAGCCTTGCTCGGCTTGCCAAGGCAGGGGGGAGTTAAAAACTGCTCAAACAGTGTGTTATGAGGTATTGCGCGAACTTATGCGAGAGGCGCGTCAATTTAATGCGCGTGAGATGCGTGTTCTTGCGGCTCCTAAAGTAATAGATATGCTGCTTGATGAAGAGTCGCAGAGCTTGGCTGATTTGTCAGATTTTATTGATAAGCCTATTTCTCTACTCGTGGAGCCAAGTTATAGCCAAGAGTCGTTTGATATTATTTTGATGTAACCCATGCAGGCTATCGTGAGTTAAATGTAGTGAAATGCTGATGAGACTCTAAAAGTCTTGCTGGCTTTTTAAGCGTTTTGAACTCATATTTTTTAACTCGTCAGTAGTGCGCTTTGCAGCGGGTTGAGTATAGTCAAAAGCAAGACTTGCGCCATCATCAAAAAAACAAGCGCCGTTAAATCTACACCCCCAACGGCTGGAACAAGCCTTCTTGTAACACTTAAAACAGGCTGGCTTAATGCATCTAAAATGGCACTTATTGGCGTGTAAGGGTTGATCCAGCTTAATATGGCTTGAATAAGCACAGCGTACAAAAAAATCGTTACGCTGATGATCGTGACGCCTAAGGCGGCAATGGCAAAAAGATTTAGAAAAAATAGGTAATCAAAAATAAATGGTCGATATTGACCGAAAAAAAGCATCAAAAGCCCCAGTAAGAGCTGACAAAAGTAAGCGAGTAAACCTGTTGATAAGTCGATTTTTTTAAAACTTGGAATAATTTTTCTCAAAGGTTTAACTGCAAAGTTGCTTAACTTCACAAGCATTTGGCCTACTTGATTTTGAAATGACACGTGAAGCAATTGAAAGAAAAATCTTAGCAAAAACAAAGCCGTGAGAAAATCTAGCAGGATTTTAGCTGTAAATAGCAGCGCATTAGTGAGCAAAATTAGCCCCCAACTCTCGTGACTTATCGGCGGCGGCTTTGGCTGCAAGCTGTATTGTATTTTTGATATTTGCCTTTTCTAAAGCGAGTATGCCTTGCTCGGTTGTGCCGCCTTTTGAGGTGACATTTGCCCGCAGTGTTTTTACGTTGTCGCTGCTTTGGGCGGCCATTAAGCCTGCGCCAGAAAAAGTATGTAATGCCAGCATTTGCGCTTCTTTAGGCTGCAGGCCAAGTGCAATGGCAGCTTCTTGCAAGGCTTCAATGAAGTAAAAAACATAAGCTGGACCACTGCCTGAAATAGCGGTCACTGCATCCATTTTAGCCTCATCATCTAGCCAAAGTATTTTGCCTACAGCCGCTAAAATAGCGCTAGCTTTAGCGCGCTGCACTTCATTGACACTCGCGGCCGCGTAGAGCGCTGAAACGCCTGCTTGTATTTGTGCGGGGGTGTTTGGCATCACGCGGACGATGTTTTGATAATCATTGAGCCAGGTGCCGATGGTTGCGCTTTTAACACCGGCTGCAATTGAAATAACAAGTTGTTGATTTAACTTGGCGCTTAGCAGGTGACAAACCTCTTTTAATTGCTGCGGCTTGACTGCCAAAACAATGACATCTGCCAGCTTTATTTCGTTGTAACTGTTACTGGCAGACACATTCAGTGCTTGAGTAAGCGCCGCACATTTCGCTGCATCGGTTTCTATGATTGAGATGAAGGATAGATCAAAACCATTGTTTTTTAAGCCGCCAATGATGGCTTGTGCCATGTTTCCGCCACCAATAAAGGTAATTTTCATTATTTTAAAGCCCTCATTTTTAAGAGTTGGATATTTGAGTTTTTTATCAGGCGTTGCTTGTTTACTTGGTTATTTTCACTTGGCTGCCCTGGCACCAAATAACGCGGAGCCAATTCTCACAATGGTTGAGCCTGCTTTAATCGCGGCTGGGTAGTCATCAGACATTCCGATTGAGAGCGTATCTAGCTTAAAGCCTTTCTGCAACAAGCCCTCATAGCATTCACGCACGCGCTGAAACTGAGCATATTGTTGAGTAAAACTTATGCTTGGTGGGGGAATTGACATTAAACCACGTAATGTTAATTGAGGCATTTTTATGATGTCGACAGCGAGGGATTCTAAGTCTTTTGGGTCAGCACCACTTTTGCTTTCTTCAAAGCTAGCGTTCACCTGAATGCACACCTGCAAAGGCGCTTGTGTTTTGCATCTGGCATCATTTAATCGTTGCGCTATTTTAACTCTGTCCACGCTGTGAACCCATGCGAAATTTTGAGCAATCAGCTGCGTTTTATTGCTTTGAATCGGTCCAATAAAATGCCATTCAATAGGTAAATCTTCGAGCTCTTTTTGTTTTTTCAAGGCTTCTTGTAGATAATTTTCGCCAAACTGAGTTTGTCCCGCCAAGTAAGCTTGGCGAATGGCGTAGGTTGACTGACCTTTACTGACGGCCAGTAACTCAACTTTTGTTTGGTGGGAGCTACTCGAATTGGCAGCTTGTATTTTTGTGAGAATATCTTGCAGGCGATGAGCAATTGTGGTCATAATTCACTAAACTTCAATTAACATCAATTCAATTGACACGGCGATTAACAGGCTTAAGCTAACACCAAATTACAGGGTGATAGCGTCATAAAATTATAACAGGAGTAGCTTGTGGGAATTTTAGATTTACTTGCATTTTCAGTTAAAAATAACGCATCAGACTTGCATCTTTCGGCCGGCTTGCCCCCCATGATTCGGGTGCATGGTGATATTCGTGAAATTGATCTCCCCGCTTTAGATCATGCCACGGTGTATGAAATGGTTTCTAGCATTATGAGTGAGTCGCAACGTCAGATATACGAAAAAACTTTGGAGTGTGACTTTTCGTTTGAAATTGAAAATTTATCGCGTTTTCGCGTGAATGCGTTTAATCAGCAGCGGGGTGCTGGCGCTGTCATGCGAACCATTCCTTCAAAAATATCAACCTTAGAGCAATTAAAGTGTCCTGCAATTTTTAAAGATATTGCAGATACACCGCGCGGGCTTTGCTTGGTGACAGGGCCGACCGGCTCAGGAAAATCAACCACGATAGCGGCGATGATTGATTATATTAACAACAAAGAATACGGCCATATTTTAACGGTAGAAGACCCGATTGAGTTTTTGCACCAATCTAAAAAAAGTTTAATCAATCAGCGTGAGGTAGGGCCGCATACCTTGTCATTTGACAATGCCTTGCGTGCCGCTTTGCGGGAGGATCCCGATGTTATTTTGGTGGGTGAGATGCGTGATTTAGAAACAATACGCCTTGCGCTCACTGCCGCAGAAACTGGTCATATGGTGTTTGGTACCTTGCACACGAGCTCAGCGGCTAAAACGATAGACCGTATTATTGACGTTTTTCCTGCGGCCGAAAAAGAAATGGTGCGCTCTATGCTCTCTGAGTCTTTGCGTGCGGTGATCTCACAAACTTTGCTGAAAACTAAAGATGGGCAAGGGCGCGTTGCCGCGCATGAAATTATGATTTGTACGCCCGCTATTCGTAACTTGATTCGTGAGGCAAAAACTCCGCAAATGTATTCTGTTATTCAAACAAGTCAAAGCTTGGGAATGCAGACGCTCGATCAAAACTTGCAAGATTTAGTCAAGCGCAATGTGGTTTCTGTGGCCGAGGCGCGTGCTAAAGCGCTTAATAAAGAGTCTATTGTCGAGCTGTAAAATTGCTTGTAGCGGTGTTTTTATTGCCGATTGCATGGGGGGGGTGAATTATTAACAGTAATCAGCCCTTTACTTTGCGTTTTGCTTCACCGTTTTAATGGCCAACGCCACGCTCATTGTTGTAACAGGCTGGTTTATTTTTAGATGCTTTTAGGTGTTTTTTTGATACACCACTTGTCCCTTAACTAAAGTGGTGTGGACTTTCCCAAAAATCTCTAAGCCGTTAAACGGGGTGTTTTTGCCATGGCTTTTAAGTGCGCTAGGCATGACTTTCCAGTACTCATCTGCGTTAAATATACAGATATCTGCGTTTGCATCGACCTCTAAACTGCCAGCCTGAATGCCGAGTATGCTTGCTGACGATGCGCTGATGAGCGATAGTGCTTGAGAGAGGCTTAAATTTTCTTGTTTAGCCCACTTTAAAGTCAGTGGAAGCAATAGCTCTAAACCGGTTGCGCCTATTTCAGCTTCAGCAAAAGGAGCTAATTTTGCATCGTCGTCTACCGGGGTATGGTCAGAGCAAATCGCATCAATAGTGCCATCTTTTAAGCCAGCGCTTAAGGCTTCTTTGTCGCGCTGTGTTCT
The DNA here is from genome assembly GCA_031538905.1 of Methylotenera sp. GTDB lineage: Bacteria > Pseudomonadota > Gammaproteobacteria > Burkholderiales > Methylophilaceae > Methylotenera. The sequence continues at coordinate 15,358 of JAVKLV010000036.1, read as the reverse complement.
AAGCGGCGGTTTAAGATGACAATTTGCATCAAAATAGCCAATATCATGTTCGGTGAGGTGCAGTTGGTTGATGCTCACGTCACAACTTATTTTAACGCCTTGTTTTTTTGCCTCGCGAATCATCTCAACGCTTTTGGCGCAAGATAAGCGGCTCATATGCACGCGCGTGCCAGTTTCTTTGGCAATGCTTAAAATACTGGCGAGTGCGAGCGATTCCGCCGCGCTTGGAATGCCCTTTAAACCCAGTCTGCTGGCTACTTCGCCATCGTGAGCAACACCACCCTTAGCTAAAAATGGCTCTTCGGCATGTATGAATAAAGTAAAGCCAAAAGTGGCGGCATACTCCATGGCACGCCACAACACTTGGGTATCGATAATCGCCACATTGGCTTGAGAGAATCCTACGCAACCAGCATCAAACAGATCAACCATTTCAGAAAGAATCTTGCCTTCTAATTGACGCGTAAGCGCCCCAAGCGGGTACACGTGGGCTAAATTAAGCTGTTTAGCACGATATTTTAGCATTTCAACTAAACCAGGCTCATCGAGTACAGGTTCAGTGTCTGGCGGACAAGCAAGACTGGTGATTCCACCTGCTACTGCAGCGCTTAATTCGCTCACCAAGGTGGCTTTATATTCGTTGCCAGGTTCACGTAACCTAGCTGACAAGTCAACCAAGCCAGGGCAAACGATCATGCCACTCGCATCAATTGTTTGGTTTGCTAGATAAGCGTCGGGGGCTTTGCCAAGTGCAATGATTTTGCCATCAGCTAAAAATACATCTAATTTGCGGTCAATCTTATTTTTCTGGTCAATGACATGACCGTTTATAATCTGAATGTTCATGCTTGACCTCCTGCAAGAGTAGCCATTACCGCCATTCTTACCGCTATTCCATAAGTGACTTGTGGCAAAATAACTGATTGACCTCCGTCAGCCACGCTGGAGTCAATTTCCACCCCGCGATTCATGGGGCCGGGGTGTAATACAATGGCATCGGCTTTCGCTAGGTTTAATTTTTCTTGCGTGAGACCATACGTTTTAAAGTACTCTTGTGCGCTGGGGAGCAAGGCGCCACTCATACGCTCATTTTGTAAGCGCAACGTCATCACCACATCAACCTCTTTTAAGCCTTCTTTAATATCGTGAAATACGTGTACGCCTAGCTTGCCAATCTGCGCAGGAAGCAGTGTTTTGGGGGCGATGACACGCACTTCTGGCACGCCTAATGTAGTGAGCGCATGAATGGCAGAACGCGCAACGCGTGAATGCAAGATATCACCCACAATGGCGACTCTTAAATTGTGTAAGTCAGGCTTGTATTTGCGAATGGTAAAGATATCAAGCAAGCCCTGTGTGGGGTGTGAGTGGCGACCATCGCCAGCATTGATGACATGGATGTGACTGGGCACGTGTTGCGCAATGAGGTGTGCTGCGCCCGATTGTGCGTGCCGCACCACAAACATATCGGTATGCATGGCGATGAGATTATCTACCGTGTCTAAAATTGTTTCACCTTTAGATTGTGATGAGGTGTTGACGTTTAAGTTAATAACGTCGGCAGAGAGTCGTTTGGCGGCAAATTAAAACGTGGTGCGCGTGCGCGTGCTGTTTTCAAAAAATAAATTGCAGACTGTTTTTCCGCGCAGCAACGGCACTTTTTTTACCTCGCGCTCTGCAACGCCCATAAAAGATTCTGCGGTATCTAAAATTTGATTGAGTATTTTTTTAGGTAAGTCTTCAATTGAAAGAAGGTGCTGTAATTTTTTTTCAGCGTTTAATTGAGGGTTATTCATGTTTGATTTTCTGCCGGTTTATCTGGGGTCAATGTGAGCTTGAGCGTGCCATTTTTTTCTTGTGTTAATTGTAAGTGCTGCGAAGAATCCAATTGAATATGTGCTGCAGTGACTTGTGGTGCAATGGGTAACTCGCGCCCGCCTCGGTTGATCAATGTAACTAAAGTAATGCTCGCAGGGCGACCGTAATCAAATAGCTCGTTCATGGCTGCCCGTACGGTACGGCCTGTATAAAATACATCGTCAATTAAAATAATGTGTTTGTTTTCTACTTCAAATGCAATCTGACTGGGGCGATTTTCCGCTTTTAAGCCACGCGTTGCATAGTCATCACGATAAAATGAAACATCTAAACTTCCGTGCGCCACTTGATGCGCGCGCATCTCTTGTGCAAGCAAGCTAAGTAATTGATTAGTCATCAAAACGCCGCCACTTTGAATACCCACTAAAGCCGTATTTGCTTTGAGTAAAGGTTGAATTTTCTCTGCTAGTGATTTGAGCAAAATTTCCGCATCAGGCAATGAAATGTTTTTTAAAGTCATGTTGCAATTTTACCTGTAATCATCTCTTATGGTGAGGGGCTTTGCCATAAGCGCTGATCAAAATAGCTTTGTAGTATGGTGTGTGCGGCAACTTGATCGAGCATACTTTTTTGCGCGCGCCCTTTAATCCCCGATTGATGAAGTAGCTCACTTGCTTCAAGAGAGCTATAGCGTTCATCCACAAGCACGACGGGTAAATTAAACCGACCATTAAGCCGCCTTGCAAACTTTTTACATAAGTCTGTCAGAGGTGTTTGATCGCCATCAAGACTGAGCGGAAAGCCCACAATCAGCAACTTGGGTTGCCACTCTTTTATTAGTCGGCTGATATTTTCAAACCGTATTTTATTGCTTTCGTTATCAATGGTGACAAGTGGGCTTGCAGTTGCCAGCGTGTGTTCCCCCACGGCAACGCCTAATCGTTGCTCACCAAAATCAAAGCAAAGTACCGTGCCAGATAAAACGATTTTTTCGTCGTAAACATGCTCGTTATCTATGCGCTGACAGCTGGCCAAACTGCTCATTTAAGCGTGACCTGCCACATCAGATAGGCGCGCAGGGTCAATGCCAAGTAACGCCATTGTTGCGGGCAGTCTTTCTGTGTAATTTAACGCGTATAAAATTTTATGCACAGTGTGCGGGTCAGTGGCTTGCACGCAGAGCCAGGCATTTTGCTTGATTTCGTCTTCAAGCTGGCCTGCTGACCAGCCCGCATAGCCTAAAGTGATGAGCATATTGCGAGGCCCGCTACCACTTGCTACCGATTCGAGAATGTCTTTAGATGTGGTGAGCGCTGTGTTGTCGTTGATAGTCAGCGTGCTATCCCATTCGCCAGCAGCCGCTTCGTGCAAAACAAAACCACGTTCAGTTTGTACCGGACCGCCAAACAACACGGCGCAATCTGCAACAGCAGTGTTTAAAAGCTCCATGTTGATTTTTTTAAACAGCCCTTCGTAAGTTAAATCGGTGGGGCGGTTAATGATGACGCCCATCGCGCCGTCTTGATTATGTGCGCAAATGAAAATGACTGATTTTGCGAAGAATGAGTCAGTCATTGCGGGCATCGCAATAAGAAAGTGACCAGTGCAGTTAATGTTTTCCAATGGCATTACTCTAGCATATCTAATTGTTTAATATCATAATTTTTTAGTTGTTACTGGCTTCTAAGTAGCCTGTTACCTCTAAGCCAAAGCCCGTCATGCTTGGCATTTTGCGCGGGGCGGCCAGCAGTTTCATTTTACCAACGCCAATGTCCAGTAAAATTTGAGAGCCAATGCCATAAGTGCGCAACTCTTGGTTAAAGCGCACCTTTTCATCGGCTCCTTGAATGCGCTCAATCAGTGCTTCGCCAGTTTCTTGTTGATGCAGTAATACCATGACTCCGGCCTGTGCATTGGCAATGACTTTCATGGCACTTAGCGTATTCCAGCTGTGCGTGTTGCTTGAGCTGTCTAAGAGGTCAAAAATAGATAAAGGCTCATGCACCCTAACATATGTTTCAGTGCTTGCATGGGGCGTACCTTTAACCAAAGCCAGATGCGTTTCTTTGGCAATGTTGTCGCGATAGGCGATGAGCATCATTTCACCGTACGGCGTTTGAATGGTGCGTTCGGCGGCGCGCTCAACCAGACATTCTGTTTGTGCGCGGTAGTGAATTAAGTCGGCAATTGTGCCGATTTTGAGCTTGTGTTCGGCGGCAAATGCCATTAAGTCGGGTAAGCGCGCCATACTGCCATCGTCTTTTAGAATTTCGCAAATAACGCTACTCGGCTCACAGGCGGCTAATTGAGCCAGATCGCAACCTGCTTCTGTGTGCCCGGCACGCACCAGTACGCCGCCATCCATGGCTGTGAGTGGAAAAATATGACCTGGACTCACAATGTCACTCGGCTTGGCATTTTTTGCGACAGCGGCTTGCACCGTGCGCGCCCGATCAGCCGCTGAAATACCAGTTGTGACGCCTTCGGCGGCTTCAATCGAAACCGTAAAATTAGTGCCCATGCGCGCACCATTTTTTTGAACCATTTTTGTGAGCTTAAGTTGGTGGCATCGCGCTTCTGTGAGCGTTAGGCAGATTAAGCCGCGACCATGTTTTGCCATAAAGTTGATGTGTTCTGCGCTGATAAACTCTGCCGCCAGCACTAAATCGCCTTCATTTTCACGGTTTTCGTCATCAACTAGCACCACCATGCGCCCATTTTTGATTTCCTCAATAATCTCTCGCGTGGGGCTGATTACTTGATGTTTGTTTTGCGTGTGGCTCATGGGGTGATGCTCGTGTGCTTAAAAGGTTTTTGTCTTGTATGTTTTTTAGAATATCGTATATTTTTTAGAGTAATCAATTTAATCCTGAGGCTCTGCCGCCCAAAGCGTCATGCGCTCTACGTAACGCGCAATTTGATCAACCTCTATATTGACTTGGTTTGTGGTTTTTAAAAACTGAAGCGTTGTGTTTGCTAGGGTATGGGGGATTAAATTGACGCTCAATACATCGCTTGCGATGCTGTTTACAGTTAAGCTCACGCCATTGACCGCGATTGAGCCTTTGACGCAAATGTATTTTGCAAACGGATGTGGCACGCGAATGTCTAGTTTCCAGCAGTTGCCGCGTTCTTCAAAAAGCACCACTTCGCCAATGCCATCCACATGGCCGCTCACGAGATGCCCCCCCAGCCTATCATTGAGCCGCAATGCTTTTTCTAGGTTGACTAAATTCATCTCATGTATTGTATCTAAGCCAGTTGTGACCGATAAGGTTTCTTTAGAAACGTGTGCTTCAAAATAGCGATCATTAAAGCCTGTGGCCGTTAAGCAAACACCATTAACCGCAATGCTATCGCCTATTTTCACGTCTTGCATATCAAGCCCCATATAGGCAATGCTGAGTTTTACGTCATCCTTTAAAGGGCTTATTTGTTCGATTTTTCCTACGGCTTGTATGATGCCTGTAAACATGGTTTTTCCTATATGCTCGCGCATCATCATTTTAACAGACTTAGCTCTTAAATAGGCCGACTCATGATGATTGGCTTTGTAATGGCTTTTTAAGTAAAGGCTATTAAATTTTCAATCTGTTTTGGCGCGCTTGTTATTTTTTTGAATACTTCTAATCTGTTGCACTCTCATACATCAGCCATTTATTGATCTAAGCCTGTTAGAATTCACGCTATGCTAAAAAAATTACAGTCTTTGTTCACGCGCCTATCGGTATTTGAGTTTTTTGTTGGGATGCGATATACGCGTGCTCAACGTAAAAATCATTTTATTTCATTTATTTCGCTCACCAGCATGATAGGTATTGCTTTGGGGGTTGCGGCGCTCATTATTGTGCTGTCGGTGATGAATGGCTTTCAAAAAGATTTACGCACCAGAATTTTGGGCGTGGCTTCTCATTTAGAAATTACGGGCAGCAATAATACGCTAAGTGATTGGCAGCGCATTGTTCGATCTGTATCAAAGCGACAGCACGTATTGGCCGCCGCGCCATATATTAACGCACAAGCAATGCTAAGCTATGGGCAAGGCGTGCAGGGCGCCATTATTCGGGGCATACTGCCTAGCGATGAAGATCAAGTGGCTGACTTGGGTAAAAGTATGCGTGCTGGCAAGTTGAGCGACTTACGCGCTGGCGAGTTTGGCATTATTTTGGGTGCTGATTTAGCTTATTACCTTGGGGCTCAAATGGGCGATAAAGTAGTTGTGATGGCGCCACAAGGGCAGTTTACCCCGGCAGGCGTGGTGCCGCGCTTGAAGCAGTTTACCTTGATAGGCTTATTTAATAGCGGTATGCAAGAGTACGACGCAGGTTTAGCGCTTATTCATATGAGCGATGCTGCAAAGCTCTACCGTATGGATGACAAGGTTTCAGGCGTGCGGCTCAAATTAGATGATTTATTTATTGCGCCGAGCGTGGCTGATATTCTTTATAAAGAACTCAACACGCCAGTTAATTTAAATGGCAGTTACTATGTGACGGACTGGACACAGCAGCACGCTAATTTTTTTAAAGCAGTGCAAATGGAAAAGCGCGTGATGTTTATTATTCTGACTTTAATCGTTGCGGTCGCTGCCTTTAATATCGTGTCAACGCTGGTAATGGCGGTTACAGATAAGCGTGCTGACATTGCCATTATGCGTACTTTTGGCGCTAGCCCAAGCAGCATCATGCTCATTTTTATTATTCAAGGCGCGCTCATCGGCATCATAGGCACGTTGATAGGCACGGTGTTTGGGGTGCTAGTTGCTTTAAACATTGAAAGTATTATTCCGTTTATTGAAGGTTTATTTCACGTGAAGTTTTTAGCTAAAGACGTTTACCAAATAAGTGAAGTGCCTTCTGATTTAATTTGGTCTGATGTCATGATCATTGTGATGGTGTCGGTTATTTTGAGCCTACTGGCGACTTTGTACCCAAGCTGGCGCGCAAGTAAAATCAACCCAGCAGAGGCTTTAAGATATGAGTAGCATTGTTTTTTGTCGCGACTTACATAAAACTTACAGTGGCCTGGATGTTGAGGTGTTAAATGGCATCGACTTAAATATCCGTGCCGGTGAGCAAATTGCGATTGTCGGGACTTCGGGTTCTGGCAAAAGCACTTTATTGCATTTGCTTGGGGGGCTAGATGAGCCTAGTCGTGGCGAGGTGCGTATTCTTAACCAAAATCTTATTGCGATGAACGAAGCAAAAAAGAGCGAGATGCGTAATCAGTCATTGGGTTTCGTGTATCAGTTTCATCATTTGTTGCCAGAATTTACCGCCTTAGAAAACGTTGCAATGCCCTTGTTGATAAGGCGTATGTTGCGTGAAGAGGCGCTGACCTTGGCGGCAGAGGCTTTAGCTAAGGTGGGCTTGAGTGCGCGTACTGAGCATATGCCAGGCGAGCTTTCAGGCGGCGAGCGCCAGCGTGCAGCCGTTGCACGCGCCTTGGTAACCAAACCACAATGTATTTTGGCTGATGAGCCTACTGGCAATTTAGATCGGCATACCGCAGATGCTGTGTTTGATTTACTTTTGGAAGTGAATCAATTGCAAAAGCGCAGCTTAGTAGTGGTGACGCATGACTTAACACTGGCAAAAAAAATGCAGCAGCAATACAAACTTGTTGATGGAAAACTGCAGGCGCTATAAATTAAGCTTTGCAACATGACCTTTGTCGCGCTCATGTTTGTTTTTGGTGCTTGGAGCACTCAGCAGTTAGTGCAATTGCCAGGTTTAACTTGGCTTGTCAGCGCATTATGCTTGGTTGTATTGATTGCTTACGCAAAAACTCACCCCTCTTTTTTTTCAAGCCACACTTCTTCACGATTTCTAAAACAGGCTTTAACGGGCGCTGCCGCTTTTTTATTGGGCGTGTGCTGGGCAAGTAGCTTTGCTTATTGGCGATTAAATGATGCATTGCCAAGCGCTTGGGAGCAAAAAACGATTGTTGTTGAAGGGATTGTGGCAAGCGTTCCAGAAGCAACAGAGCGTGGTGAGCGCTTTAACTTTGATGTAGAAAAAATACTCACCAAAGGCGCTGTGGTGCCTAAGCGTGTTAGTTTAAATGACTATCATGCAATCCCTGATGAAGCCCCCCCAAATACAGAAGAGAAAAGCCTCGCGCGCAATCATTTTAGAGCGGGTGAGCGCTGGCAGCTTTCAGTACGATTAAAGCGTCCACACGGCACGCTTAATCCGCATGGGTTTGATTTTGAGTCTTGGGCTTTGGCAGAAAACATTCGCGCGAACGGCAGCATTAAAACCAAAGCCGACGCTAAAAAGCTGGCGGATTTTGTGTGGCAACCTGCTTATATTGTTTTACGTTTACGAGAGCAAGTGCAGCAACGCATTATCAAGGTGCTGGCTGATAAACCTTATGCCGGCATTATTGAGGCCTTGGTGATGGGCGATGACAGCCAAATTAGCGTGGCAGACTGGCAAGTTTTTTTACGTACTGGCACCAGTCATTTGATGTCAATTTCGGGCTTGCATATTACAATGCTGGCAGGTTTGGCGTTTGCGGTAGTGAGTTTTTTTTGGCGACGAAACCCTTGGCTGATGATGTATTTGCCAACGCGAAAAGCAGCCAGCGTGGCGGGCGTTATGGTGGCGCTCGCTTATGCTTTAATTGCAGGCTTTTCTGTGCCATCTCAACGTACTTTTTATATGTTGCTGGTTTTGGCTGTGGCCGTATGGACCGGGCGGCAATGGCTTATTTCACAAGTGCTGACCATCGCTTTAATGCTGGTCGTGGTGCTTGACCCTTGGGCGGTCATTGCACCTGGATTTTGGTTGTCGTTCGGTGCTGTGGCTATGCTCGCTTATGCTTTGGGCGGGCGAGTCGCTGAAGCTCATTGGCTTAAAGCCGCGTTAAAAACACAATACGCAGTCACGGTCGGTATGTTGCCTTTATTGCTGGTGATGTTTGGGCAAGTGTCTATTATTTCGCCTGTTGCTAACGCCATTGCTATTCCGATAATCAGTTTTATTGTGACACCTTTAGCTTTGCTGGGCAGTTTTTTGCCGATAGATTATCCGCTTTACTTTGCATATCAAGCCTTAGATATCTGTATGTCATTATTAAAGTGGCTTAATCAGTCACAAATAGTGACTTGGCAACAGCATGAGCCTGCTGCGTGGACATTTGTGCCGGCCATGTTGGGCGTGCTCTGGCTATTATTGCCGCGAGGTATTCCAATGCGGTATTTGGGCTTTTTAGGTTTTTTACCCATGCTCTTTATTGTGCCGCCGCCCCTTAAGTTAGGCGATATGAACGTCACTGTGCTTGATGTTGGGCAAGGCTTAAGCGTTGTGGTGCAAACGGCACAGCATAGCTTTGTTTATGATACTGGGCCTCAATACAACGCGCAAAGCGATGCGGGGAGCCGCATTGTGGTGCCTTTTTTGCGTGGCGAAGGCATTGAGCGTTTAGATGGGCTCATGGTGAGCCATCATGATATTGACCATAGCGGTGGCATGATGTCGGTGCTAAGTTTGATGCCTGTTAGCTGGCTGGATAGCTCTTTTCCCAAAGCGCTTACGGTTCCATCATCAACAAAAAATCTCAGTTGCTTTAGAGGGCAGCGCTGGGTTTGGGATGAAGTGATATTCGAGGTGTTGTATCCTGGCTTGCAAAATGATGATCCCCATTTAAAAGATAATCATCGAAGCTGTGTGCTCAAGGTGGGTAGTCGTTCGGGCAGCGTATTGTTGACAGGCGATATTGAGGCGCCTGATGAGCAAGCATTACTCAACACGCAAGTAGGGGCGCTTAAAAGTGATGTGATGGTTGTGCCACATCATGGGAGTAAAACTTCGTCTACCCCTGAATTTATATCAGCGGTAGCGCCTAGTATCAGTATTTTTACTAATGGTTATTTGAATCGGTTTGGTCACCCTAAAGCGCTGATATTTGAACGTTACAAGGCAACCAAAGCTTTGCTTTATCGTTCGGATTACCATGGTGCGGTGCAAATGCAATTTGCGCATCGGCGTATTGAAGTCACAAGCGCTCGCAAGCAGCTAAGGCGCTATTGGCATGATGTTTTTTGAGCGCATTTATCATCGCTCGCTTAATTCTAAGCTTGATTTTTTAAATTTCATTCAGCTTTTAAATTCAACTTGCAACTTAAGCTTAAATTGATCTTGAGCATTGATGTGAGGTCAGCAAGCGCGAGGTTGTGAGCAAACAACACAGACTAAGCTTGCTCAAATATGAGCGACAAGCTAAAGTATCGTCGGCTTTAAATGACGATCAATTTTGCAGATTATAAAAGAGCATTAAGGAGTTTTACTGTGTGGCAAATTATTTTAGCGGCAGGTTGGCCAATTTGGCCACTGATTATTGCATCGGTGGTTTCTATCGTGATTATTGCCGAGCGCTTTATGTTTCTTCGCGAGCATTTAATTGCTCCTGCGGGCTTGTTGCAAGAAGTGCAGGCTTGGCTTGAAAGTGGTGAGCTAAGTGAAGATGCGGTGCATCGATTGGCTCAGCATTCTTTATTGGGGCAGGTGTTTGCCAGCGCATTTTTAAGCTCAAAAAATTCTCGCGAAGCAGCAAAAGAAGCTGTTGAGGAAAGCGGTCGTGCGGTAGCGCATCAGCTTGAAAAGTATCTTTCTACCCTGGGTACTATTGCCACTGTTGCGCCATTGCTAGGTTTGTTTGGTACGGTGATTGGCATGGTTGAATTATTTGGCGCATTTACAAGCACGGGGCACGATGTTGCGCAATTTGCACGCGGAATCTCAGTAGCTTTGTACAATACGGCGGCAGGTATTGTGGTAGCGGTGCCAGCAATGATTGCTTATCGCTATTTTCGCTCAAAAATTGATGACGTGCTGATTGGCATGGAGCAGCAAGCGGCTAAGCTACTCGATATTATTTACGGTCAGCGTTAATTGATTAAATTGCCGTAACTATTTTTATTTTTTTAAAATCTCATGGTGCGAGTAGCGTGGCTACTATCAGCGCTTGAGCTCTTTTATATTGGGTTGAAATTTAAGCCCGCGAGATTTTAAGCCTACAAAGTGATTAAGGACCTGACATGAAGTTTCAACGTAGAGAGCGAGAAGATACGCTAGAGATGAATCTGGTGCCTTTAATTGATGTGCTCTTGGTGATTATTATTTTTTTGGTGGTGAGTACAACATTTTCACGTACCGGTGAATTGCAAATCAATTTGCCAAGCGTTGTTGATGCAAGCGCGCCACAAGAAAAATCGATTACGATTGAAGTGAGTATTGATGCCGATGAAAAATACTACATTAACAATAAAGGCTTGCCTAATCCTTCGGTAGCTGGCATTAGCAAAGCTTTGCAAGTGGCTGTTAATGGTGCAAAAGAGCCTACCATTATTATTAGTGCAGACGCTAAATCAACCCATCAGTCTGTGGTTAACGTGATGGAAGCTGCGCGCAGTGCTGGATACACCCATATTACATTTGCTACACAGGCTAAGGCAGGCGCTTGATTTTAAATAGACCTTTAAGGCTGTTTGCTTTTTAAGTCTCACCGCATCACTTTTAAAAACCACATTTAAAAACTACACTTTAAAAAAGAAATTAAGCAAAAATTGAGCATTTTAACCACACCTCACTTAGAAAAAATTTATCTGCGTCTTTTTAGATATGCGTGGAAATACAAAGTTGTATTTTTGAGTGGTATTTTAGCGCTGACTATTTTTTCTGCGACGAATGCTGCTTTTTTAGCGGCAATCAAGCAAATTACCGATGAAGGTTTTGTTAAGCGCGCGCCAGATCAGGCGGTATTTTTACCTTTTATGTTGTTTGGCCTGTTGGCAGCGCGTGCGCTGGCAAGCGCTACTTCTAATTTTTCGATGCGCTGGGTGGCCCGTCGTGTTGTTGAAGATTTAAGGTTAGATACTTTTCGTCAGCTAATGAAGTTGCCGATGAGTTATTTTGACCAGCAGTCTGCGGGTGTTGTGGTTTCTAAGTTTACTTATGATGTCGAGCAGATGGCAAATGCAGTGACTAAATCTATCTTAACCTTGGCGCGAGATTCTTTAACTGCAATTGGTATTGTCGGCTATATGCTTTATTTGGATTGGCGATTAACCTTAATTTTTATTTTTGTGGCGCCGGGCATGGCGTTTATTTTAAAAGAAATGCGCCCACAGCTTCGAGATGCGGCGCACGCCGCACAAGACTCTGTTGGTGAAATGACTAAGGTTTCAGAAGAAGCTATCACAGGTCAGCGCATTGTGAAGATCTTTGGCGCTCAACCCTATGAAAATGAGCGCTTTGCAAAAGTAGTGGCAAAAAATCGTCGTATGCAAATTCGCTTAGCGCGACTCTCTGGCGTGAATAGCATGACGGTTGAAATGCTGGTTGCGATTTCACTTGGGTTGGTTGTTTATTATGCGGTTGGCCGCTTTAGCGCAGGTGAATTTGCGGCGTTTGTAAGCGCTTTGCTCATGTTAATTACCCCTCTTAAAGGGTTGACTTCAATCAATGAAGAAATGCAGGTGGCGCGCGTGGCGGCATTGAGCATATTTGGGGTGATTGATACTAAAGCCGAGGTCGATGAAAGTGGGCAGGTGTTGGCAAGAAGTCAAGGTGAGATTGAGTTTCAAGGGGTTTTCTTGACTTATGGCAATGCAAAACGCCCTGCGCTTAAAAACATTCATTTGACTATTCGTCCGGGTGAAAAGCTAGCTTTGGTGGGTAGGTCTGGCGGCGGCAAAACAACGTTGGTGAACTTACTCCCGCGCTTTTATGAGGCAGAGCAAGGACGCATTTTGTTAGATGGCATTGATATGCGCTCATTGCCATTGGCCTCGTTAAGGCAGCAGTTTTCGCTGGTGAGCCAAGATATTATTTTATTTAATGATACTGTTTTTAATAACATTGCTTATGGCGTGCTGCGGCACTCTACAGAAGAAGATGTCATCAATGCGGCTAAAGCAGCGCATGCTTGGGATTTTATTTTGCAATTGCCCGATGGTTTGTATAGTGAGATTGGCGATAAAGGGATGCGTTTATCAGGCGGTCAGCGGCAGCGTATTGCGATTGCCCGTGCGATTTTAAAAAACGCGCCAATTTTACTTTTAGATGAGGCCACCTCTGCTTTAGATACCGAGTCAGAGCAGCACGTGCAAGCAGCATTAGATAAGCTGATGCAAGACAGAACCAGTATTGTCATTGCGCATCGCTTGAGTACGGTTGAAAATGCAGATCGAATTGTGGTGATGGAAATGGGTGAAATTCTCGAAAGTGGTACGCATAAAACCTTAATCGCGCAGGGTGGTCATTATGCCAAGCTATATCAAAAGCAGTTTAGTTAGCCATTGAGCGTGCACTATAAAAAATCAACCAATAAAAATGAACCAATGGTTTGAAAGGCAATGGCAAGGTTTTACGGCATGGCATTTTGTGCTGATTCCACTGTCGTGGCTATTTTTTATTGTCACGCTGCTGAGAAGATTTTGTTATCGACATGGCTTGCTTAAGAGCACGCGCTTAAGCGTTCCGGTGATTGTTGTTGGCAACATTACAGTCGGCGGCACTGGTAAAACACCGTTTGTGGTTTATTTGGCTGAGCAGCTTCTGCTTGCGGGTTTTTTCCCTGGTATTGTGAGCCGAGGTTATGGCCGGCTATCCAGCATAGTCAGCCCCGTGGGCGCTTATAGCCTGCCAAGTGAGGTGGGTGATGAGGCGCTACTGATTGCAAGACGCACCCGCTGCCCGATGTTTGTGGGCGTTCATCGCGTTGCCGCCGCGCAGGCTTTATTGCAATCTAATCCAAAATGCAATGTAATTATTAGTGATGATGGTCTCCAGCATTATGCTTTGCAACGAGATGTTGAAATTGCATTGATTGATGCTCATCATGGATTTGGCAACCGTAGGCTTTTGCCCGCAGGCCCTTTGCGAGAAGGGATTGCGAGACTGAAATTGGTTGACATTATTGTGGGCGGAGGGGCTTTTTCAGAGGCGGTTTGTGAGTTTGCTGATGGTCAGCATAGCGCAGCTTATACAATGCAGGTGCATGGCAAAACCTTTGTTTCTGTTAGCCGGCAGGCCGTGATAAAAGAAGCGCATGCTTTTACAAAGCAAGACTTGGTCGCAATTGCAGGGATTGCTCATCCTGAGCGTTTTTTTAAGTTACTGACTGATTTGGGCTTAACGTTTCAGCGCCATGTTTTTGCTGATCATCATGCCTTTTCTGAGCAAGATTTCAAGCAGTTTGCAGGTAAAACAATTTTAATGACAGAAAAAGATGCAGTAAAATGCTTTGTCTTTAATCTAAAGGATGCGTGGTATTTGCCCATTACAATCACGGTCGATGCTGCAAATCAGCCCCCCCTTATTCAGCGCGTGAGTGCACAACTTGAGAAAATAAAATGGATGCAACATTATTGAAAATTTTGGTTTGCCCAGTAACAAAAGGCACGCTAAGCTTTAACAAATTAACTAATGAGCTTATTTCTAAGTCGGCAGGGTTAGCCTACCCTATACAAGACGGTATTCCTGTGATGCTTGAAGAAGAAGCGCGCAAATTAACTGATGAAGAAATGCTGTAAATTGACCGCTCAAAAACCAGAGTTTTATGTCGTCATTCCTGCGCGATACGCAAGTACCAGGCTTCCTGGTAAGCCATTATTAGATATTGGCGGCAAGCCAATGGTGGCTTGGGTGGTTGAGCGGGCAAAATTAAGCCGCGCAAAGCAAGTGATTGTTGCGACTGATGATGTGCGTATTGTTGAGGCGTTAAGTCAATATCAGCATCAGGCAGTCATGACGGGCAATCATTTAAGTGGCACCGATAGAGTGGCCGAAGTTGCAATGGTCTGCGCTTGGCGTGACGAGGCCATTGTTGTGAATGTTCAAGGAGACGAGCCGCTGATTGAAGCTTCGTTAATCGATGAGGTTGTTGAGGTGCTCAATAATCATCCCGAGGCAGTGATGGCGACTGCCTGTCATCCAATCAAGACGAAGGCGGATTTTTTAAATCCAAATGTTGTGAAAGTGGTGTTAGATGCACATCATCATGCGCTTTATTTTAGTAGAGCGCCCATCCCTTACCCTAGAGATGCTTTTTCTGAGGGTAAAGAAATGCCGCAAAGCATGAATATCTATCGACACATTGGAATTTATGCTTACAGAGCCGGCTTTCTTCAAAGCTACCCTAGTTTGCAGGCAAGCATGATTGAGCAAGTTGAATCTTTGGAGCAGCTGCGTGTTTTGTTTCATGGGCACAAGATTGCAGTGTCAATTTCAAAAAATTCCCCAGCTACCGGGGTTGATACGCAAGAAGACTTGGATAATGTCCGTGCAATGCTAAGTTAAAAATCTAACTTAAAAATCTAAGTTATACATTTTTTATTTGCGATACTCTTTATATTTGCCATGCTAGCCATTGGCAATGGCTGCTTTTTAAATTATTTTAGGGGCTGTCCTAGATAACACATAAAATGTTATAAGGACGTCATGAGAAAGAGCAGATTAAATTCAGCTAAGCAGTCGAGGTTAATTGAACATTTTGTTGCTGGCACAACGGCTAGATGTGCAGCAGATTTGAT
>JAVKLV010000035.1:0-95608 GCA_031538905.1 Methylotenera sp. | reverse complement strand
CCACACTTATCAGTTGTTATATTGTTAAAGAACAGTGCCGAAAATTGGTTTTATTTCCAACTCGCCATCAACGCTTTGCGTTAACGAGGTGCGCATTATACAGCGCTTTAATGTACCGTCAATTAAAATTTTGCAAAGATTTTAAAAATAATCTTAACCGTGTTATTTTTTTGCGCCCAAGCGAGCGTTTTTGCCATGCAACTTGATGATGAGGCGCACACTCTACAAGCGCTTAAAACCTAGTGCAAGCAACGCTTTAATGTACTCCATATCCTCAAAAAAACTTATGGGGCAATCGTAATTTTTGAAAACTTGCGCTTACCCATTTGGGCCACCAGCGTAACACCTTTATTTAACTGCAAATTTCTATCACTGACTTTTTCACTGTTGAGCTTTACGCCCCCCTGATCAATCGCCCGATAGGCTTCTGACGTGCTCTCCGCCAAGCCTGCAAGCTTCAATAACTGGGCCAATCCGATATGAGCACCATCTATACTGATGGTAATTTCCGGCACATCATCAGGAATGCCGCCCTGAGCGCGCGTCTGAAAATCAGCCAGCGCCCTTTCTGCATCGGCCTCGCTATGAAAGCGCGTAACAATTTCTTGCGCAAATCTCACTTTAATATGCCGCGGATTTGCACCCGATGCAACTTCAGCCTTCCATTTGTCAACATTTTCAATACTCTCGAATGAAAGAAGATCAATATAACGCCACATTAACTCATCTGAAATAGACATAATTTTGGCAAAAATAACCTCTGGCGCCTCTGCAATACCAATGTAATTACCAAGCGACTTGGACATTTTATTGACGCCATCCAAACCCTCAAGCAAAGGCATGGTAAGAATACATTGCTGCGACACTCCTGCTTGCTTTTGCAGCTCGCGCCCCATCAGCAGATTGAATTTTTGATCCGTGCCGCCCAATTCAACATCCGCATTTAATGCAACTGAATCATACCCTTGCAGCAAAGGATACAAAAATTCATGAATTGCAATCGGCTGATTTGCTTTATATCTTTTAGCAAAATCGTCACGCTCTAACATACGGGCAACCGTATGACTTGCAGCAAGCCTGAGCATCCCTGCCGCCCCAAGCTCACTGAGCCAGTGAGAATTAAACACCACCTCAGTTTGTGACGGCTTAAGTATTTTGAACACCTGAGCTGTGTATGACTGCGCATTCTCTTGCACCTGCTCCTGGGTCAGTGGCGGACGAGTCGCGCTTTTGCCTGTAGGGTCGCCAATCATGCCCGTAAAATCGCCAATCAAGAATAAAACCTGATGCCCTAAATCTTGAAATTGACGGAGTTTATTGATCAGCACAGTATGACCTAAGTGCAAGTCTGGCGCAGTAGGATCAAACCCCGCCTTAACTCTTAAAGGCACACCTTTTTTGAGCTTTTCAACAAGTTCAGCCTCGATTAAAAGCTCGCCTGCGCCGCGCTTAATCACTGCGAGCTGCCGCTTAATATCTTCACTTAGACTGTTATCTGTAGCCACTTGGCATATCCTTTATTTTTCACTACAAGCACGTTTGCTTTGCGGTGTATCGACTTAATGTTGCTCACATTTTCTGTTACTATTTAGTGCTCAAATTCATATTCTTGACCTGTAAAATTTCTTCAAGCGCCCGTTTAAATTTAAAAATCAAGCAAGACTCAAAAAAATTCAGATTTAAATTTAGTAAATTTAACCAGCGCACTAAAT
Source organism: Methylotenera sp. (assembly GCA_031538905.1). Taxonomy (GTDB): domain Bacteria; phylum Pseudomonadota; class Gammaproteobacteria; order Burkholderiales; family Methylophilaceae; genus Methylotenera. The sequence goes on along the minus strand of JAVKLV010000035.1, from coordinate 93,896 downwards.
AAATTGTATAGTCAAAAATTAAAACTCTAATGAAAGCGTTATTTTAGCGCAAATTAAACAAAAATCTGGCAGCCAAGCTGAAAGTTAGACTGGTTTTTAAAGACTTTTAATTATTTCTTTAATACCCGCACGTCAAAACAACACTTAAAAACCAGCGGTGAAAGCAATATAAAAATGCAGCGGGAACGTAGCCTTTTTATACAAAATTAAAAGGGGTTGTCCTAATTAAAAATAGGTCAATATCACACTCATGACTGAAAAATTCTTTATAGGTCTTATGTCTGGCACCAGTCTTGATGGCGTAGATGCCGTACTCGTAGATTTCACAAACCATGAGCGCCCTCAAGTTTTGCGCACGCACTTTTTGCCCTACCCTGAAAGCATCCGCGCAGAAATTTTAATCTTACAGCACCCAAGCCAAAATGAGTTAGAGGCCAGCACGCTCATTAGCAACCAGCTAGCAACGCTTTATGCAGAAGCCACAAGCACCCTTCTGATAAACACCCAGTTAAACGCCAGCGCTATTTCAGCCATTGGCTGCCATGGGCAAACGATCAGGCACCGCCCTGAGCTTGGCTTTACCTTACAAATTGGCAATGCGGCACTTTTAGCAGAACTTACAGGCATCACAGTAGTATCCGACTTTAGAAGCCGCGACATTGCCGCCGGAGGCCAAGGAGCGCCACTGGTGCCAGCTTTTCATCAAGCTGTTTTTGCTCATCCGCAGTTAAATCGAGCAGTGATCAATATCGGCGGCATTGCCAATATCAGCTATTTGGCGCAAAACGCTCATGTCATTGGCTTTGATTCAGGTCCTGGCAATATGCTGCTAGATGCCTGGATTAAGCAGCACAAAAACTTAAGCTATGACGCCAACGGCGCATGGGCAAGCACGGGCGAGCTCATTAGCCCACTTTTATCTGCCATGCTGTCCGAGTCTTATTTTTCGCTCAATCCGCCTAAAAGCACAGGGCGTGACTTATTTGATACCGCTTGGCTTCATCGCCACCTGACAAATAAACACTACCGCCCACAAGATGTTGCTTTTACCTTGGTGTCACTCACCGCGCACAGCATTTATCATGCGCTCAATCACCATTGCAAACATGTTGATGAAATTTACCTCTGCGGCGGCGGCGCGCATAATAGCCTGCTCGTCAAGCAACTGCAAAGTCTCTTAAGCGCAACAAAAATTGAATTAACTGACAAGCTGGGTATTGGTGTAGATTGGCTAGAAGCCGTTGCTTTTGCCTGGCTCGCCAAGCGTTGTCTTGAGCAAAAAACGGGTAGCCTGCCAGCGGTGACGGGGGCAAAAGCCCCACGCATACTAGGCGCTATCTACCAAAGTTAAACTTCACTTAAACGTATGCGCCAGGAATTGACAATGCCTGCCTGCGCATTGATGCGCATCAATAAAGTATAATTCATCTTAAATTAAAAACTAACTCAACCATTAAAAACCAACTCAACAAGGCATGACAGCATGACCCACCCGACTAAAGCCACTCTTACGTTTGACAACGGGGCTGCGCCCATAGATTTACCTATGCTTTCAGGCAGCCTTGGAAATGACGTCATTGACATCCGAAGCCTAGGCAAACACGGTGTGTTCACCTACGACCCTGGCTTTTTATCTACGGCAGCGTGCAACTCAAACATTACCTTTATTGATGGTGAAAAAGGCTTACTTTACTATCGCGGCTACCCTATTGAGCAGCTAGCTGAACACTGTAGCTTTATGGAGGTTTCATACTTACTTTTGCATGGCGAGCTACCCAATGCAGAGCAAACCAAACAATTTACCGACACCATCAATGGCAGCACCATGTTGCACGACCAGTTGAATAACATTTTTCGCGGCTTTAGGCGTGATGCGCACCCAATGGCGGTCATGGTGGGCGTAGTAGGCTCGCTCTCAGCATTTTATTTTGACGCAATGGATATTCGCGATGCAAAACATCGTGAAATTTCAGCGCATCGATTGCTTGCAAAAGTCCCCACCATTGCAGCCTGGAGTTACAAATACAATTTAGGTCAGCCTTTTATGTATCCGCAAAATCATCTTAATTATGCAGAAAATTTTATGCATATGATGTTTGCAACGCCGTGCGAAAAATATGAGCCGAATCCAGTGCTGGCGAAAGCATTTGAGCGTATTTTAATTTTACACGCTGACCATGAGCAAAACGCTTCAACCAGCACTGTTCGCCTAGTTGGCTCAAGTGGTGCCAATCCATTTGCCTGCATTTCAGCTGGAATCGCTTCGCTTTGGGGGCCAGCGCACGGCGGCGCAAACGAAGCCACACTCAAAATGTTAGAAGAAATTGGCGACATTTCACGTATTGGTGAATTTATTAAGCGCGCTAAAGATAAATCGGACACGTTTCGCTTAATGGGCTTTGGTCACCGGGTGTATCGCAATATGGACCCGCGCGCTAAAATTATGCGTACCACCTGCCATGAAGTGCTTGATGTGCTTGGCTTGCATGATGATCCGATGTTTAAACTGGCAATGGAACTTGAAAAAATTGCGCTGGAAGACGACTACTTTGTATCGCGCAAACTTTACCCGAACGTAGACTTTTACAGCGGCATTGTCATGCGGGCAATGAACATTCCAAACTCTATGTTCACGGCTATTTTTGCATTAGCAAGAACTGCGGGATGGGTTGCACAATGGTCGGAGATGATTTCTGACGAAGAGCACAAAATTGGTCGCCCAAGACAGCTCTATAAAGGTGAGGTCAGGCGCGAATTTTTACCCGTTCAGTTAAGAAAATAAGCGGGCGTTTTTAACTCATGTTCAACTTAACATCGCGCATTACGGGGCAAATCGAGCGCCACAAGGCCAGCCCAACATCATTTAAGATAATTTATCTTAAGAAAGTTTCTCTTTTTTAAATTTGCCAAAATGCAACATAATTGTAGGCAAAATCAACAAATTAAGCAGGGTAGAAGTGAGCAAGCCCCCCACAATAATGGTGGCCATGGGCCCTTCAATTTCACGCCCAGGCTGACCGCTCCCCATCGCTAAAGGCAGCAAACCCAAAGCCGTCACGAGCGCTGTCATTAAAATGGATGGCAAGCGCTCAGAAGCGCCCCGAACGCAAGTCTCCAAGCCCCACTCGCAACCTTCTTCATCAATTAAGTGCTGATAGTGCGACACCATCATAATCGAGTTACGCAGCGTGATTCCAAACAAAGTTACAAAGCCCACAAGCGAGCCAAGTGAAATCCACCCCCCCGTCAACATGGCAGCAATCACGCCACCAATTAAAGCAAAAGGCAGGTTAGCAAAGGTCAGCAGCAAGTTACGCAATCGACCAAACGCAATGTACAACATTAAAAAAATACCCACTGCCGCCAGCAGCGAATGTACCACCAAGTCTTCGCGAGATTTGGCATTGACTTCAGCTTCGCCTGTGTAGGTGACGAAGTTTCCTTCTGATAATTTAACTTCATTTTTAATGCGCTTTTTCATTTCACTCGCAAAGCTTGATAGATCACGGTTGCTGATGTTGCAAGTAATGGTTTGAATGCGCCGCGCGCCAAAATGCAATATTTTTGAGCGCCCATTTTCTTGGCTAATGTCCGCCACATCTTTAAGATAAACAATTTTTCCATCAGGATTTTTAAGTGGCAATACACCGATTTCGCGTAAATCATCTCGTACTGACGCTTCAAACATCACATTCACGCTGGTGACTTGAGCATCCTCGTACACTTGTGCGGCTTGCACGCCCTCATAAGCCGCCTGAATGCTTTCTAGCACATCAAGCGACTGTAACCCATACAGCGCTAAGCGCTCTGGGCGAAGTCTAATACTAAGCTCAGGCGTGCTAGGGGGTGACTGAACCTGAACTTCTGATGCCCCCGAAATATGCGTGAGCAATGTCGCAATCTCACGCGCATCGCGGTCTAGCGCGTCTAAATCTTGACCATGGACATTGATCACCATTGCAGCAGCAAACCCTGAAATCGTTTCTTCAATACGCTCCGTTAAAAAGGTGTTGATTGCAAAACTCACGCCAATAAAGCCAGTTTCGGCTTTGCCATCATGGTCGTCATCTACCGCCTCTCCAGCGAGCTCTTCTCGAATGCTATTGAGCACTCGGCTTTGCTCGGGTCCAGATAAATTGTCTAGCTCAACCTCAAACTCGCTGTAATGCGTGCCAAAAGTATCTGCTGCATTGGGCGCACGCCCAACCCACTGCGTCACAGATTTAACGCCCTTAATTTTACGCACAACCGCTGACACTTTATTACCAATACGCAAAGACTCTCTTGCAGAGGTTCCGGGCACTGCGGTCATATGCATAATGTAGTGGCCTTCGTGCAGGTTAGGGATAAACTGACTTTTAAATAAAGGCAAAATGCCCAAACCCAAGGCAATCACAAGCGCCGTTGAAGCCATGACGGTAAAGTGGCTGCGCTCAATCCGCCTTAATAAACGGATATACGCTTTTTTCAGCCAAGCAATGAGTGGAGGGTCTTTACTTTCTAGCTGCCCTCTTGAAAAAAATACATAACAAAGTGCAGGGGTTAAAGTGAGCGCAACCACTAAAGAAGCGCTAATAGCACTCATATAAGCGTAACCCAAAGGAGCAAACAGCTTGCCAGCAACCCCCGACAAAGTCAGCAGTGGCAAAAACACCAGCAGCACAATAATCGTGGCATAAACCACTGAGCTACGCACCTCCATCGAGGCATTAAAAACCACCTGATGGGCAGGGAGCGGGCTTGCAAGCAAGCGGTTTTCACGCAATCGCCTAAAAATATTTTCTGTATCTATAATGGCATCATCAACCACTTCACCTAGTGCAATCGCCAAGCCGCCAAGCACCATAATATTGAGACCTGTGCCAAAATAACCAAGCACAATCGTGGCTGCAAGCAGTGACAGCGGAATGGCTGTGGCTGAAATAAAAGCCGTACGCACATTAAATAAAAACAAAAACAACACCGCAATAACCAGCATTGAGCCAATTAAAATATCTGTTTTAACGCCATCAATCGCCGTGTTAATAAAATTCGCCGAGCGAAATAAAGCAGGATAAAACGTAATGTTTTGAGCACGCATTTCAGGCACGAGCTCTTGCATGGCTTTTTCTACAGCCTCGGTCACCTCTTTGGTATTCGCCCCAAGTTGCCCTTGCGCAGAAAAATAAACACCCTCTTTACCATTGATTGCCGCCGCGCTTATGGCAGGGGCTGCGCCTTCAATGATTGTGCCAATATCGCTTAGGCGCACCGTTTGACCATGGCTATGCATGATAGGCATTTGAGAAAGCTGCTTGATGTTTTTAGTTTGGCCTTCTGTGTTAATTAAAATGCGCTGATTACTGTTTTCAATATACCCTGCGCCGCGCACCCCAGTAACGCGGGCAGTTGCAGCCAGCACTTCTTGAATTGAAAGTTGATAGCGAACAAGTTTGCTTGGATCAACCAAAATCTGAAACTGACGAACATCACCCCCCAAAACGTTCACATCTGCCACGCCTGGCACCGCCATAATATGCGGTCGAATTGTCCAATCAACCAGTGTTCTTAACTCCATTAAACTGCGCTTATCAGAGCTAATGCCCATGCCCAGCACTGTGCTAGCGCTTGAAGCGAGCGGAGTAATGTTGGGCGTGATATTTTTTGGAAGCTGATTATTTAAGGTCGCTAAACGCTCTGCAACCACTTGTCTATTGCGATAAATATCGGTGTTTTCATCAAAGACAATCGTGATGACCGACAAGCCTGGTATCGACTGCGAGCGCATTGATTTAAGACCAGCGATTCCAGAGAGCGTGGTTTCTATTGGCTGCGTAACCAGCTGCTCAACCAAGGTAGAAGATAAACCAGGCGACTCGGTTTGCACAACCACTTGTGTGGGGGAAAACTCCGGAAAAACATCTAAATTCGTACGACTAAGACCATACACGCCATACACAATAAGCAGGCACGCCAACCCCATAATGACGCCATGAAAGCGAATTGAAAAGCGGACCAGTGCAGACATCATAACGAGCGCTTAATCCTCGTTCTCGTTTTTAATTTGATACTTAAGTTCTTCAGAGAGTAAAAGCTGCGCGCCACTACTCACCACCTCATCGTCGGCAGATAACCCTGCTGTGTTATACCAGCCGCTCATTGTTTGATTTTCAATTTCAGTTTCAGTGCTAATTAAGCGTCGAATAAATTGATCAGCCCCTATTTTTTGGTAGACCCATGCTTTATTAGCAAACCAAACCACCGCCTCATGCGGAACAATGACCCCATCGACCACTTTGTTTTCATTCGCAAAGCGCACAGCAATGCGCATCCCCTTACGTAGCCCGGCTGCAGGCGCGCGGTAAAAATACGTTTTACCTTGAACGGCTTCATCAGCTTGTGGGGCGACTGAAATAAACCGCGCTTTAATCCACTGAGATTGCGAACCCAGCGGAGCAATTTCTAAAACAGCATTTTTATTAGGTGTCACATCAAAAGGCAAACTCACTTTCAATAAAACTTCATTCGATTGAAATAAAGACTGAAGCTCACCGCGGTTTGGCTCAGATATCACCCAATTGGCTAAAGTTTCACCCCATTGCTGACGTATGTTGTCACGAATACCATTGGCTAAAGTAGCAGAACTAGCGAGTTTTGCTTTTTCGCCATTTAAGCTTGCCTGCACCTCTTGCACGGCGCGGTCAGACACATTTTTGTCATCTTGATTTAACTGCTGCAAGCGATGAAGATTTTGCGCCAAAACCGTTATACTCGCGCGCGTCACATTGCCATCGCTCAGCGCGGCTAAGTAACGTGTTCGCATCTCAATTAAACCGTCAATCACCTCTACCGCCCCATATGAAGCGAGGGTTGATTGATGTTGCGTTTTTTGTAGCCGAATGATGTGTATTTCACTTTGCTTTTGAGACGCCACTGGCACAATGAGGGTTGCAACACCCTTTTCATTTTTTTTATTGTCCACAAGAAGTGATTTCGACTCAATGACCTCTTCGCCTTCACGCGTTGCCAGCTCATATTCATCTTTGCCATAAAACACCAGCAGCCAAAACAAAAGTACGATTAAAGTCGCCTGAATACCAATAACAATGCTTGCTTTTCGGTTCATTTCCTACCCTCTGTTTGGCTTGCAAAATCGAGCTGGCTCAGCGGCGCTAATTGGCTTTTGGCCAAAGGCTGTTGCAATAAACTTTCTAATTGGTTGAGGGCTTGATTAAGCTGATAATGCGCTAAAACAACATTATTTTTTGCATCAAGCTCTTCTAATTGGGTAAGCGTTATCTCAAGCCGGTCAATTTCACCTGCGTTAAACTTATTTAGCATTTTTTTTGTGTACGCTTGCCGCTCTAAAAAATGGCGATTTTGATTTTCAAGGTCAATTTTTGCTTGCTTGACTCTCGCACTGCCAATCATTGCATCTGATATAACGCGCTCTTGCAAGGTCTCAAATTGGGCGGCTTCTACTTCGCGCAGCGCATTTGCATCGGCAATGCCTAGTTTGTTTTTGTTCAACAAACCCAATAAACCAGACAAGCCAAGCGACCAAATATTATCGCCAAACTCAAAAGCCGCGCCTGGGCTTACAACCAAGTCGGGGTATTGTTTGGCAATTTCCAACTTAAGCTTAGCTTCAGCCGCCGCATAGCGCTCTAATGCAATACGAATATCCAGACGATTAAGCAAGGCGATTTGTTGCCACTCTTTGCTTGAAACCTCATCTGTGACGAGCCTGTTATCAAAATCAAGCGGCATCAGCGCTAGCTTTGTAAGCGGCAAACCGACATTGCCTGCAAGTTTTGTAAGTAATATCGGCTGATTATTTTGGGCAGCGTCAAGCTTGGCGGCGGCACTTTGCAGCTGTAATTTAGCAGCACTTAGCTCAATGCTTGAAGCCACGCCTAAGTTCATGCGCTTTTGCATGATATTCAAAATTTCTTGACGATACGCACGCTCTTTTGTGAGCAAGGGCAGTTGCGCTTGGTTAAGTTGATACTCTGTTAAGGCTTGTGCAACCCCATCCCGAAGCTGCCAGGCCGCCTGAGCTATTTCAAGCTTGGCCACTTGTGATAAATGCTGAGCACTTTCAATGCGAATATCGCGTTTATTTGCAGTTTCAACTGGCAAATCAATGCTCAAACCAAGTGCGAATGGTTTTTTTGCGGGGTCAGGGTCATTGCTATGCGCAATGTTGCCGCTCAATGTGGGCAAAGGTCGCTCACCTGCTATTTTTTCAGAAGATTGAGCCGCACGCCATTGCGCACGCGCCACTTCTAAGCTCGGATGAAAAAACAGCGCGCAATAAGTAAGCTCATCTAAGCCCCATGATTGGACAGGCAAGCGCTCTGCTGGGTAGCCATGATTGAGTAAGTATTGTGTAAAAGAAGCACCTGTCGGATCTTTTAGCTCAAACTTAGCGACATAAGCAGAAGGCTCAATCGGCTTACTTTGGTATTTTTGATAACTACACGCAACAAAAAAAGTTGAAAAAACAATCGCCAAAGCAGCTTGTGTAAAAAGCCTTGCATGAAAGCCTATATGAAGCCATAAGCACCCAAGTGGAGAAGAAGAAAAACAGCGTCGACTATTGTTGAGCATTGAGATGAATTTTTAGCCTTAATTACGCCAGTGCCAATAGGTGAAGCATTGGCAGAAAAATGTTATGCGATGATTTCAGCACGCACCGATGTGAGCGCGTCCTGCAAAGTTTCTTCACTTAAGCTGTTAATTGTTGTAGCAAGCAAATCGGCAGCCTCTACAGTCGCAATAGGTAAATCGTGGCTGTCCATTTCAGCGATTAAGCCTGCGGCCGCGCCCGCTATTTTTAATAATGACTGGCGTTCACGCATTAAAAGCTCTAATTCAGCACGCAACATATTGATTTCGTTTGGGTTGATATTTGACATGATATTTACTTAAAATAGTTTAACTGCAAAAATTGACATCTTATAATGACACGACGCATCAACATTCTCGCACAATAATCACTGGCTCCGCTAGAGCGGCGATTAGCCCGATATCTATTGTATTTTTAAGCATACTGAGAGCATGCACAAAATATATAAAATTAAGATATAATGCGCGCTTAATTTTGAAGCGACCATGCTGTATAGTGGCTTCAAAATACACTGCACGAAAATACCTTGCGAGAGTGGCGGAATTGGTAGACGCACTGGATTTAGGTTCCAGCGCCGTAAGGCGTGAGAGTTCGAGTCTCTCCTTTCGCACCAAATTAAACAGTAAAACTCCACTATCTTTGCCGTTTTATTAGATGATGCAAGTTAAGTCAGCTTACAAAAGCATCAATTAACTTAAGTCATCACTCACTGCGGCTTATTTCTCACGCGCTGAATAAAAACCTTAATGTCGCTGCCACCAACCATTCAATCGGTTTTACAAAGTGCCAGCTTACAACTTGGTACCGCAGAAGCCAAGCTGGAAGCACAATTGCTTCTGCAAGAGATACTTAAAGTTAACCGAGCCTGGCTGATTGCACACGCCAAAGAGCGCTTGCAAGCCGCTCATTATCAAGCTTTTCAAGATTTAGTCCAGCGCCGTTTGGCGGGCGAGCCGATAGCTTATATTTTAGGAAGTCGTGAATTTTATGCGCTTAATTTAATGGTCACGCCCGATACGCTCATACCAAGATCAGATACAGAAACACTGGTAGAGGCGGCTTTAGCAAAAATAGCTCAACCCTCTCACGCAAAAGCAGCCGATAAAAACACGTATGTGCTAGATCTTGGTACCGGTTGCGGCGCAGTCGCACTGGCCATTGCAAGTAAGCGCCCACAAGCTCAGGTGGTTGCAGTTGATTCATCTCACGCCGCCTTAACGGTCGCAAAAAAAAATGCGCTCAATCTCAATGCTCACAACGTTCAATGGCTGATGAGCAATTGGTTTGAACAATTAAGCCCGCAACGATTTGATGTCATTGTGAGTAATCCGCCTTATATTGAAGAAAATAATCATCATCTCACGCAAGGTGACTTACGCTTTGAGCCATTAAGCGCACTGGCATCGGGACAAGATGGCTTAAATGACATTCGCACAATTATTGAAAATTGCATGGTGTATCTCAACCCCCAAGGCTGGTTAATGCTTGAGCATGGCTACAATCAGGCCGATCAAGTCACTGAGCTCATGTCAGAAATAGGCTTGATTGAAATCGCCACAATGAAAGATTTAGGTCAAAATAACCGCGTAACGATGGGCAAAAACCCACTTAATGTAAGCGCTCACTGGGCTTAAAGTCACATCAAAATTTAATTCTGATCACTGAAATTGATTGCTTAAAATTTAAGTACACGTAAAGCTTTACTCACCTAAAATGACGAACACCAGCATTTAATTGACCCATAGTATAATCATCACATGACTGAAAAAAAATCCGTTGGAATAGTGAGCCCTAAAACCGCACATTTTGATGTGCCACTCAGCCTAAAAAGCGGCGCAGTATTGCCACAATTCTCCCTCACGTATGAAACTTACGGCAGCTTAAATGCAGATAAATCTAATGCTGTGTTGGTTTGCCACGCACTCTCTGGCACGCATCATGTGGCAGGAAAATACCACGAAACCGACAAGCATCCGGGCTGGTGGGATAATTTAGTGGGTCCCAATAAACCTCTAGACACCAATAAATTTTTTGTGATTGGCGTGAACAATCTAGGCGGCTGCCACGGCAGCACAGGGCCTAGCAGCATCAACCCAGTAACAAACCAGCCTTGGGGGTCACAATTTCCAGTAGTCACGGTAGAAGATTGGGTAAAATCTCAAGCGCTTTTGGCTGATTACTTAGGTATTGAGCAATTAGCCGCAGTAGTCGGCGGCAGCTTGGGGGGTATGCAAGCCCTGCAATGGAGTATTGCCCACCCTCATCGCGTGCGCCATGCACTGGTCATAGCCTCTGCGCCTAATCTGACTGCCCAAAACATGGCATTTAATGAAGTTGCGCGCCAAGCCATTATTACCGACCCTGAATTTCATGGTGGTGATTTTTATGCGCACGGCGTTGTGCCGCGTCGAGGCTTACGCATTGCACGTATGCTTGGCCATATTACCTATTTAAGCGACGATGCAATGGGCGCTAAATTTGGCAGAAAACTTAAAAATGGCATTCAATATAGCTTTGATGCTGAGTTTGAAATGGAATCTTACTTGCGCTATCAAGGCGACAAATTCGCAGGTGAATTTGATGCAAACACCTACTTACGCATGACGCGCGCCTTAGATTACTATGACCCCGCATTAGATTTTGGTGGTGATTTAAGCGCTGCCTTAAGCAAAGTGAGCGCTCAATTTTTAGTAGTTTCATTTACCAGCGACTGGCGCTTTTCACCTGCGCGCTCACGCGAAATTGTCAAAGCACTGCTCGACAACGAGCGCACAGTAAGCTATGCCGAAGTCACCGCAGCACATGGGCACGACGCTTTTTTAATGCCAGATAATCACTACCACGCCATTTTGCGCACCTATCTAAACAATGTTGAAGTTGGTGACACCTCATGAAAAATAATGTAAATAATACAAATTCATCTCAATTATTCAGGCAAGATTTTGCAATTATCTCTGGCTGGGTTAAATTTGGCTCAAAAGTGCTTGATTTGGGCTGTGGTGACGGTGAATTATTAAAGTTTTTACGTGGCGGCTTAGAAGTAAAAGGCTATGGAATTGAAAAAGAAGACATTAACTGGCTGGCCTGCATGAAAAACGGGAGTAATGTCATTCAAATGGATTTAGAAGATGGCTTGTCTGGCTTTGAAGATCAATCGTTTGACACAGTAATTCTTTCTCAAACCTTGCAAGCCATGCGCAGAACCGAAGAAATTGTGCAGGAAATGCTGCGTGTAGGGCATGAGGTTATTGTAACTTTTCCTAATTTTGGCTACTGGCGCAACCGCATACAAATCACAACAGGGCGTATGCCTGTTTCTAAAGCGCTACCCTATCAGTGGTATGACACGCCAAATGTCCACTTGTGCACGATTAACGATTTTGATGAATTTTGTAAAAATAACAAAATTTTAATTTTAGAGCGCCGCGTCATTACTGGCGCACGCTCAATTGATTTTATGCCTAACTTATTAGGTAATTTGGCGATGTATCGGCTTAAAGCAAAGTAGCGAGCGTGCATGAACACTAACTCGCAACCTATGTGGCACTCTATTTTCACCAAAAAAATGCTGGCCTGCACGTTTTTTGGCTTCAGCTCTGGCTTGCCCTTGTATTTACTTTTACAGCTTCTGCCGGCTTGGCTGCGCTCTGAAGGGCTCAATCTAAAAACCATTGCCGCATTTGCCTTTATTCAATTGCCCTACTCTTGGAAATTCATTTGGGCTCCATTGATGGACAGATACAACCTCATTGCCCCTCTTGGGCGTCGTCGCAGCTGGATACTCATGACACAAGTCGCACTGTTTTTTAGCATGGCGGTCTATGGCTTTTATGAACCTAAACTCGATATCAAAAGCATTGCGATAATCTCTACCATGATTGCATTTTTTTCTGCCAGCCAAGACATTGTCATCGATGCTTTTCGGCGCGAAATTTTAAGCGATGAAGAGTTAGGTTTAGGCAACAGCATTCATGTCAATGCTTATCGTATTGCAGGCTTGGTGCCCGGCTCTCTTGGCTTGATTTTGGCAGACCACCTCGCATGGTCGTCGGTATTTTGGATTGTCGCGCTATTTATGTTGCCCGGCATATTCATGACTTTATTGATAAAAGAGGAGAACACCTTTGCCGCACCAAAAACACTCTACGACTCTGTAGTAGCGCCATTTAAAGAGTTTATAGCGCGCAAAGGATGGCAAAGCGCATTGCTGATACTTGCGTTTATTTTGCTATATAAACTAGGCGACAGCATGGCAACCGCGCTTGCCACGCCGTTTTATTTAGATATGCATTTTACTAAAAGTGATATTGGCGCTATTGCTAAAGGCAGTGGCTTGACAATGCAAATTGCCGGTGCTTTTGTGGGCGGCTTATGGATGCTCAAACTCGGCGTAAATCGCGCTTTATGGGTATTTGGCATAGCGCAAGCCATGGTGATTTTAGGCTTTGCTTGGCTTGCACAAAGCGGCCCTTTTATGAGCATTGGCGCAAGTGAACGGGCAATGCTCGCTACCGTGATTGGTGCAGAAGCTTTTGGAGTAGGGCTTGGCACAGCCGCTTACGTGGCTTACATGGCACGCGAAACCAACCCCATTTACACCGCCACACAATTGGCGCTATTTACCAGCTTATCGGCCGTACCGCGCTCGTTTTTTAACGCACTCACTGGCGACATGGTGACCAATCTGGGCTGGGTCAATTTTTTTTACGTCTGCACGCTTTTAGCCATTCCAGGCATGCTGTTATTGGTTAAGGTTGCCCCTTGGGGCCAAGGCGCATCCACAGAAAAGCCTGTAAGCACCGCACACTAGAGCGAGTGCTTAGCCTTTGAAAATAGATTGATTTAAAAAAACCGGCTTAAAGATTTAACAAAATGCACTTAAAGGTGCGCTTATTTGATATCAAGCTCATCGAGCATACGGCGCTCAAGCTCGATTTTTGCAGCTTCATACTGCGCATCATCCAACATACCACTGGCTTTATCTTGCCTAATCTCATCAAATAACTGCTGATAAATTGCACGCTTTTCTTCAAGCTTATTTTTAGCCAAAGCTTCACTTGGCTTTAATAGTGGCGGCAAAATCATCGCCAGAGTTCCAGCCACCATTGCAAAAATAATAATCCAAAATAACAGCATCGCGCGCCCTTAATTCATCACTGATCGAGTAGTTTGCTGATTTTTTGCGCTTCTTCTTTGCTAAGCGGCGTATCAGAAGGCATTTTTTGCCGATGACGTAGCTGAACAAAAAGCCCCAAAGCGCCCGCAAACAAGAGTAAAAATGGCGTCAGCCACAGCAACATAGTGCTAACATTAAAGGCTGGCTTATATCTTACAAAATCACCGTAACGCGCAACTAAATAATCAGTAATCTCTTTATCTGTCATGCCTTTAGTGGCCATCTCACGGATTTCTTGAACCAAATCTTGCGCAAGCGGCGCGTGAGAGTCTGCCAAGGTTTGATTTTGGCAAACCAAGCAACGTAATTGAAGAGACAAGCGCTGCACCTGCATCTCAACCGCTGATTGCTCATGCAACAACTGCGCCTCTTGGGCGTTAATAGGCAGCACTTGAGCCAAGCAAAAAATCAGCACACAATGTAATAGTAGTTTTTGCATTATTGCGCCTGCAATTGTTTAATCAGTGGAATCATCTTGTCACGCAAGGCTTCTATGGTGACAGGGCCAATTTGCTTATAGGCAATGATGCCTTTTTTATCGATGATGTAGGTTTCTGGCACACCATAAACACCGTAGTCAATACCAACACGCCCATTCGCATCAACAGCATTCAACAAATACGGGTTGCCAGCCTCATCTAGCCATTGCTGCGCTTCTTGATTAGTGTCTTTATAGTTTAAGCCAACCATAGGCACAAAGCCTATTTTAGAGAGTTCAACTAAAAGCGGATGCTCATCTTTGCAAGCCGGGCACCACGATGCCCATGCGTTTAACATCCACACTTTACCTAACATATCTTGAGGCGAAAAAAGCTCCTTTGGCTGACTAAGCTTAGGCAAGCTAAAAAGCGGTGCTGGCTTACCAATCAATGGCGAAGGCACTTCACGTGGATTTAAAAATAAACCTTTAAACAAAAAGCCCGCCACCACCAAAAATATAACAAAAGGGATGAGCGCGCGCTTCATGCCATGAACTCATCTTCATTAAAGGCTGCTTGGTTTTTATTTTTATTGCGCTTTTCTGCACGATAGCGCCTGTCAGACAACGCAAGCAAGCCGCCAAGCGCCATAAAAGCACAGCCTACCCATATCCACTCCACCATGGGTTTATGATAAATACGAACACTCCAGGCGCCACCATCAAGCGGCTCGCCAAGTGATGCGTATAAATCATGAATAATGGCAGGGCTAATGCCCGCTTCTGTCATCGGCATATTCGTGACGGTGTAGAGCCTTTTTTGCGTTTCTAACACAGTGCGAATAGCCCCATTTTTGCTCACACGAATTTGCCCGCGACTGGCTGTGTAATTCGGCCCTTGTATTTCTTCTACCCCAATAAAAGTAAAGTCATACCCAGCCAAATGCGCAACATCGCCAGGAGCCATTCGCACCGCGATTTCAGACTCAAAACCCTTCACCACCGTCACGCCAATGGTAAATATCGCGATACCCAAGTGTGCAACCACCATGCCCCACCATGCCCGCGGAGTAGCTTGAACACGCATCAATAAAGATGCATTTGTAGCGCGCAAACGGTGACGCACCATATTAAAAGTGCTGGCAATAATCCAAAAAGCCAAAAACAACCCCAAGCCAATCATTGGCGTTAAATTACCTAACATGAAAGGCAACAACACGGCAGTGATGGCGCTCACTAACAACGCCCAGCGCAAACGCGTGGCTAACTCTGGCAGGGATGCTTTTTTCCAGCTCGCAATGGTGCCAACGCCCATTAAAAACAAAGCAGGTGTCATCAATGGTACGAATACCGCATCAAAATACGGCGGGCCTACTGAAATTTTTCCATAATTAAGCGCATCTAAAAATAAGGGGTAAAGCGTGCCAATTAACACTGACATGGCCGCCACCGCCAGTAATACATTATTTGCCAGCAAAAAGCTCTCGCGCGACACCACATCAAACTTGCCACCACGGCCGATTGCAGGGGCGCGCCAAGCAAATAACAATAATGAGCCACCAATCACCGTCACTAAAAAGGCAAGAATAAACACCCCGCGTCTTGGATCGGTTGCAAATGCGTGCACTGAAGTTAGCACGCCCGAGCGCACTAAAAATGTGCCTAGCAAACTTAAAGAAAAGGCACTGATTGCAAGCAATACCGTCCACGCTTTAAAGCTGCCACGTTTTTCTGTCACGGCAAGTGAATGAATGAGCGCTGTACCTACGAGCCAAGGCATAAATGAAGCGTTTTCTACCGCATCCCAAAACCACCAGCCACCCCAACCTAACTCATAATAAGCCCAGTTACTGCCCCCTAAAATACCTAAAGTCAAAAACACCCAAGCCAATATGGTCCATGGGCGTGACCAGCGCGCCCATGCGGCATCTAAATGTCCACCAATTAAAGCGGCTATCGCAAAAGCAAAAGCAACTGAAAAGCCAACATACCCCATATACAACATAGGAGGGTGAAATATCATGCCAGGGTCTTGCAAAAGCGGGTTTAAATCACGCCCATCTGGCGCGGCTGGAATTAAGCGCTCAAATGGGTTTGAAACCGTCAGCATAAAAAGCAAAAAGCCGACGCTAATTAGCCCCATCACAGCGAGAATACGTGCGCGCATATCACTTGGTAAACGTTCAGAAAAAATACTGACAGCTAAAGTCCAGGCACTTAAAATCAATACCCACAATAATAATGAACCCTCATGACCACCCCACACGGCAGCCACACGAAATTCAATGGGGAGCTTTGAGTTTGAATTTAAAGCAACATACAACACTGAATAATCCATCGTGGCAAAAGCATACGCCAAGCAAAGAAAAGCAAACGCAATAAGCATAAACTGAGTGCTGGCAAGCGGCTTAGCCAAGTTCATCCAAACAGCATTGCCACGACTTGCACCAATCATTGGCAGCAAGCCTAAGCTAAGCGCTACAAGCAACGCAAGCATGAGAGAAAAATGACCAATGTCAGGAATCACGTGATTATCCTTAAGGGAGGTTTAATAGGGAGGTTTAATGAGGTTGATAAAGTTTAGTTGAGTTAAGTTAATTAAATTAAATTGAAATGTTATTTGAAACATAGGTGCAAGTGCACAGATTAAATAATCTACAGTTAAAAAATCTACTTCGCAGCTGGCATACTTCCGCCCTGCTGGGCGCGTTTCAGCGCTTCAGCCGCCTCTGGTGGCATATAGTTTTCATCATGCTTTGCAAGCACCTCGCTTGCCAAAAATACGCCATCAGCCCCCACTCTACCCTGGGCTACCACGCCTTTACCTTCTTTAAACAAATCGGGCAAAATACCTTTATAAACCACTGGAATTGTTTTGGCCGTATCGGTAATAGAAAAATGTACAGTTAAGCCATCGTCTTGATGCTTAAGGCTTTTTTGCAGCACCAAGCCCCCAATACGAAAGCTGGTGTCTTTGGGCACTTCGCCTTTTTCAAACTGTGTGGGGGTGTAAAAAAACACCATATTGCTACTAAAAGCATTAAAAATCAGCGCTGCCGCCAAAGCCAGCAATGCCAAACCCACTGCAATCAAGATAAATCGCTGATGTCTTGCTTTTAGTGCCATGATTTTTCCTGTGTAAATAGTCGCGCAAAATGCAATGCTTGTTGAATACGCTTTTGCACCATTACGACCTCCCAAGCCATACAAAGTGCCGTGAGCCCAAAAGAAAACCACACAAAAAAAGCATACCCACCCATATTAAAAAACGCTGACCAGCTTTGCTGGTGCATTATGCGCCACCTTTCATGAGCAAGTCTTTAAGCCATTCTGAATTTTTTTCACGCACCAAAATAATGCTACGCACGCGAACAAGGCTGATGGCAATGGTATACATCCAAAAAGCAAGCGCCATTAAGAGCATACCCAATAGCATGGTAGCCGCCATTTTAGGCGCAGCGCCCATGTTAATACTTGAGCCTTGATGCAGGGTATTCCACCATTTGACCGAAAAGTAAATAATCGGCACATTCACCACGCCCACCAAAGCGAGCAATGCGCTCGCCCGATCCGCACGACGAGGGTCATCAATTGCTGCCGAAAGTGCCATAAAGCCCACAAATAGAAATAATAAAATCAACTCTGACGTCAGGCGAGCATCCCACACCCAATAAGTCCCCCACATAGGCTTTCCCCATAAAGAGCCCGTCACCAGCGCTAAAAAAGTAAACATCGCACCAGTGGGCGCAAGCGCCTGCGCCATCATGGCCGATAATCTAGCATTAAGCACCAAACCCAAACCCGCCCAAAAAGCCATCGCGACATAAATCACCATCGACATCCAAGCCGCCGGCACATGAACAAAAATAATGCGGTAAGCCTCACCTTGCTGAAAGTCAGTGGGCGCAATAGCAAAACTGACCACCAGACCAGCGACTGCCAATAAAATTGCAGCCACGACAAACCACGGAGTCATTTTTTGAGCGAGCGGGTAAAATGCTTGCGGGGACGAGTATTTGAACCAATGGATACGCATAAATGAATGATATTTTAAGTATTAAAATTACTCTAAAGAAATCCGCAATGCCATTGCGGCTGCAAATGGCGCCAATAAAAACGCCAAAATGAGCATTGCCCCCAATAAAGAAAGGTGCGCGCCTGTCGGCATTGCGTGCTGGCTTGCAGAAACAGCCAAAGCACCAAAAATCAGCACTGGAATATACAGCGGCAACACTAACAATGCAAGCAACAAGCCACCGCCGCGTACCCCCAAAGTCAGCGCTGCACCAATCGAGCCAATTAAACTTAAAGCGGGCGTGCCAATCAATAAAGAAATCATCAATACGCTAATCGCATCACCAGAGAGCGCATACTGCACACCAATAATGGGCGCTAAAAAAATAAGCGGCAATCCACACACCAACCAATGCGCCAGTATTTTAGCAGAAACCAATAAAGGCAAAGGCTGCGGCGAAAGCAACATCTGCTCTAAACTGCCATCAGCGTAATCAGTCGAAAACATCCGCGTAAGAGAAATCATTCCAGCCAACAAGGCGGCAACCCACAACACCCCGGGGGCCATCATACTTAAAATCGCAGAATCAGAGCCAACCCCTAGCGGAAACAAACTCGACACAATCACAAAGAAAAACAAAGTGCTTGCAATGTCGGCGCGCCTGCGAAAAGCGAGCAACAAATCACGCTTTAATACCGCAAGCCATGCATTACTCATTGGCTTAATCTCAACGTCTGGCTTGAAAGCGCGTGAATTTCAACCTCTTGATGACTAGTTAAAATTGCCATTCCGCCTTGAGATAAATGTTCTTCTATTTTTTTGGCGAGTGTAAAAATTGATGTTGCGTCTAAAGCCGCAAAAGGCTCATCTAAAATCCATAATTGCCCTGCCGCAAGCCACAAGCAAGCAAGCGTTACGCGTCTTTTTTGCCCTTGCGACAACACCCCTGCGGGCAAGTCTGCGCACCGCTCCACACCCATCGCCTTTAAAGCGCTAAGCGCCCCATATTTTGACACCTGCCGCCCTGCAACGCGGGCGCCTAATAATAAATTTTCAAGCGCAGTTAAATCATCTTTCAGGCCGTTTAAATGTCCAATATAACTCAATTGAGAAAGATAACTTTCAGCATGATGTTGAATGGCTTTTTTATTCCAATAAACCACGCCCGCTTCAGGCCTTAAAAATCCGCACAACATACGCAACAAGCTACTTTTACCACTGCCATTTTCACCCAAAACATACATCAAACCGCCCGCGTCAAGCGTTAAAGAAACCTCTTTAAACAACAAGCGGTCACCGCGCACGCATGAAAGCTGATGTGCTGTTAGCATTTGGTATCCCGTTGATTTTCAGCGGCTACATGGCTTTCAATCTCAAATACGTCGATATAGCTACTATACAAACTTGTCATCATGACCGGCATCAAAACAACCCAGCCTACACCATATGAAATAACCGCCAAAATAAGCAGCACAGAAAAAATAAAGCTGTATAAGAAAAAGGGTAGCATATTTTTTAAGCACGCTAAAAAGCTTAATCTCATCGCCTCAACCGCTGTCATATGATGTAAACCAACGAGAACTGGCGCATACCAATAAGCCATCATGAGCGGCACCAAAAAAAGTAAGGCAAATAAAACAGGGAGCATCATCATGCGGGCTTGCGCCTGAGTGAGCTGCGCACCGGTCATCAAGAGCTGAACAGCTTCTTTATTCAAAGACAACACTAGCATCACCATCACCAACAATAAGCACACCATATAAATGCCACCCACCGCAATGAGTTGCCTGGTGTTCTTTTTAAAGCCTTCAAATAAATGGTTAATTAACAAATCCTCTTTATTTGCTACAGCCTGACAACCCCACATCATGCCTGCCGCAAACACAGGCGCTAACAGTGCGCTCACAATGGAGCCAATCACCGGCACGAAAGAAATGGGGAGAATAATCGCCAAATAAATCAGCAAAATCACAACCCACATGACGGGATTAGCCCTAAATAACCGAAAGCCTTGGGTAATCCATGCCCATGACTGCCCTGCGGGAACTTGCCTGCTTTGTAAGGTTGCGTTTATTTTCATCGTGATGATTGCCTTTTTAACAAGAGCGCTGAAGTTAATTGGGTATAAGGCTTAATGATTGCGCGGCGCTGGTACGCAATTGCAGTATTTTTTTAAAGTGATGCGGATCTTTTAAGTGCGTTAACTCACCTGATTTTGGATAAAAATAATCATATAAGCGCGACAGCCAAAAACGCAACGCCGCAATACGCAGCATGGCCGGCCAAACCTCATGCTCAGCCGTGTTAAACGGCCTGACTGCTTGATACGCATGAAACATCGCGTTGAATTTAGCTTCATCCAAAGCGCCATTTTGGTGAATACACCAGTCGTTTACCGCAATGGCCACATCATAAGCTAGCACATCATGGCAGGCATAGTAAAAGTCAATTAAGCCGCCAATTTTATCCCCCTCAAACAACACATTATCGCGAAACAAATCAGCGTGAATAACGCCTTTTGGCAAATGTGCGGTATTAAGATTGGCTTGAAAGTCTAACGTGTGCGCTAATAGTTGCTGATCAGCCGCAGACAAATGGGGCATCACCTGCGCCGCAGTTGCTACGCGCCAAGACAAGCCACGCTGATTACGGCTGTCATCATCTGAAAATGCTGCCTCAAACGACTGCCCTGCAATGTGCATTTTTGCCAAAACCGTACCCACAGCCGCACATTGTGCCAAATTAGGGCCTTCAACATCGCGGCCATTAAGACAGCTCATCAAGGCGGCCGGCTTGCCATTTAGCATCTTTAAGCCCAAGCCAGAAGCATCAAAAATAGGGAGAGGGCATGGAATCTCATGCACGGCCAAATGACGCATCAGCTCAATGTAATAATGCAGCTCATCGAGCTGATTATGCTCAAACAAAGTCAACACAAATTGACGATGAGTAGCATCATTGTTTTTTGTAGTGACAAAATAGTTAGTATTCGTAATGCCCGATGAAATGCCTTTTAAATCAACAAGCTCACCTATGGCATAAGTTTCTAGCCAAGCTTGCAACTCTAAAACGCTTACAGGAGTAAATACCGACATAAATTTAGATTGTCATTCAGTGTGAAGTTGAGCGGCAATAATCAAGACAAAAAATCGACTTAAGCCTACCATTAAAACAACATGAAAGCCCTATTAAAAATCAATCACCACCCATTGGGGAATGCTTGTTGGCTGCAGCGGACCATCCATTATCCATCTGCCATGTTGCGCTTCTTTATGCAAATAATAAGGCGCGCCGTGTTCGGGCGTTATTTTAACCATATAAAGTTGACCATTGATACGATACTCTTCAATCTTTTTGTTTTTTTGCTTAACAATAGTCACTTGCGGGTCAGCAGCATTGTCTTCAGCATCGCTTGCAGAGGGCAAGATAGCTTCTAATGGCTGCAAATCTGGCGGGAGCGCGGGCGCCGCTATTAATAAAAGTGGGTACAACATCACAAATGCCAGCAAAAGCACCAAGGTTTTCAATATTTTTTTCAAGGTTATTGTGATGATGCTACGCATGAAAGCACGCCTGTTTTGAGGTTAAACGAAAACCTGATGCCCTGATTTTATCAAATTAGGCATCAATATAGGATTTTTGCCAAAAATAAAGCCGAAGCGAAGATGCCAAACCGCCTAATGCTCAGGTAAAAATTCTGCCATAATCTTAGAATGCGTCTACATCATTGTAGAAAATAATCGCTTACACGCTTAGCTTAATTGACGTGCATAAGGCCAGCAATCCCTTCTGCCACTTTTGGATTTTTATATGAAAACTTTGTTACTGGTTGACGGCTCATCTTACTTGTATCGCGCCTTTCACGCCATGCCAGACTTGCGCAACAGCAAAAATGAGCCTACAGGCGCCATACAAGGCGTGCTCAATATGCTGCGCCGTTTACACAAAGACTATCCAAGTGATTACAGCGCCTGCGTTTTTGATGCAAAAGGCAAAACCTTTCGCGACGACATTTACGCACAATACAAAGCCAATCGAGCTGCCATGCCAGACGACTTACGTGCGCAGATTGCGCCTTTGCATGAAGCCATTAAAGCCATGGGCTGGCCACTGATTGTTGAGCCAGGCGTTGAGGCCGACGATGTGATTGGCGCCTTAGCAAAGCAAGCGGAGCGCGAAGGCATCAACACCATTATTTCTACTGGCGATAAAGACATCACGCAGTTAGTAAATAGTCACATCACCGTTGTCAACACCATGCGCGATGCTTTTCGCAAGGTGGATGATGTACTCGATATTGCTGGCGTTGAGCGCAAATTTGGCGTGCCGCCCAGCTTAATGATTGACTACCTGGTGCTCATTGGCGACACCTCAGATAATGTCCCGGGTGTAGATAAGGTGGGGCCCAAAACTGCCGTTAAATGGCTGACCGAGTACGGCTCGCTAGATAACATTATTGCCAATGCTGACAAAATCACTGGCAAAGTAGGTGAAAACCTACGCGCCGCGCTTGACTGGCTAGGCACTGCCCGTCAGCTCATTACCATTCGCTGCGATGTTGGCATACAAGAAAACTTAAATACGCTCTCACCCCAAGCCGTCGACAAAGCAAAGCTCGCCGAGTTATTTGATCGCTTTGAGTTTAAGAGCTGGCGCCGTGAGCTAGAGAATATGCCAAATGGCAAGCCTATCACAGAAGCAAGTAGCGCCTCATATCCTACGCATTTTCACAAAGTAGCCGCTACGCCCGCGAGTGCCAACTTAGGCTTTTCAGACGATTTATTTGCGCCAACACCATACGAAGTGAATACTCGCCGTCAGTTTGAAACTATTTTAACCACCGAGCAATTAGACGCCTGGCTTCAAAAACTACAAGGCGCCACGCTGATGTGTGTTGACACCGAAACCACGTCACTTAATCCCATGACAGCAAAAATTGTCGGCTTGTCTTTTAGTGTAGAAGCAGGCAGTGCCGCCTATTTGCCACTTCAGCATGATTATTTTGATGCACCAGCACAATTAAATTTTGCTCAAACGCTTGAAAAAATTAAACCGATTTTAGAAAGCCATTCCATTAAAAAAGTGGGACAAAACTTAAAATATGACCAACACGTTTTAGCTAATCACGGCATCATGTTAAACGGCATCGCGCACGACACCATGCTGCAATCTTACGTGTTTGAATCGCACAAAACCCACGGCATGGACGCGCTGGCAGAACGCCATTTAGGCGTACAAACCATTTCGTTTGAAGACGTTGCCGGCAAAGGCGTAAAACAAGTGGGCTTTAACCAAGTAACGGTAGAGGTAGCAAGTGAGTATGCCGCAGAAGATGCAGACATCACCTTGCAGCTACATGAAGCCATGTATCAGCACATCAGCACTGATAAAAAGCTAGACTACATTTACAGCCACATTGAAATACCAAGTTCGCAGGTTTTATTCACCATAGAGCGCAATGGCGTGCTGGTAGATAGAGAAATGCTCTCCATTCAAAGCAGTGAAATTGGCGCCAAATTAGTCGATTTAGAACATCAGGCTTATGCGCTTGCCGGGCAGCCTTTTAATTTAAGCTCACCCAAACAATTACAAGAAATTTTATTTGATAAATTAGGCATCAAACCTATCAAAAAAACACCTTCTGGTGCTGCAAGCACCGATGAAGATGTCTTGCAAGAGCTTGCTTTAAATCACCCGCTCCCCAAAGTGCTGCTGGAGTATCGCGGCTTGGCTAAACTCAAGTCTACCTACACCGACAAGCTGCCCAAAATGATTAACGCGCAAACTGGCCGTGTACACACCAGTTACAATCAAGCGGTAGCTATCACGGGCAGGCTGGCAAGCTCAGATCCTAACTTGCAGAACATTCCTGTGCGCTCTCTTGAGGGACGTCGCATTCGTGAGGCCTTTATCGCCCCCGCAGGCTGGCATATTGTGTCTGCAGATTACTCACAAATAGAGTTACGCATCATGGCGCACCTCTCAAAAGATGAAGGAATGCTCGCAGCCTTTGCCAATCATGAAGACATTCACCGCGCCACGGCTGCCGAAATTTTTGGCATCACGCGCGAAAGTGTCAGTAGCGAGCAACGCCGTTACGCTAAGGTCATCAATTTTGGCTTAATTTACGGCATGAGCGCCTTTGGCTTGGCGCAAAATCTCAATATAGAACGGGGCGCCGCAGCAAGCTATATTGAGCGCTATTTTGCCCGCTACCCAGGCGTGCGAGCGTATATGCACAACACGCGAGAAGTCGCCAAACAAAAAGGCTATGTAGAAACTTATTTTGGGCGCAGATTATGGGTGCCAGAAATCAACAGCCCCAATGGAATGAGGCGTGCAGGTGCTGAACGCGCTGCCATCAACGCCCCCATGCAAGGCACTGCGGCAGATCTCATTAAACTTGCAATGATTGCAGTAGATGCATGGCTAAAAGACGCATCACTTGCAACAAAACTCATCATGCAAGTGCACGATGAACTGGTTCTAGAAGTACCAGACCATGAGCTTGCACTGGTAAAACAAAAGCTGCCCGAGCTCATGCAAAATATCGCTCAATTAGATGTGCCTTTATTAGCTGAAGTTGGTGTGGGAAAAAACTGGCAAGCCGCGCATTAGGTCTTGTACTTTTGTGTGCCTATTGCGCTTTTATTCCAATGGGCTGGTAGCTTCATTTAAATCTTGGCGAGAGGCGTTTTTGTATAAAGCGAGCGCCAAAGCTCTTTGCGTGGCATGATCAACCACTGGGAGTGGATAATCATCACCCAGCGTGAGATTAAGTTCGCGTTGCCGTAATGGCAAAATAAGCCAAGGCGCGTGAATTTCTTTGTCATTACACTGCGATAGTTCTGGAATATATTTTCTAATAAACTGCCCGCGGGCATCAAATTTTTCACTTTGAGCAATGGGGTTAAAAATACGAAACCAAGGCTGTGCATCAACTCCTGTACTTGCCGCCCACTGCCAGCCTCCATTATTTGAGCTTAAGTCAAAATCGATGAGTTTTTCAGCAAAATAACGCTCACCCCAGCGCCAATCAATGAGCAAATGTTTCACCAAAAAACTCGCCGCCACCATACGCAAGCGGTTGTGCATAAAGCCTGTGCTGTTCAGTTGCCGCATCGCAGCATCCACTAGCGGATAGCCTGTTTTACCCTCACACCATGCCTTAAAAAGTGAAGGGTCATTAGAAAAATTTAAACTCTCAAATTCAGGCTTATAGGCTTTTGCCGCGGCAACATTTGGGTTGTGATACAAAATTTGCGCGTAAAAATCACGCCAAATGAGCTCGCTTAACCAAGTTTGTGCACCAACATTGCCTGCTTGCATTGCCTCGCGCGCCAAGTGCCGCACTGAAACCGTGCCAAAACGTAAATGCACCGACAAATACGAAACACCTTTAATTGCAGGAAAATTGCGCACCTCTTGATAACGATTCATGCGCTTTTTAAAGTCATCAAACAGCGTCAAGCCGCCTTGCATTCCAGTGGGTAAGCGCATATGGCTTAAATTTGTACGCTCAAAGCCCAAATCCTCTAAGTCAATAAGCTCGCTCGCATTGACTTTAGCCAAGCGCTCGATATAAGTATCGACCGGATAAGCTTTTAAAAAGAAATCTGTGATGGTTTTTAACCACATATTTTTATACGGGGTAAATACACCATAAGGCTTACCAGAAAGATTTAACACCTCATCTTTTTCAAAAATCACATGGTCTTTATAATGATGAAAGGCAATACCAAGACTATGAAGCGCTGTGGCAACCTCTGCATCGCGCATTATGGCGCTGGGCTCGTAATCATGATGGGTCAATACTGCATTCACTAAAAGTGACTTGGCTAATTTTGGAACTTCATCAACAGCCCTGCCATGCAATACGATTAAATCGCCCCCGTGCTTTTGTAGAGATGCCTTTAATTCACGCACACTTTCCCAAATAAACTCAACGCGACGATCTGCCTTATCTTGGAGTAAATCTAAAATAGCGGTATCAAAAACAAAGGCACAATATACATTGTTGGAAGATTTTAATGCGTGGTACAAGGCCGCGTGATCGTAATCTCTTAAGTCACGCCGAAACCAAACCAACGATTTTTCATAGCTTGATTTTTGCTGTAGTTGCGCCATATTTACTCGCGATGATAAGGGTGATTGCTGATGACGGAATATGCGCGGTAGAGTTGCTCAACTAGCAACACACGCACCATCAGGTGCGGCAAAGTGAGTTTAGAAAGCGCCCAAAGCCAATCTGCTTTTTGCTTAACTGAAACATGCAAGCCATCAGCACCCCCAATCACCAAGGCCACATCACGGCTTAAACTTTGCCAATCTTTAAATTTATCTGCAAGTTGCAGTGTAGTAAGCTCTAATCCCCGCTCATCTAAGGCAATACAGAGGCTTTGACCTACCGCCTCTAAAATACGCTTGGCTTCAATACGCTGGATATTTTCAGTGCTATTACCTGCGGCACGCTTTTCAGGTTTAATTTCAACGATTTCAACCGTAGCGTCACGCGGCATACGTTTTATATATTCTGCACAAGCAACTTCAACCCAGCTTGGCATTTTATGACCCACAGAAATAATACGCAGCTTCAAAAATTGCCTCAACTTATTAAGCGCAGGATGTTACTCAGCTTTAATATGACCGCGGCGGCTTTCTGCCTCGCCCCACAATTGCTCAAGGTTATAGTATGCGCGCGTGGCTGGCACCATCACGTGCACGACAATGTCGTTTAAATCAACCAGCACCCATTCACCTTCTTTTTCGCCTTCAGTGCCGCGAATTTGATACCCTTTTTCTTTGAGCTTTTCGCGCACATTATCTGCTACCGCTTTTGCTTGGCGGCTTGAATTTGCCGAGGCAACAATCATGTAACTGGTCATACTAGTGAGTTTACGAACATCCATCACAGTAATATCAAAGCCTTTAATATCTTCAATCGCGTCAACAACCGCTTGTTTCATGATGTCCAGATAATCTACTGCGGTTACATCTAATGTCATTTAAGCGGCCTGTGTTGGAATTTGATTACGTTGAGATTGTATGGCGTTTTTTTCATCGACATACACGAGTTGAGGGGAGAAGTTTTTTAGTTCCGCTTCATCATAGTGCGCATAACTCGCAATAATAATGACATCTCCTGGCGCAGCCTTATGCGCGGCCGCACCATTGACAGAAATAATACCAGAGCCACGCTCAGCTGAAATAGCATACGTGCTAAAGCGCTCACCATTACTCACATTGTACAAATGTATGTGCTCATATTGGCTGATATTAGCTGCTTCAAGTAGGCTCTCATCAATGGCACAGCTTCCCTCATAATGAAGTTCACTATGCGTGACTTTTACCCGATGCAGCTTAGATTTAAGCATCGTTCTTTGCATGATTTTAATCGCTTGCCAAAAGGGAGTGCATTATAGTCATTTTCAATGGGTTAGCGCAAAAATTCAATATTGTCGATCAACCTTGTTGTGCCCAGCATGGCCGCAGCCAGCACGACAAGTTCAGCATCTTGATTGCCAGCTGGCAACAACGTTAAAGCCGATCGAATTGAAATATAATCCACTTGCCAATTTTGCTCATTAAGCGCTGTCCGAGCCTCTTCTTCTAGCGCAATATAATGTTGATTGCCACTTTTTACCGCACTTACAATGCGTTGCAAGGCTTGATTTAACTCACTAGCACAAGCGCGTTGAGATGCCGTTAAATAATGATTGCGTGAGCTCATCGCCAAGCCATCTTGCTCTCGCACGGTATCAACACCTATCACATCAACGGGCAGGTTAAATTGCCGCACCAGCTCTTTAATAATAAAAAATTGCTGAAAATCTTTTTGACCAAATACCGCAACATCAGGCCGCACGATATTAAAAAGCTTCATCACCACCGTAGCAACCCCGGCAAAATGACCAGGTCGAAAAGCGCCACAAAGTTCGGAGCCAATGGGCGGCGGCGTAATAGTCATGGTTTGCTTCAGATGAGTGCCATCAAAATCAGGATACATTTCCTCAACACTTGGAACAAAAGCAACGCTTGCCCCTGCTATTTTAAGTTTTTCACAATCAGCCGCTAGCGTACGCGGGTACGTGGCTAAATCTTCAGTTGGCGCAAATTGCAGCGGATTAACAAAGATACTTACCACCACAAAATCAGCATATTGTTTGGCAACCTCAATCAGTTGCATATGCCCTGCGTGCAAATTCCCCATTGTTGGGACAAACGCGATTTTTGCCCGATTTTTTAAGGCTACTGTTAATTGTTCTATGGTGTGAATAATGTGCATCAAAAAAATCAATTAGTAACTATGAATAAGCGCCGGAAAGCTTTTATCCTTAACCGCTTGAACATAAGCCAAAAGCGCGGCTTGCACACTATTGGTTTCTTTTAAAAAATTGCGCACGAAACGAGGTGACTTAAATTCGCCCGGCTTTTTATGCGCAGAACCCGTGTAAATACCCAGCACATCTTGAATCACTAACACTTGACCACTGCAATCAACGCCAGCACCAATACCGATAGTGGGCGTTTTAATTGTTTCGGTGATTTTTTTTGCCAAGGCCGCAGGCACCATTTCTAACAAAACAAACCCAACCCCCACCTCACTCATGGCCAGCGCGTCTTGCATCATTTGCATCGCACTCGCATCGGTTGTTCCTTGAATTTTATAGCCGCCAAACTGATTGACCGATTGCGGCGTAAACCCTAAATGCGCGCACACCGGAATACCTCGCTCAACCAAATACTGCGCTGTTTTAACCTTATGACCACCACCTTCAAATTTCACCATATGCGCGCCAGAACGAATGAGCCACTCTGCGTTTTTAAATGCCGCCTCATTGTCATGCTCGTAACTACCAAGAGGCATATCCGCCATAATAAAAGTATTTAGAGCGCCCGCAGCAACGCTTTTAGTATGATAAGCCATATGATGCATACTGACGTTGAGTGTATTTTCAGCCCCTTGCAGCACCATGCCAAGCGAATCCCCTACCAAAATGATATCGACACCCGCCTCCTCAGAAAGCTTAGCAAAAGTGGCATCATAGCTCGTGAGCATCGCGATTTTTTCGCCTGCTGCGGCTTTTTGATGCAGTTGTGCGAGGCTCATCAGAAGCTAGTCAAAGTTAGGGTTAAAAAACTCACGCCGACCTTTGATTTGATCAATCCGCGTTAATAATAAATCTAAAGCGCTAGGATTTTTTACGATGTTGAGTTTTTCATTATTCACAATCAAAACTGGAGAAGCCGTATAGTGATGAAAAAACTCACTATACGTATTGGCTAAACGGGCAATATATTCACGTGAAATGTCTTGCTCATAACTGATGCGGCGCTCGTTAATGCGCTCCATAAGCGCATCAATCGGCGTTTGTAAATAAATCAGCAAATCGGGCTTAGGTGCTTGCGGCTGCAAATGCAGATAAATGTTGCGATAAAGTGCGTATTCTTCATCATCTAAATTTAAACGAGCAAAAAGTGCGTCTTTTTCTAAAAAAAAGTCAGCCACAATGGGCTTGGCGAACATATCGCGCTGATTTAAATCTTTCACTTGACTCGCACGCTGAAACAAAAAAAACAGCTGCGTTGGTAGCGCATAATGCCGCTCATCTTGATAAAAGCGTGGCAAAAACGGGTTAGTCTCCGCTTTTTCAGACAAATAATCCACCGGAAATTTATCCGCTAGCATACGCGCAAGCGTGGTTTTTCCGCAGCCAATCGGTCCTTCAATCACAATATAAGGAAATTTGTTAAAAATACTCATGTAATGAATAAACCCTATAATTTCTCAATGTTTTGCGTTAAATTTGGTGTAATCAATTGTGCTATTTTGCCATGAGTTGGCATACTTAGCTGAGGTGCAATCTCAGCTAATGGCAATAAAACAAAGCCACGCTCATGCATCCGCGGGTGCGGCAAAGTGAGCTTATCTGTATGTTGCATCACCCCCTCATAAAGCAACAAGTCGCAATCAAGCACCCGTGGCGCATTGACGTAAGACCGCTTACGCCCTGCCTGATTTTCAATCTCATGCAAGGCCTGCAATAAAAGCTCCGGGGAAATCGACGTTTCAACCTCAACAACCGCGTTAATAAAGTCTGGCACTGGCTCAGAAGACATTTGCGGGCAGTCAATCGGCGAGGTTTTATAGAGTGATGATTTTTTTCGCACCTGTGTTTTTGGAATGTGATCAATCGCTAAAATCGCAGATTGTATTTGCACAACAGGGTTCATTAAATTGCTCCCCAATGCAACAAAAGCCCGCTGCATCAACATCATTTATTCTACAGCGCTTGCCATGAGGTTTTCATTGGCAGGCTTTTTACGGCTTCTTTTTCTACGCTTTTTGGGCGAGGCATCCGCTTGCAGCATGGCCGTACGGGCCTCACCTTCTGCACTTGCAAAGGCTGTCCACCATTCACCTAACGCCATTGGCAACTCACCAGATGCACAACGTAATAATAAAAAGTCGTACCCTGCGCGATAACGCGGATGAGCAAGCAAAGCACATGGCCGCTTACCAAAACGCTGATCAAAACGAGGCTGCATTGCCCAAATCTCTTTCATAGTAGCAGTGTAGCGGTTATGAATCGCCATTTTTTGCGCTTGCGTAGCAATCACCTCGCTCATCGCCATATGCAAGGCTGGCATGACATGGTGACCTTGCGCTTTGTACGCATCCCAAGCCTTTAAAACTTCATGCCAAAGCAAGCTTGCAAATAAAAAACTTGGATTAGCTGATTTGCCTGAGGCTATCCGCTCATCAGTATTTTTAAGGGCAAGCATCACAAAACGCTCACCCATCGGCTGCGCCAGCACAACATCTAACATTGGCAATAAACCATGATGCAAGTGCTGCGCACGCAATGCGTTGACGCTTACCACGGCATGACCCGACAAAAATAACTTCAACAGTTCATCAAACAAGCGGCTTGGTGGTACTTCTTGCAGCAAATGCGCCATTTTTGCAATCGGCGCTTGTGTCGCCTGGTCTATTGCTAAGCCTAACTTTGCCGACAAACGCACTGCGCGCAACATACGTACTGCGTCTTCAGCGTAACGCTTTTCAGGCGGACCTATCATACGCAATTGACCTGATTTTACATCAGCATACCCATTGTAAAAATCAAGTATCTCTTGGCTTGCGGAATCATAATATAAAGCGTTGGCAGTAAAGTCGCGGCGAGCAGCGTCATCGACCATCGAGCCAAATACATTATCGCGGATGATACGCCCAGAGTCTGCCACTTGCGCATCACCGCCGTCTTCTAAATGATGTCCTCTAAAGGTTGAAACTTCAATGGTTTCAGAACCCCAAAGCACATGAACCAAGCGAAATCTTTTGCCAATAATACGTGAGCGCCTAAAAATACGATTCACTTGCTCGGGCGTGGCATTGGTTGCCACATCAAAATCTTTGGGCGTACGATTGAGCAATAAATCACGCACAGCCCCTCCTACAATATAAGCCTCAAACCCAGCAGAATGAAGAGATTGTGTGGTTTTTAATGCAGCGCTACTAATTAGATTTTGATCAATTTTATGTGTTTTATGTGTAATGACAGTGGCCCCCGCATGACGGGCGCTGGCAGTATGTTGATGAGAGGTTTTTTTGGTGATGTGCGCTAAATGAGCGCTATGAAATCCCGCCACCGCACCATGAGAACTCGCACTTCTAGCAGAGTCAGATTGGAGATTTTTGGGCTTAAAAATTCTATCGAGCAGTTTTTTAATCATGGGCGAATTATAGCTTAAATTCGATTTTGCTCATTTTTCCACAATACATCACTTACCCCGGCTTCTTTATTGATAATGCGACACATCACAAAGAGCAAATCTGACAGTCTATTTAAATAGCATAAAGAAATGTTGGTCACTTTTTCAGCACGATTAAGCGCTATCAGCTTGCGCTCTGCACGACGGCAAACCGTACGGGCAAGGTGGCAATATGCCGCCGCCTTTGTGCCGCCTGGCAAAATAAATTCTTTTAAAGGGCTAAGTTGATGATTAAGCACATCAATCGCCTGCTCTACATCATCAATACGTGATTGCTGCAAAATAATATAATTGGGGATGCAAATTTCGCCGCCAAGATTAAATAAATCATGCTGTATTTCAGTGAGCAAAGCCGCCAAATTGGCCGGCACAGCCTCCGCTATCAACAAACCAAGCACCGAGTTGAGTTCATCCACATCGCCCATCGCATCAACACGCAGACTATCTTTACTCACGCGACTGCCATCGCCCAGCCCTGTAGTGCCATCATCCCCTGTGCGCGTGTAAATTTTGCTCAATCTGTTTGCCATAAAATTTCCTTTATAATAAGCATATTGTAACTGATGATGCCCCACAATGAACGCCCACCCTGCCACGACAAGTGAAATGCCCATCGCTGTATTTGACTCTGGCGTAGGGGGCATTTCTGTTTTGCGGCATATTCATGCGCTTTTGCCCAATGAGCGATTAGTCTACCTAGCAGATAGTCAACACGCCCCTTACGGAAATAAAACACCCGATGAAATTAAAGCACGCTGCTTTACCATTGCAGATTTTCTCATCGCCAAAAATGCTAAAGCTTTAGTGCTTGCTTGCAATACCGCAACCGCAGCCGCGATTAACAGCCTAAGAAGCCAATATACACTGCCAATTATCGGCATGGAGCCTGCCGTAAAACCAGCGGCACAAGCCTCAAAAAACGGGGTTATTGGTGTTTTAGCAACCACTGGCACACTTAAAAGCGCACAATTTGCCGCGCTACTTGAAAGCTATGGACGCACTGTAAAAGTCGTGACGCAGGCTTGCGTTGGCTTGGTTGAACATATCGAGCGCGGCGATCTTTCTAGCCAAAACACCAAGGCACTCATTGAACAGTACTGCACACCACTGCTCGCTGAGGGCGCGGACACCATTGTGCTTGGATGCACACATTACCCATTTGTGCGCCACCTCATTGCAGAATTGGCAGGCCCTCATATCACCCTTATTGAAACGGGTGCAGCGGTAGCTAAACAACTCAAGCGGCAGCTTGAAGAAAGAAATCTGCTCTCGCAAAAAAAACAAACCGGAGATGTTTATTTTTGGACAAATAGCAACGCCGAAAACGCAAATCTGATTATTGAGCAATTGTGGGGCGAGAGCGTGCCGGTTGAGCTATGGTAAACAACAGCATGGCTTAAGTTTGATTAAAGCCATTGGGATTTTTTAAGATTTAAATTTAAAGCTTCTTTAACTTAGGCTAATGATGTGCCACTTCGCCTGCTTTGAGCTTGTATTTTGTGCCGCAATAAGGGCAATTTGCATGACCTGTTTTAGCCACATCCAAAAACACCCGAGGGTGAGATGACCAAATTGCCACTTCAGGGGTTGGGCAGTGAAGTGGCAAGTCTTGTGCCAAAACTTCAATTTCATTTAACTTGGTCATCGCTCAATAACGCTCCTTATTTTTGATAATATGCGGCTTTTATACCAAAGTGAGCCAATGCAAATGCTTGGCGGACCGCCCTTTAACCACATCAAAATATAAACTTTGTAATTTTTCAGTCATCTCGCCACGCACGCCAGTGCCAATTTTACGGTTATCTAGCTCGCGAATCGGAGTCACCTCCGCCGCAGTGCCTGTAAAAAACGCTTCATCTGCGCCATACACTTCATCGCGTGTAATGCGCTTTTCAATCACCTCAATACCAAGCTCTTTTGCAAGCGTCACAATCGTGTCGCGCGTAATGCCTTCCAAGGCACTGGTTAAATCAGGCGTATACAGCTTACCGTGACGAACGATGAACACATTTTCACCAGAACCTTCAGCAACAAAGCCATCAACATCTAACAACAAAGCCTCTTGATAACCATCTTGAGCCGCCTCTTGGTGCGCCAAAATACTATTCATATAATTGCCATTTGCTTTTGCTTTGCACATGGTAATGTTGACATGATGACGTGAAAAAGAGGACGTTTTTACGCGAATGCCTTGCGTAATAGCATCCTCACCCATGTAAGCGCCCCAGCTCCACGCGGCAACAATCAAATGCGTACTCAGCGTTTTAGCCGCAATACCCATCGCCTCGGCTCCATAAAATGCCATTGGGCGTAAATACGCAGACTCCAAATGATTTTCACGCACGGCCGCACGCTGCGCTTCATAAACAGTGGCTTTATCAAACGGTATTTTCATGCCCAAAATATGCGCGCTGCAAAAAAGTCTATCGGTATGATCTTGCAATCGAAAAATTGCCGTGCCTTGATCTGTTTTATATGCCCGCACACCCTCAAACACGCCCATGCCATAATGCAAGGTGTGTGTTAAAACGTGGGTTGTGGCGTCACGCCAATTAACCATTTTACCGTCATACCAAATCACTCCGTCACGATCTGCCATTGAGCTTGGAATTGCCATTTTTGCTACCTTAATCACGAATTTTGTAAAAGCATCATTGTAAACTAAAGGGTGGATTTCTTGTCGTATGTTAAAATCAAAAGTATATAAATTTAAAGTCAAATTAAAGGCTTTTTCATGCAACCATTACTCAAAATAATCGGCGCACTTGTTTTTTCAATCCTGATAGTCGCTTGCAAGCCCACAGCTGAAAGCACAAAATTTGTCGCCACAGATATTTCGGGGGCTGATTTCAAGCAGTCTTTTAATCTGACCGATCACACAGGAAAGCCAAAAACAATGGCTGACTTTAAAGGCAAAGCCGTCATTTTGTTTTTTGGCTACACACATTGTCCAGACGCTTGCCCAACCACCATGCAAGACTTAAAAGCAACCATGAAATTACTTGGCTCACGGGCAAATGAAGTACAAGTGCTTTTTATTACACTAGACCCCGCAAGAGATTCGCAAGCCGTTTTAGCGCAATTTGTACCCTCGTTTGACAGTCGATTTATTGGGCTCAGGGGCGATGAAGCGCTCACCGCAGCCACCGCAGCTACTTTTAAAATCTATGCAAAAAAAATAGAGTCGCACGGCAGCGAGAGCTACACATTAGACCACAGCGCCGGTATGTATGTATTTGATAAATTAGGAAAAATAAGACTTTATGTAGACTACGGGCAAAAGCCTAGTGATCTCGCAAATGATATTCAACAACTTCTTTAGGGCAACGCGGCTAAAGCTTGAAAATTAAATTGCAACGCTGTGCTTAAAAAAATTCTAATGATTTGGCGCATCATTTTTAGCAAATGATTTAAGGTGTTTTTAATTAAATTTTGGGCGGTTCTGAGCAAGCGCTTCTTCAGCTTTAATGGGCATGGCGTCAATGTCTTTTTGCGTCAAAATAACAATTTTTTCAGGGTGTATTTCTGATAAAGCAGCTTTTGACTCAACGACAGAAGCAGATTTTTGATTATAGTAAATTGGCAAACCAATGTTGATTGCCACTAACAGCCAAACTAGATTTTTCATTATGGTTCAACTTCTGAAAGGGTTGCGATGTAATACAAGCCATGTAGAACCATATTATCCATGATGCTCACCTGTTTTGCCATGCCGTCTGAAAAATTATCTTTGATTATATCCGCATTGCCCCCGCCCATTACAATAAAAGGAGCAACTTTACACTGCAAAGTAAGCGCCGTGTACATTTGCATTATGGCGCCACAAGAGGCATACAGAGAGCCTGCGTGAATTGCGTCTAAAGTATTATGAGCAAAAATGTTTTGAGCTTGATTGAGCGCACAAAATTTTAATCGCTCGCTTTTAATCTCGGGTAATTGCGCGGTTGCTGAACCAAGACTTTGCTGCATTAAATCAAGCCCTGGCAAAATTATTCCACCTAAAAATTCACCTCCCTCACCCAAAGCGTCTACCGTAAGCGCCGTGCCAGCGCTTACCACAACACAGGGCGCACGCTTAATCTGCCAAGCGGCAATAAGCCCAGCCCACCGATCTGCGCCTAATTGTTCCGCTTGAATATAATTATTTTTCACGCCACATTGACTGCGTTTTGCTTTAATCCAATCAACAGGGCAGCGCTCTGGCAATATACTTTCAAGTTCCTTTTTAATGCCCTCGCCCGCCACATTTGAAATCAAAATACTTGCAGGGTCGGCACAAAATTTAATGTGTGTGATTTCATGATGAAAACACGCGCCCGTTTTAGCGAGCTCGCCTTTTGTATTAAAAAAACCCCACTTAACGCGAGTATTGCCTACATCTATCGTCAAAATCATTGCGGCGCCTTAAAATGCGAAATCTTCAACATTGTAACTGGTATAAATTTTTAAAATGCACGCTTAAAATCAACATCATGATAAAAACTAAATGCCATGCTCAAAAGCTTACTCTAGAAAATTGATATCAAAGTAAACTGCAAAGCGATTATTTTGGCCTTACCGCTCTTAATTTCTTTTTGTCATTCTAGGCGCTTATCTATGCACTTGGTATTGCCATGCAGTATACTTACCAGCAGTTAGTCTATTTTATTTTCAGCGAATAATCTCACTGAAAAGCAAGGCAAAATAACAAATCAAACCGTCAAACACATGACTTCTTTTAACATTGCGTACAATGAAATTTTCTGACATCTCTTCTAATAAAATGACCGCCACAGAAATGCGCGCCACGCTCAGTTTAGCCTCTATTTACGGCTTACGAATGTTTGGGATGTTTTCGATATTGCCTATTTTTGCGATTTACGCAACAACCCTACAAGGGCATCCTAGCAGCTTGAAAATTGGCCTTGCACTAGGCGCATACGGACTAACCCAAGCTTTATTTCAACTCCCCTTTGGAATGGCGTCTGATAAATTTGGTCGCAAACCAATGATTTACATTGGTCTTGCAATTTTTGCAGTAGGCAGCATGGTGGCAGCATTAGCGATGAACATTGAAGGCGTGATATTAGGTCGCGCAATTCAAGGTGCTGGCGCAGTTTCGGCGGTAGTTACTGCTTTATTGGCAGACTTAACGCGTGACGAAAATCGTACCAAAGCAATGGCAACAATAGGCGGCACTATTGGCGTGGCCTTTGCGCTATCATTGGTCGGCGGGCCACTCCTCAATCAGTGGATAGGAGTGCCAGGAATTTTCGCGATGACGGCATTTTTAACTTTGGGCGCCATGGCTGTCATGAAGTTTATTGTGCCAGAGCCTACTCACAGCCACTATCACTCAGATGCCAGTGCCGCACCAAAAAAATTAAAGGGCGTACTCAAAAATAAGCAATTACTACGTTTAAACTACGGAATTTTCGCCCTGCACGCCGCGCAAATGGCCATGTTTGTGGTGGTTCCTTTTGCCCTCGTTAAATCTAGCGGAATACATGAAAATCAGCATTGGATGATTTATCTTCCAGTGCTTTTATTGTCATTTATATTGATGGTGCCTGCCATTATTTATGCCGAAAAAAAAGCCAAAATGAAACAGATATTTGTCAGTGCAATTGCCATTATGCTCGTTGCGCAGCTGACATTTGCAGTTTCGATTGAGCATTTTTGGGGAATCGTTATTTCGCTTATTATTTACTTTGTTGCCTTTAATGTGCTTGAAGCTTCACTCCCGTCCATTATTAGCAAAATAGCCCCTGCTGATGCAAAAGGTACTGCCATTGGCGTTTACAACACCTCGCAATCATTGGGCGTATTTGTTGGTGGCGCATTGGGCGGCTATCTGTCACACACATTAGGTTTTGACAGTGTGTTTATTTTTTGTAGCATCATGATGCTTTTATGGCTAACATTGGCATACTCAATGCAAGCGCCGCGCGCTGTTAAAACCCAAATGTACAGTCTAGACAAAGATGCCCCTCCGTTATCGGCAGAAACTGCAGAGGCGTTAAAAAACAAATTATTAACGCTAGCTGGCGTCATCGAAGCGGTGGTATTGCCACAAGAGCGCAGTGTGATATTAAAAGTAGATAAATCGCAAGATTGGGATGAGGTTCAATCGCAATCTGAAATACATCAATTGTTGAAAGGGTAAAAATGGCATCCGTTAATAAAGTGATTTTAGTTGGTAATTTAGGGCGCGATCCTGAAGTAAGATTTATGCCAAATGGCGAGGCTGTTTGCAACTTTAGCATTGCAACCACCGATTCTTGGAAAGATAAATCTGGCGCAAAACAAGAGCGTACAGAATGGCATAACATTGTGATGTATCGCAAACTGGCTGAAATCGCTGGCGAATACCTCAAAAAAGGTCGCCCAGTCTATGTTGAAGGTCGGCTACAAACCCGAAAATGGCAAACCAAAGAAGGCCAAGATCGCTACACAACAGAAATTATTGCAGATCAAATGCAAATGTTAGGCGGCCGTGATGGCGGTGGCTCAAACGCAAGCTACGATGGCGACATGTCTCAAAGCACTGGCGATTACGATCAATCATCAAAAAGCTCCACAAATCAAGCTCCAACACAAGCCTCAGCCAAACCTGCCGGCGGTGGTTCTAGTTTTGATGACTTTGAAGATGATATTCCGTTTTAGAACTGAACACGCTTAAGCTTGAGCAAGCTAAAAAGCAACAAAAAAATTTAAAAACAACCAATTAAAAATCCCCATTAAACTCATCATTTAATGGGGATTTTTGTTTTATTAATTATTGTTTATAAAAGTGAAAAAAGTGATAATTTCGCTGTTTGAGTAAAGGTTTTTTGCGCTGCCTCCATAACAGCTTGCTGTTTTGCAAACTCGGAAAGCGCAGTTGCATAGTCCGTATCTTGTATTTCAGAGAGCGACTTGCTGTATTGAATTAAAAGATCTTGACCAGTAACGTCTAAACTGTCAATTTCCTTTAACTTGTTGCCCACTTCTGAACGTACATTTAATACGTTATCAACTGAACCCTTGAGCTTACCAATTGCATCTTTTAGGCCATCGTTAAAGCTTTGCTGCGTTGCCGCATTAGTAATGGGCGTGTTGAGTAATGTAACGATATTGCTGATTGTAGAAAACACATCATTACCATTGCTTTGAAAAACACTATCGCCAGTCACATTGACAGCCATTTGGCGCTGCTTATCCACTTGAAGTAATCGTTGATTACTATCTCCTATATAGCTCGCCCCAGCAGAAGTTGCAAAAAAAGGCGCAGAATTTGTTTTAGAACCTGCATAAAGATAGTTCCCAGACTCATCCTGCGCGTTTGCAAGACCCATCAGCGTCTCTAAAGAGCCTTTCAACTCAGAACCAATAAATCTTCTTTCTGCATCGGTATAAGAGCCGTTACCCGCAGCAATCAGACTAGACTGTGCTGATACCAGTAAATTTGTCACGCTGCTTAGACTAGTTTCCACAGAGCCGAGTTTAGACTGAGCCACTTGGCGCGTGTCAGAAAATTTTTCATGTGCATTTTTTGCCGATGAGAGCTCCAATGCACGGGCCGAACCTACAGGATCATCAGAAGGTGAAGATATGCGACGACCTGTATAAATCTGTTCGGATAGCTTAGCTTGCTCTGACTGCAAATTCGCAATTCGAGAAATGCCTGATTGATAAATAGTACTGGTACTAATACGCATATTTTTCCTTAAATTAGATCTTAATTATGATCTAAATTTACTGCCCTAACTGCAATAAAGTCTCAAAAAGTTGCGATGCGATTGACATCACCTTGCCCGCAGCCTGATAAGCTTGTTGGTAGAGTATTAAATTGGTTGCTTCTTCATCTAAATTAACCCCAGACTCAGACTGCATGGCAATGGTTGATTGCTCAAAAATTTTGGCTTCTGATGCTGAAATTACTTGCAACTCTCTTGTTTTATTGCCCACAGTATTAACAAGTTGGGCAAAGGCTTTTGAATAAGTGGTTGAGCCATTATTGAGTGTACCTTCATTTTGCAAATTTGCCAGCAATAAGCCATTGCGGTTATCACCTTGCCCACTTGCAGATATCGTAAATTTATCACCATTACTTGGTGTACCAGAGATACTGAAACTGGCGCCGCCTACACTAATCGTTGCCCCACTCGTGTAGGTAATGGGAGCTCCTGGCGGAAAAACTGTCGCAACTCCACCGACTGTCACCGTCACTGGTTGAGTGGATGGTGCCATCGTTAAAGTACCAGGCACCCCTGCAGAATAAGTCACCCCCAGCGAGCCTGTGAAAGCAGTTGTTGCTGTGGGGGTGCTGATTTTTGCAGCGCCCACATTGGCCGCACTCGCTGCTCCATTAGGCGTGGCACTGGCAACCGCTATTTTTTTAGGGTCAGTAATTGCCAAGCTTAGGTTAGCCGCCACATTTCTAGTGGGACGAACAACAAAGCTATCATCTTGAGAAAACACACCTGAAGCTAAGTTAAAACTTACACCATCAATCGTTTGTGGCAGCGCACTAAAGCTTTGCACATTGCTGTCGCTCAAACGAATAATTTTAAAGGGCTTTGTCGCATCTGATGCAGGGTCGTATTGCAAGCGGTAATCGCTACTTGTCATGGCTTTTACATCAACAACCTGACTACTGATAACCGCATTCGTGGTTTTATTATTATCACCGCCCACGGTAATAACAGGTGCAGGAATATTGAATAAATTGTCCCCTGCATTGCCATTAAGATCCAGCCCTTTTTTAAGCTGAGTGTTAAAGGTATCGGCCAGCACAAGGGCAATTTGACCCACTTGATTTTGAATAGTATCTAAAGACTCTGATCTAAACTGCAATAAGCCGCCTATCGCGCCACCTGGCAGACTATTAGAAGAGAGAACGGTTGTTTTCCCTGAAGATTGATAGGCAATTTCTAATCGAGAAGCATCGTCTGGCGAGTTCATTGTCGTCAACGACATGACGCTTTTACCAACAACCAAGGGCAAGCCATTGCCAATATAAATGTTATAACTGCCCTGCCCCTGATTAACTACGGTGGTTTTAATCTGCTTGCTTAACTCATTCACCAACTGATCGCGCTGATCCATCATGTCATTGGGCGTGTTACCACTACTGCTAATAGCCGTTTCAATTGAATCATTTAAAGATGCAATTTGTTTGGCATAGGAATTCACCAAATCAACACCTGCGGCTAGTTGAGTATTGACATCATCACCCATTTCTTTAAGGCGACCGCTTGTGCTTTGCAAGCGATTAACTAAAGACTGGGCATTAGACAGCATGGATTGGCGGCTTGGAATATCACTCGGTTTTGCCGCTAAATCACTCACGCTATTGAAAAAATCAGAAATCGCTGGATTGAGCCCCGCAGAGGGATCTGAAAG
Source organism: Methylotenera sp. (assembly GCA_031538905.1). Classification (GTDB taxonomy): domain Bacteria; phylum Pseudomonadota; class Gammaproteobacteria; order Burkholderiales; family Methylophilaceae; genus Methylotenera. Next base: position 52,534 of record JAVKLV010000035.1, on the reverse strand, counting down.
CATATTATTGATTGCGCCAAGCTGGTTGCTGTAAATTTGGCTACCCGCACTTGCAGACTGGCTGGAAACGACTTGTTTTGCCAAAATCTCATTGTAAACGCGCCTCACAGCAGCGACTTGAGTACCTTGACCCATAAAGCCACTGCCTGTGAGCTGCCCTTCTGCAGCAGCCTGCACAGCAATCTGTCTTGAGTACCCTGGAGTGGTGGCATTGGCAATATTATGCCCCGTTGTAGCAAGGCCTAGCTGTGCCGCGGCAAGTGCGCTTTTACCTATCCCTAATACATTAGCCATAATATTTACTCTTTAAAAAACGATTGATATCCACTATGACGACTATAAATAGAAAAACTTTAGGCTGATTGATAATTTATTTTTAATGACCGCACTTATAAGCTCACAAAGCACGCTTTAAGCGACTACTTTTTTGATGACACTCGCTAACTTATTGGCATATTGCGGATCAGTTGCATAGCCCGCTCTTTGCATTGATAGCGCATAAGCATTGGCGTTATCTAAATGATCCATCACTTTTTCATAGCGCGCATTTTTGCTGATCATATTGGCAAAATCTTTAAACGAGTCAGCATAACTATCATACGCACGAAACTTCTCGATACGTTTTTGTTTTATGCCATTGATATATTCAGTGGTGGTAGCTTCAATCACTTTGCCATCCCAATTACCGCTCGCTTTAATACCAAATAAATTATTGCTTTGCGTGCCATCTGCAGCTTTTAACTCGCGCTTGCCCCAACCACTCTCAAGAGCCGCCTGCCCCAACATTAAGTGTGCTGGAATACCCGTTACAAGGCTTGCCTCTTGCGCGTGCTTCATCATATTGCTTTTAAATGCAGCTGCCTCGTCAGATAGTGGCTTTGCATTAAGCTCATACGAGGCAATGGATTGTTCAGTGAATTTTTTTCTAGAAGCTAAAGCTAATTTATAATCTTGAAAATCATAAGATGAAACAGGTGAAAGCTCATCAGCCGCCGGTCCCACCACATTTGCACCCATGCTACTCTTAGTCAGTTGCTTGGCTAAAACATCGGCAAGACCCAAGCCTTTTGATGCCAAATTACTACTTAGCTGCTGATCAAGCATGGCGGTAAACGTGCGGCTTTGCTCGCTATCAAAAGGGCTATCTTGCGGAGAGGCCTCGCGCATACTTTTGAGCATCATGTTCATAAAAATAGCCTCAAACTGCTTGGCAACGCCTTTAATGGCTTCAGGCGAATTTTCTTTTGAAGCATTTTTTAAGCTATTGAGACTATTGACATCAAATGCAACACTTCCAGATAAATCGACTGCACTCGTCATTCACTCAACCTCACTCAAATAACCTCTAAATCAGCGTGTAATGCGCTGGCGGCTTTCATCGCTTGCAAAATAGCCAATAAATCTTGTGGCGTTGTGCCAATGGCGTTAAGCGCTTTCACCACATCTGCCAAATTAGCGCCAGCATTGAGCTTCAAGACTTTACCTGGCTCTTTGTTTATTTCAATACTCGTGCGTGCCGCTGATATGGTTTGTCCGCTTGAAAGCGCACCCGGCTGGCTAATCACGGGGTCTGTATTGATGACCACGGATAAATTGCCGTGCGAAACCGCACAGTTATCTAATGTGACCGCTTGGTTCATCACAACTGAGCCTGTGCGGGCATTCAAAATGATTTTTGCAGAAGTGGCGGCCGGAGTGATGTTAATTTTTTCTAAGTCAGCAAGAAAGCTTACTCGATTAGTGTTAGCTGGCGCTTGTATATTGATGACCCTGCCATCTTGAGCGGTGGCTGTATTTTGCCCAAAACGCTTATTGATTGCATCAACCACTAAAGATGCCGTAGAAAAATCTGACTCTTTAAGCTCTAAGTTGATATTAGCTGTCAAGCCGATTGCATTTGGAATCAAGCGCTCAACCGTTGCACCATCAGAGATTCTGCCAACACTCAAATGATTGATCTGTGTTTGACCACCCTTTGCCGCAGCCCCAACGCCGCCCACCACCAAATTACCTTGTGCAATGGCATAAATCTGACCATCAGCACCCCTAAGCGGAGTCATTAGCAAGGTGCCCCCACGTAAACTTTTGGCGCTCCCCATTGATGAAACCGTCACGTCTAAGGTTTGACCCGGTTGAGCAAAAGCTGGCAAATTACTAGTAATAATCACCGAGGCAACATTTTTCATTTGCACACTTGTGCCTGGCGGCAAGTTCACGCCCATTTGCTGCATCATACTCATTAGACTTTGCACTGTATAAGGCGTCTGATCGCCCGTGCCATCTAAACCAACCACAAGCCCATAACCAATCAGCTGATTATTGCGCACCCCTTGTATGGTTGCCAGATCTTTTAAACGCTCAGCTTGAGCGACTTCAGCACCAAATAATCCACTAAAAAATAAGGCACACAAAACACCACAAGCGAAACGCACCATTTCATTTACGCGCTGATGAAAAATGTAAAACACTACAGCCCACCTATACTTAAGAAAAAGCGTGCCGCCATCGAGGCAATACTGGCCGCATCAACTTTACTGCTCGTTCTATATTCAATGCGGGCATCCGCCACTTTGTTAGAGGGCGCAAAATTACCAGCAGTGATATTGTCAGGGCTTACAACACCAGAAAAACGTACGAATTCAGTGCCCTTATCTAATGAAATCTGCTTTTCCCCTGCAACGACTAAATTGCCATTACTCAACACATCAATCACAGTGGCAGTGATTGACCCATTAAATACATTACTGACTTTTTCATCTGATTTATCTTTAAACGAGCTCGATGAGCTTCCCGCAAAGCTGGCTTTAGGAAAGGGTTTTCCCAATAAGCTTGTCACTGAACTATCTGACGAGCCATCTTTACTTGCAGAGCTTTCTCCCGCTTTAGTTGCCTTGGTATTTTCAACAATGTTAATGGTGATAATGTCGCCAATATAGCGCGCACGGCGATCTTCAAACAAAGGATGATAAAGAGATGCATTAAAAATTGCGCCTTTATTTGCTTTTTCAGGCGCTGTGGCACTAGGTTTAGCTGTCATCGGCTGCTTAACAATGGTGCTAGGGGTGACTGCACAAGCACTCATAGTCAAGAGCAAAGTAAAGCTCATGGCTTTTACTATGCGTTGATACGACTGGGTGTATTTTGAACTTAACATCGCTACTCTTTTACTTAACTCTTTCTAAATAGATTTAATCCAATCCCGTTAAATCAAGCTTACATTTGCGTTAATTTTTGTAGCATTTGATCTGAAGTGGTGATAGCTTTACTGTTGATTTCATAAGCGCGCTGGGTTTGAATCATATTCACCAGCTCCTCAACAACATTCACATTAGAGGTTTCAACATACCCTTGTGTTAGAGAGCCCGCACTGTTTGTACCTGGCGTGTTTTGAGTAGGGCTGCCAGAGGATCCCGTTTCAACATAAAGATTTTCACCTTTACTTTCTAAACCAGTTGGATTGATAAAAGTAGTTAACTGTATCGTGCCAATTTGAGCCGGAGTAGCATTGCCCGCCGTTGTCACAGATACCGTACCATCACGGCCAATAGTAAAGCTTTCTGTTGTGGGCGGAATCGTAATAGCTGGCTGTATCGGAAACCCACTCGACGTGACCAGCTGCCCCTGACTATCTAATTGAAAATTACCGTCACGCGTGTAAGCGGCAGTACCATCTGGCATTAACACCTGAAAGAAGCCTGCACCCTGAATCGCAACATCTTTATTATTGCTTGTTTTCTGTATATTGCCCTGACTAAAAATACGCTCGGTAGATACTGGTCTCACGCCCGTGCCAAGCTGCAAGCCAGAAGGCAGCTGTGTTTGCTGTGAGGACTGCGCGCCTGGCTGACGAATGTTTTGATAGAGCAAGTCTTCAAATACTGCCCGTGAACGCTTAAATCCGCTAGTACTCACGTTTGCCAAGTTGTTCGCAATCACGTCCATTTGCGTTTGCTGGGCATCTAAACCTGTTTTTGAAATCCATAGAGATCGTATCATTTTGTTTCCTTTTACAAGAACCTCTTTATATTAGCGCACTTGCCATTAAGCCAAATTAAGAAGCTGTGAGGCTTTATTAGCGTTATTCTCAGCACTTTGCAAAAGCTTCATTTGCGTCTCAAATTGACGAGCTAGGCTAATCATAGAAACCATCGCATCAATCACGTTGACATTGCTGCTCTCAAGCGCACCACTCACCACTGTCACATTTGCATCAGCTTCTGCAGGACCACCATTTTTAAGCACAAACAAACCATCTTCAGCACGCACCAAATCAGTTTCGGCCGGATTAACGAGCTTTAAACGCCCTAAAATGTTAGTAGCGCCGGGCTGAAATGCGTTAGCAACCGTTGAAATAGTGCCATCTTTACCAATAGATACCGCAACATCTGGCGGAACACTAATCGGTCCACCATCACCTAAAATAGTTAAGCCAGTAGCCGTTTGTAATATGCCGTTCTCGCTTACTTTAAGTGAACCATTACGAGTATAGCCTTCCGACCCATCAGCGCGCTGCACTGATAACCAGCCCCTGCTTTGTATCGCCACATCTAAATCACGACTGGTTGATTGAATTGCGCCTGGATTAAAATCCGCACCAATTGTTGAATCGACAACAAATGCACGCGTAGGCAAGCCTTGACTCACCACAGGCACCGCCCTAAAAGAATCAACTTGCGCTTTAAAGCCAGTTGATGTCACATTGGCTAAGTTATGTGCGGTGGTGGCCTGCTGATCAAGTATATGCTTTGCACCAGTCATTGCAGTGTAAATCATGCGATCCATAGCAACTCCCTCATCTATTATTCAAGCCCATTGAGCAATCAATACTCCCTCAATCAACTAACGTAAGTTAACCAAAGTTTGTAATACCTGATCTTGCGTTTTAATTGTTTGCGCATTAGCTTGGTAATAGCGTTGAGCGGTAATCATGTTCACCAGCTCTGCCGTTAAATCAGTGTTTGAATCTTCAACCGCTGAAGACTGTAAGGCGCCAAGAGCCCCTGAACCAGGCACGCCAATTAAAGGCGTTCCAGAAGAGGAGCTTTCTGCCCAGCCGTTACCCCCTAAAGACCTCAAACCATTGGGATTGGAAAAGTTTGCCAAAACCACCTGCCCCAATGGTCTAGACTGACCATTGCTATAACGACCCACAATCGTGCCATCTGCACTCGTATTAAAACCCGCTAAACGTCCAGAGGTAAAACCATCTTGAGAGAGACTATTAATACTAAAACTAGAGCCAAATTGCGTGCTCCCTGAATAGTCAATGGCGAACGCCACATTCGCCGCACCAGTTGGCACTGTAGGAACTGTTGCAGGAGGAACTGGCGCTTTTAAAGGTGCAAAAGTAACCGCGGTTGGGCTCGCTGGCACACTTGTTGGATTAATTCCCGTGCCCGCAGCTGGAAATGTAAGCGTTGCCGTTGGCGTTGGCAATGCAGTTGTAGAAATGCCATCTGCAGTTGTATAAACTTTCCAAACGTTGGCCACAGTATCTTTTACAAAAAAGTTTTGTACCGTGTGCGAGTTTCCCAAACTATCAAAAACGGTCACCGCGGTTGAGTCATTGTAAGTGGTGGGATCAGCTGGATTAAAAGGTGTAATGGCTGGCGTAGACTTACGTGAATCTAAATTGACAACGCCCACGATCGATGTTGTCGACTTAGGCTGCAAGTCTGCACTGTTAATTTTCAAATCAACTGCCGCACCCTTTTGCAAACCACCAGTTGAATCTGCTGCATAGCCAGTCAAACGCTTGCCTGCTGCATCAACAATATAGCCATCTTTATCCATCTTAAACTGACCATTTCTAGAGTAACTAACAGCCCCATTACTTGACATACGGTAAAAACCACCCCCATTGATAGCAACATCTAACGAGTTACTTGTACTGGTAACATTACCCTGAGTAAATTGCTGTGCGGCCGTCGTTAAATTGGCACCAATACCAATTTGTGTGCCATCAGCCCCAGTCAGTGAGTTAGCAAACACATCAGAAAACTCAGCACGCGATTGTTTAAAGCCTACCGTATTGGCGTTAGCCACATTATTGCCAATCACCTCTAATTGTTTAGACGCCGCGTTAAGTCCACTTAGACCTTGTTGAAAACTCATTTTGCTCTCCTATTACTTAGTATGTAACAAACAAATATATTTTTAATTTTTGTACTGTTTTTAAGTATTGTTTAAAAAATTTCTTTCACATCTGAAGTGTTAATGCTTGCCAAGTTACTTAAATTCAACTTAACTCCACCTTTGCCGCTAGAAACACTAGTCACCTCTGCATAATTAAGAGGATTCGCCTTAACAGGTCTACCTGCAACAGTTGCAGCAATTTCAAATTGATAAGTGCCGCTTGCTGCTGCAACACCAGCATCGTTCAGCCCATCCCACTTCAACGGAATGTTGCCAGAGTTTTGTGCACCAAGACTCATGGTTCTAATCGTAGCGCCTGCCGAGTCTTTAATCTTCACATTAAGCTTATCTGCACCAGTTAGCAGCTCCACCCCAAAATAACCACCAGAGCCCTTGCTGGTAACAGTATTGCCTTCCGCCAAAACATTATGCCCAATCATATTGGCTGCCTGGTATGACTGGGTGGCTTGCATACCGCTCATTAAAGACTCAACCGTTGCATTGAGCTTGTCGATACCAGTCACAGTAGAAAGCTGCGCCATTTGACTTGTCACTTGCGCGTTATCCATCGGGTTGAGCGGGTCTTGATTTTTCATTTGCGTAATAAGCAAGGTCATAAATCGATCTTGCGCTTGCTCTACGGCAGATTTTGTTGTGCCCGTTGTGCCGTTAACGCTATCAAGCAATGCTTGCGATGGGGTGCTAGAAGTGCTTTGTACAGAAGCCATAGTGGGTTTACCTTATATTTTATTTAAAACAATGAACGTGATAACTTCGCCTGCAAATCAAAAAATTCTACTGCTGCCCAATGGTTAAAGTTTTAAGCAACATGGTTTTAGCGGCATTCATCGTTTCAACGTTATTTTGATAAGCGCGCGAAGCAGAAATCATATTCACCATTTCTTCAGTGACATTCACATTAGACATCGTCACATAACCTTTTTCGTTAGCTAAAGGGTTTTTCGGGTCATATACCACTTTAGCAGGCGAATTATCCTCAATAACTTTAAGCACTTTTACGCCGCTAGCATCAGCAGAGCCCGTTGGCACTGCGCTAAAAACCACCTGTTTAGATTTATAAGGGGTCCCGTTTGCGCTCGTCGCACTATCAGCGTTGGCAAGGTTACTCGCCACAGTGTTTAATCGTTGAGACTGCGCACTCATAGCAGAGCCTGAAATTTTAAATACATTAAATAGAGACATTTTTATTTTAATCCGAAGTTTAAATTATGTATTTTGTAATGCGGTCAGCATTTTTTTGAGCTCACCATTGATAAGGGCTAAGCTCGCTTCGTAGCGAATGCCATTATCAGCAAATTGATTACGCTCAACATCCATATCAACCGTATTGCCATCCACACTGCCTTGAATAATCGGCCTAAACAAAACATCACTGACGCCCCCGTTGCCACCACTACTACCACTTGAGGTCGCATCTAAATGCTGGGCAGAAGTTTTAGTCGCCTTGAGCGCACCACCACCAGCCCCCGCCATTGCATTTTGCATTGCCGCCTTAAAATCAATATCACGTGCTTTAAAGTTAGGGGTATCAGCATTGGCAATGTTTGCAGCAATCAATTCTTGACGCTGACCGCGCACTCGCAGTGCAGTTTGATGAAAACTTAATGCATCGTCCAATCCGTTTAACATGAGCCATCTCCCTTTATCACTAGCACCTTATTTGCAAACATCAATTTACAAGCATCGCCACATTTGAAATGTAAATCCTTTAATTTCTGCCTTTAATTCAAGCTACTTTAAAACTCAAAAATCTTAAGCAATCAAAAACTTCAATAAATTGACTTTTTTAATCAATTAACACTCACTACAACTTTAATGGCAAGCGTGCAACTTTGATTTTTAAAGTAAAGAGGTAAAACAGGTTCTTTTCTGAGTTTTGCTAGACAAGGTAGCTCATAGAATACCCATTGAGTTTTTATCGTTAAAATTAGGATTTTTAAGTATGCTTGATGCGCTGAAGCAGTTTAGAGTAAGTCCCATCGCATTCACTTTGCTGCTTTTTTATAGCTTATTTTCATCTCTATCTATAGCCCAGCCGCCCTTAGAAGAAAAACAAAACCTGGCGCTCATAAAAACCAAAATCATTGAATTTTTAGAAACTCAAGCCACTGGCTACCCTGGCAAAGTGAGCGTAAAAGCAGGGGCGATAGACCCAAATTTAAAATTAGCCGCCTGCGTAGAGATGCAAGCGTTTTTACCGCCAGGCAGTCGCGCATGGGGCAAAACAAGTGTGGGCGTGCGTTGCACAAGCCCTAGCGTTTGGACTATTTACGTGCAAGCAAGCGTGAGTGTCATTTCACAATACCTGGTTGCGGCCGCGCCCTTAGCGCAAGGGCAAGTCGTTGTAGCACAAGATATGCTATTTGAAACTGGTGATTTAACTCAATTGCCTGCTGGCATTTTTACTGATCAAGCACAAGCCATCGGGCGCACTGTTAATATCTCAATGAATTCAGGCACTATTTTAAGACAAGAAATGCTCAAAGCCGTACCTGTGGTGCAAGTTGGTCAAACAGTGGTGGTAATATCAAAAGGCAAGGGCTTTAGCGTTTCCGCAGAAGGTCAGGCCATAACCAAGGCAAACGAAGGGCAAGTGGTGCAAGTAAAAGTGTCGAGCGGGCAAGTGTTAACAGGCATCGCGAGAAGTGGCGGGCAAGTTGAAGTTGGCTTTTAACGCATAGACTCATAATCAGTAGTCATTATTACAGCCACCTAGTCAGAATGACCGAGCGTTTTTAATCACACTGAATTCACTTACATCGAGCACATTCTAAAGTAATAATGCTGGATCTCCCAACTATCCCACCGTCAAAGACAGCTTCATATTGAAGCGAGCACTTTTTTAACTGGCGCTTTTGATGTAATTGATTAAACCGTTCGTTGAGCTATCAAAGCAAGTGATTTTTTCTTGCTTATTCAAAAGCGGTAAAATTTCTTGTGCAATTTGCTTACCATACTCCACACCCCATTGGTCGTAGCTGTTAATTTGCCAAATAATGCCTTGCACAAAAATTTTGTGCTCATATAAAGCAATCAATTTACCTAGCGCATTTGGATTAAGCTCGTTAAACAGAATAGAAGTACTTGGGCGATTACCTTCAAACACCTTATGTGGGGCGAGCTTTGCTAAAGCTTCAGCTGTTAAATTTTGTTTTTTAAGCTCTGCGCAAACTTGCGTTTCGGTTTTACCCAACATCAGCGCTTGAGATTGCGCCAAAAAGTTAGCCAGTAAAATGTGGTGGTGAATATCCCCTGGCGTACCAACGGCGTAATGGCTACGAGTGGGCATCAAAAAATCACAAGGTACGGTTTGTGTACCTTGATGAATGAGCTGATAAAATGCGTGCTGCCCATTTGTGCCCGCCTCACCCCAAATGACCGGACCAGTTTTGTGCTGAACTCGGCTGCCATCAATACCAACAAATTTACCATTGCTCTCCATATCAGCTTGTTGCAAATAAGCAGGAAAACGAGCAAGACCCTGGTCGTAAGGGAGAATTGCGTGTGTGCTAACATCAAAAAAATTGTTATACCACACCCCTATCAAAGCCATAATAACGGGCATATTTTGCTCTAATGGCGCGGTTTGAAAGTGATGATCCATTTCATGCGCGCCAGCAAGAAGCGCTTCAAAGTTATCCATGCCAATATACAAAGCGATGGATAAGCCAATCGCCGACCATAATGAATATCGCCCACCCACCCAATCCCAAAATGCAAACATATTGGCAGGGTCAATGCCAAAATTTTGAACCGCTTGCGCATTCGTTGATAAGGCCACAAAATGTTTTGCAACGTGCGCACCATCTTGTGCGGCGGATAAAAACCAGGCGCGCGCAGAAATCGCATTGGTCATGGTTTCTTGTGTGGTAAATGTTTTTGAGGCCACAATAAATAGCGTAGTTTCAGGATTACATTTTTCTAAAGCGCGCATCAAATGTGCGCCGTCGATGTTTGAAACAAAATGCACGTTTAAATCTTTGCTGGCATAAGGTTTAAGGGCGTCGCACACCATCACTGGACCCAAATCAGAGCCGCCAATACCAATGTTGACAATGTCAGTGATTTTTTTTCCGCTATAACCTTGCCACGCGCCCTTGCGTACTTTTTCAGAAAATTCACGCATTTGAGCAAGCACAGCATTGATTTCTGGCATCACCTCTTTACCATCGACAAAAATAGGGCGATTGCTTCGGTTTCTTAATGCCGTATGTAAAACCGCGCGGTTTTCTGTAATATTGATTTTATCCCCTGAAAACATACGGTCGCGCCAGTTTTCAATATTTGCTTCACGCGCCAATTGCATCAACAAAGGCATGGTTTCATCGTTAATGCGATGCTTGGAATAGTCAAATAAAATGTCACCCAACTGAAGGCTATATTTTTCAAAGCGATGCGCGTCGTGCTCAAACAAATCTCGCATGTGCGTTGTTGCAATATATTTTTGATGATGAAAAAGCTTTTGCCAAACAGGCAAGTTGGTGAGTGCGTCCATTTTGTAGAGTTGTTTTTAAGTGTTAGTGGGTAAGTTAAGTAAACTGCAAAAAAGATTTAATCTTTACGATAATTGCTCGGCATTATAACAAAACTATTGCCTAAACCACGCCCAATGTCGCTAACAATTGATGCCAAAGCCAAAACAAAGCAGGCATTCAAGTGCTTTGGAGGCTGGCTTTTTGATGCCTTTAAATAAATTTGAACTCATCTGTCTTTTACGGGCACATAAAACTGCTCAGGCGGAGATTGCATCTTGGCTACTGGTGACGCTATCTTGCTGATATTTTGCGAACTCATCAGGCGACATACCAGCCTCGTCAGCGCTTTTAAATAGCGGGGCAATACCTCGCGCTTGCTGCGCCGTTTTTATTTGGTCTGCCGTTGCCAGCATACTATCAAATACTGCACGAACCTCAGGGGTAAGAGTCTCGCCTGCGTCAGACAAGTATTTTGACAAGTTGCGATATACATTAGTTAGCCAGGCGCGAAAGCGTTGAAAGATTGGTTGCAGATCTAAGCTTGGGGCTTTGCCTTCAAATAAGTAGGCCTCGAAAGCCTCCGCCATTTTCTCGTGACTTGCGCGTTGCTCTTCGACCGACATCGCGTTCCATGCCGCGAGTTGATCCGGCAGCTCGCCCTCAATGCCGAACCAGTCGAGCAGGGTCTTCATGTCGGCCAGTATTTGCTTCTCGCCGTCAGTCGTTGCGCCGCGCGCTAATACTTGTGACGCAAATTGCGAGTCCATGGATAGGAACGCACGGCCAAGCTCGTGCAAGAAAGTCGATAGGTCTGCATTCTTTAGCAGGGTAATCGTGTTTTCGCTTGGGCTATATGCGCCTCGGTTATTTTGGTAGAACTGCTTAAATTCACTATTGATTCTATCTGGCGCTTTACCTATACTTAGCGTATGCCCGTTATCGTTTAGGACGTTCTGCCTGGCGTTGTTGAGTAACTCAATAGCATCTAGCGTAGCGGGATACTTTCTTAACGCCAGTGCAGATAAGTCATGCCGCTTATTATGCACCTCTTCTGTATAAAGCAATATTCCGTCATTTATACGCTTAACGTAGGCTATAACTGGTCTGTCTCCGTTGCTGCGTAAATCAAATCTTACCCCATCATAGTCTTTAAGTATGGCAGGAATACGCGCAATGTCCGCGTCTGTCACCGGCAATTGCCCTCTAGCTTTTTCTGTTATCTCATCGCCGTGTTCTTTCTGAATATGAATCATTGCGGATTTACTAGCAGAATGCGAGAACGTACCTAAATACGCATTGCCTGTGCACCGTCACTTATTAGGCGAGGATCTGCCTGTCCTATAAACACAGCTTTGGTGGGTGCGGTTGAGCTGGTTTAAGTGATCAAAGTTATTTTTCATTTGCCATCTTCAATAGTGCGGCATTTACGCTATAAGGAGGCTTCCAGTTCAGAAGAAGCATATTTTTATCTATATTGATTTGTAAAGAACCAAAAAGCTGTTGTGCGGTTTTATCTTTACCAACAGCTTTGGCTGCTATATTTAGAATAAAAGTTGGAACTGGTAACAACATTATTTTTTTTCCATATGCCTTACTTATTTTTCTCAAAAATTCTGTTGTTGATAAATCTTCGTTATCAGAAACTAGAAATATTTGGTTTGCGGCTTTGGATTTGCTTACACAACATAGAATAAAGTCTATTAAGTTTTCCATATAAACAAAACTGCGCTTATTTTTTATGGCGCCAAGTGGGAGAGGTATTTGGCGGTTTATGAAGCGAAGTAAAGTTCCAAAGTTACCAGGCGCATTCGCACCATAAACTAATGGGGGGCGAATAATAGTTACGGACATATTGCCAGCTTTTGAAAGCTCTAGCAGCTGGTTTTCTGCCTCTAGCTTGGATTGAGCGTAAGGTGAGTGCGGATGTGGTGTGTCGTTTGCATTAAAAGGCTCTGTTTTTGTTTCGCCACCATTTACTCCAATACTACTTAAGAAAGATGAATCTTTTTACTCCACATTTCGCTGCTTGACTGGCGAGATTGAGAGTTCCCTCTGTATTGATTTTTCTGAAATCTTCAAGTGGATTTTCTGATTTCTCATTTAATATGTGCGCTCGTCCCGCTAAATGAATAACGCAATCAATGTTTTCTAGTGCTTTAGTCCAGTCGCAATCATTTGATAAATCTAAGTCTTCATATACATTTATATGGCTAGCTAGAATTATTTGACATTTTTTTCGGACGGCGATACTGACTTTATACTCGTCTAACTCTCCAAGTAGTTTTGTGAGTTTTTTTCCAATAAATCCATTTGCTCCAGTAATCAGAACAGATGTAGACTGTCTTGCTTTGACTTTTTCGTCTTTAGTGATTGTCATTTCCATTAGCTTTCGTTCAAATTTTTAGCATCATTTTACTTGTGTTTTAAGCTGGGCTCAACGATAGTTGCTGTAGTTGCGTTCAGCAAGTAAAAATGCCGCGCAACGTGTAACCATAAGCGTGTACAGCACGCTCAGTCAAAACTCACCACCAAACGCTTGCCTAGTACAGCCGCAGTTCGCTCAAGTTGTCGCAAGGTTGGGTTGTTTGCTGGCGTTTCTAACTTTTGAGCAGCCGCCCAAGAGGTCTTTAGCGCACGAGCTAAATCAGCTAAATTTTTACCCTCTTTTTCGCGTGTTTGGCGAACTAAAACAGCCGCCTGAATGGAAGCTGAAGGCTCAATCCAAACTCCGCCAGATAGCTTTGAAGGAGAAGGAAGCACCTCACCACTGGCAAGACGCTCTGTCAAACACAAGTCAAGCACCTCTGACGGATTAAACAAGGCTTCCTTGTACGGTATCTGAATTAAATACAGCGGCTGGATTTTCCGAGCCTGTCAGAAATTTTGAGTGATTGCTGTGCTTTCAAGTCCTCGCGCATTTGTGCTTTCTACTCCTCGCTCAACGGCTTGTTGTCTAGCAGTATTGTTTTGAGCATTGATGCTACTACTGGGTTGCTGTTGCCCTTGTTCGGATTTCTCTCCATCTCTTAGTCCTCTAAATAATTCTTCTCGTGATTTTGGCGCAGCTGGGGTAAAAAAGCCACCTTGAGCGGCATTGCTCTGCACTAATTCTAACTGACTTAATACCTCTTTAGTAAAATTGCGTTACGTCGGTTTGTTAAATGAAGCGTACGAGCCGGGGAGATTTAAAGCCTTCCATGCTTACAGGGTTAGCTGGTTGAGCTTTTTAAATGCTGGCTTAACGCCCATTCAATATGCTCTTTTAATAGCGGTGATGCTCCATTGAGCCTACGCGTTAAAGCATCAATGATTTCAGGTTTTGTTTGTGCATTCCCTAAGCCTACAGCGATATTACGTAACCACTGCTCGTAACCAATACGGTAAATAGCACTGCCTGCCATGTTCTTTTCAAATTGCGCTTTTGACCAATTAAAACAGTCAATTAAAGCAATATCATCCAGACCATTTCTGACCGCAAAGTCAGCTTCGCTTGAGCGCTCCGCAAACTTATTCCACGGGCAAAAAAGCTGGCAATCGTCACAGCCATACACGCGATTACCAATCAATGACCTTAATTCAACAGGAATGCTATTTTTAAGCTCAATGGTGAGATAGGAAATACATCGCCTTGCATCAAGCTCATAGGGCGCTGTAATGGCCTTAGTCGGGCATATATCAATACAGCTATTGCAGGTTCCGCAGTGGTTGGTGCTGGCTTCATCAATCGGGAGCGGCAAACTGGTGTAAATTTCACCCAAAAAAAACCATGAGCCCTCATTTTTATTGATCACAAGCGTATGCTTGCCGCGCCAGCCTAGACCTGCTTTTTCAGCCAACGCCACTTCAAGCACGGGTGCGCTGTCAGCAAATATGCGGTGACTCCAGTTTTCAATGGCATATTCGCTGAGCGCCGATTGAATTTTATCACTCAATTTTTGCAACTTGCTTCGCATCAGCTTGTGATAATCACGCCCCATCGCATATCTTGAAATAAAAGCTTTTGAAGGGTCGTTTAATATGGTGTGGCTATCTGCGGCATTGGGCGGTAAATAGTCAAGCCTGGCACAAATAACCCGCAGCGTATTGGGGACTAATTCTGCGGGGCGTGTGCGCTTTGCACCGTGTTTTGCCATATAATCCATCTCGCCATGAAAACCCTTAGCAACCCAGGCTTGATGTTCAGCTTCTGCAACTTGCAAATTGGTATCGGCAATGCCAATTTGATTAAATCCAAGTGCACGCCCCCATTTTTTAATATCATCTGCCAGCAGGCAGAGATTAAGTTGATTTAAATTGCTCATGCGTCATCATTTTACACTCGATTTAGCCGATGAGGCTGCAACCCTTGCCTTAAGTGCGCGCGCTGCCCCTGCCATACAAGCTGGCATGGTTATTAACCTCTATGGCGACTTGGGCGCAGGCAAAACAACATGGGTACGCGGCTTATTACACGCGTTGGGGCATACGGGCAAAGTAAAAAGCCCCACTTATACACTGCTTGAGTCTTACTCAATTCAAAGTCATTTAAGCGCCAGGTTAATGTTACATCATTTTGATTTATATCGTTTTAATGATCCGCAAGAATGGGATGCGGCAGGCTTTAGAGAGTGCTTTAATACTGACAGCATTTGTGTGATTGAGTGGCCAGAAAAAGCACATCAAGTATTGCCCGTGCCTGATTTAAAAATAAAACTCTCTATGGGGGGTGCAGCAAACAATACTGCCGGCGAGATTGGCCGTGTAATCGAGGTTTCAGCGCATACCGAGCTGGGTCATCGGTGTATTGATTTAATTGATAAGAGTGATTTTTAATGGTTTTATCTTCTTTGACTTTTCAGTGGCTGAAAAATAAACTTGTATGATGACGCATCTTAAAATATCTCATAAAAAATCTTTGTTTTATAAGCAGTTTTTATCATTTTGCTTGGTTTTATTGTGCACTCTTAATTTAACCTCAACCGCCTTAGCAGAAGATATCGTTGCCATTGCACGCGTTTGGCCAGCGCAAGATTACACACGCATTACCTTAGAGTCAGCGCAAGCACTTAACTACAAAATGTCAGTGGTTAAGGCCCCTGACCGTATTGTGGTAGACATTGAAAATGTTGATTTAAAAAAGATAAGCGACTCGTTAAGTGACAAGATGCTGGCGAGCGATCCTTATATTAAAAAAATTCGTGTGGCGCGGTTTCAAAAAAATACGGTACGTTTAGTGATTGATTTAAAAGCAGAAGCCAAGCCCAAGGCCTTCACTTTAACGCCCACGGCAAATTATAAAAATCGTTTAGTCTTAGATGTTTACCCCCTTAAAGATCCTTTGATGACAATGGTCGAGCAGCGCGATGTTGTGGCAACCACGCAATATGCTGAAAAAAGCGCAACGGCAGAACGCCCCGCCCAAATTGAACCGACAATCAAAAATGAGCCTCAACCCCAAGTCATGGCTGATAAGGGCTCGCAATTTCCAGCAAATGAAGCAATAACTGGCACTAGCGAAGCTATGGGACGCAAGGCTAATACATCATCTGAAGCTAAAGCGTCTGAAACGACAACAGCTCAACCCGTCGAAAACAATCAAAACAAAACCAAGAAAAATGAACGCCAAATTGTCATTGCCATTGATGCAGGCCATGGCGGAGAAGACCCCGGCGCACGTGGTGCAAATGGCAGCCGCGAAAAAGATGTGACATTGATGGTGGCTAAAAAGCTAAAAGAAAAAATAGACAGCGAACCGAATATGCGCGCTGTATTAACGCGTGAGAGTGATTTTTTTATACCGCTGCATGGTCGGGTAGTAAAAGCGCGCAATATGCAAGCTGACTTATTTGTTTCTATTCATGCAGATGCGTTTACAAATCAATCAGCCAAAGGCTCATCGGTATTTGTTTTATCTGAACGTGGTGCAACCAGCGCCAGCGCACGGTATTTAGCTAAAAAAGAAAATGAATCCGACTTAATTGGCGGCGTGAGTTTAGATGATAAAGAGCCTTTACTTGCCAAAACCTTGCTTGATTTATCACAAACCGCAACGATTAACGACAGCTTAAAGCTAGGCAAAGCAGTGCTTACTCAAATAGGAGCAATCAACTCACTACACGCCAAGCACGTTGAGCAAGCGGCCTTTGCAGTGCTAAAGTCACCCGATATACCGTCTATTTTGGTTGAAACGGCATTCATCAGCAATCCAGATGAAGAGCGAAAATTAAATGATACCGATCATCAAGATAAATTGGTTGCCGCTATTTTATCGGGCATTAAAAAATACTTTTCTACAAATCCCTCCCTCGCCAAAACCAGCCTCGCTTCAGAGTAACTAGCCTCAATAGGTATCAATAATTTTGGTGTTTTTTATAAAAAATCTTAACCCAATGTAAGACCTAAGCGCTCGCACCCAAAGTGCTTTTGCGGCAACTGATTACTTACAAAACAAGCTTGGCGCTTATATTTTAGAGTTTTAATCTGCGCTAAAAATACTTTGCACAAAGAGCATTCATGTATAATTTTTGAACATTCATATAGGTGCAGTTATGTATAAACACCCTTTACTTAATCGCGACAAAATGTCTCCGCAAGAAGCGCTGGACATACTCATTGAGGGCAATCATCGTTTTGTCAGCGACTTAACCACCAAAAAAGATATTTTAGGTTTAGCGAGCATTACAAAAGAAAAGCAGCATCCATTTGCATCTTTTTTAAGCTGTAGCGACTCGCGCGCACCAGTTGAGATGCTTTTTGATCAGGCCTTAGGCGATATATTCAGTGTACGCTTGGCGGGCAATATTGCATCAGACAAAGTGATTGGCAGCCTTGAGTTTAGCTCCAAGTATTTAGGAAGCAAACTGATTGTGGTGCTAGGTCATACTGATTGCGGCGCGGTAAAAGCAGCTTGCGATAATTTTAGAGAAGGTCATATTGGTGAAATCATCAATTTAATTCGACCAGCCGTGCGTTTGGAAAAAACCATTACCGAAGCCCGCGACTCAACCAATGTGCACTTCGTAGATAAAGTGTGTGCTTTAAACGTAAAAGTACAAATTAACGAAATCATTCATAGCAGCGATATCATTCAAGACATGCTGGCTAACAAGCACATCGGCATGATTGGCGGTGTGTATAACCTGGCAACAGGTGAGGTCAGCTTTTTGAATGACACGTTGATGCTATAAATTCAAAACGAGACTGCAGTCAATGCGGACAGTCGTTTTTAATCAAGTAGGTAAGCTCACCCGCCATTTAAAGAGTCACAGCTTTTTGTAAAGACTGCAAAATTTTCCTTATGGGCGCGGGAATCGCCCAATCAATCGCTTCATCAAGACTAAGCCAACGAGATGATGACGAATTAAGCTTAGCATTGGGCTTAATCACCCGAAATGTCTGAGGGCTAATATCGAGCTTGAAATGCGTGAAAGTGTGCGTGAGCTTAGGTAGCCGCATGCCAGCTTGCGCTGTCACGCCAAAATGATTAAGCATACTCACGTTATCCGCTAGATTGTCATGACCTTCAGGAAAGCTCCATAAGCCACCCCAAATGCCGTTGGCAGGGCGCTTCTCCAAAAGAATTTTATCTTCATAACAAAATATGAGCATAGTCACTTGTTTTGTTGGAATGGCTTTGCGAGGCTTAAGTGCAGGTAAATCTTGAACACGTTGCTGCAACAAGCCCTGACAACTCACACTTAATGGACACTGAGCGCACTTGGGTTTACTTCGGGTGCACAGCGTTGCGCCCAAATCCATTAAGCCTTGTGTGTAAGCCACCACATCTTCTGCGGGCATTAAGCTTTGAGCGAGTTGCCAGAGCTGACTTTCAACCCTGGGTAAACCTGGCCAGCCTTCAATCAAAAAATGTCTAGCAAGTACACGCTTTACATTACCATCTAAAATGGCTTGCGCTTCTTTAAATGCAAATGAAACAATGGCGGCGGCAGTCGAGCGCCCAATGCCAGAAAGTGCTTGGATAGCTTTAAAGTCTTGTGGAAAACTGCCCCCATGCTCACTCATTATAGTCATGGCCGCATGGTGTAAATTTCGCGCCCTTGAGTAATAACCCAGCCCACTCCAATACTGCAAAACCTCATCTTGGCTAGCGCTGGCAAGGCTTTCAATACTCGGAAAGCGCCGCATAAACTTGCTGTAATACCCCATCACTGCGGCAACTTGAGTTTGTTGCAACATAATTTCTGACACCCAAATCGCGTATGGGTCTGTCGTATTTTGCCAAGGCAAATCGTGACGCCCATGTAGCTTCTGCCAAGCAATAAGACGATGAGAAAAGTCAGACATTTACTCAACCCTGCCAGCAAATGACCGTCATGTTGTTCGCAATCACGGTCATTTAAGCGACAAGCCGTTCAACTTTAAAAGTTAAGAATTTTCTTAAGTTTCGCAGCAGCTTTTTCCTTAGCCTGATCTTCAACAGATTTAGGGGCTTCAGCAGGCGCAGGAGTACTTTCTGAAGGTGCTGGCACGACCGCTGAAAGAGGTTCCGCAGCTTTCTTTTTGCCAAGCAAATGATTGATTGCATCTACTTTATCACCACCGCCAACCAAACTTTTGACCGCCGCAGCTTTCTCGCCCCCTACTTTTTCAAGTAAGTTAGACTTCGCAAGCGCAGCACCGATAGCGGCAAAATCCATGCCGTACTTAGGGCTAGCAAAAGTACCGGTGATTTTTAAAGGAATAGAAAAACCTGATAAAGAGTCTAAATCTGCGCCTTCTTGACCTTTGAGTGACTTAACAATTGTCGGCTTAGCAAGATATTGAATAGTCTCATTAGCAATATCAATATCTCCACGACTATCTCCTTTGGCTAACCTTAAAATGGGGGACTTCATCGCCAAGTCGTCGTTATGTGCCACACCATTTTTAATCTCAAAACTTGCGGTGAGCTCACTAAAATCGGTCTTTTTAGACTTATCTGCATTGGCATCTTTAGCCTTTAAAAAATTCACTTTACTCTTGAGTTCGCGAATACCTCCTGCAATATCCACGCCTTTTAAAGCACCATCAGCTAAACTAAATGAAGCCTGCCCTGCCAAGCTTTTTTTAAGTGCTGACACCGTGTTGCCAGAGGTATTGATGTCAACATTGAGGCTACCTTTTCCAGCCAACATATCATTGTTAATTGAATCAAGCAGCAAAGGGGCGATCAAAATATCTTTCATACTTTGCTTAAAATAAATACTGGGCGTTGCACGCGCATCCACCTTTAATAAACCGCTCATATTGCCTTGATACAAACTGGCAGAAAATGGCGCTAAAGTCGCCACACCGCCTTCAACTTTCAAGCCAAGATTGACACTCTCGGTTTTGACATTGGCTAACTTGAGCCAGCCGATTTTCGCCTCGCCTGAAGCATTGAGCTTTTTTAGGGCAGATAAATCAATGGCGACATCTGCGCCACCCTTGTTGCTTGAAGAGCTTTTGCTTAGATATTTGTCGGCATCTAAGCGATCAACATTGACGTTAAAATGATAAATAGGATTATTAAATTGAGTAATGCCAACAATCGCGCTCACTTGACTGTCGTCAATTTTAGCTGCAAAAGGGTTGAGATTTAGCTTTTGACCATCTGCTTTCAAATCAATCACAATGTTGGATGCCTTGGTTTTACCGTATTTTATATTACCAATGCGTAATTTTCCGTCAGCATTTAAGGCTTTAAGTGCCATTAAATCAAAAGGCTTATCTGCTGTATTGGCTTTGGCTTCAGCACCGCCCGCACTCACGTATTGATCAACATCAAGCGCATCAAGCTCTAAATCAAAATGATAAAGCGGCTTAGCAAAATTGCTTATTGCGAAACCACCTTTAATTTGACTATCATCCACTTTTAGGTTGAGGTCGTTTAACATCAGCCGCTCACCATCGGCTTTAATCGCCACATTTAAATTTGAAACACGATGCTTGTCATATTCAATGCTCGCCACGCGCACTTTTCCATCAAGCAACAAAGCTTTCATGGCGCTTAAATCTGCAGGCTTATCGCTTGATTTTTTGACAGGAGCCGATTTGGCTAAGAGTTTATTTAAATTGAGTTTATCTGCACTCAAGTTAAATTTGATATTCGGTTTTTTAAAGCTTGCAACATCAACATCACCATTAAGCTTAGTATCATCAAGACTAAAGCTAAACTGACTATGCGCCAATTCGTTCTTAATATCGGTATGCGCAAGCACATTAAAGCTGCCCTTCATGCCGCCATTTGGTAAATTGGGATCTTTAATCTCTAAGCTGCCCACAAGCTTAGGTAAATCAAAAATCAAGTGCTCTAAACTGCCGTTAAAGGGCGATGAAAACTGCAGCGTCATCGTACGCTCACCTTGTAAAGATGAAACATTACCTGTGATACCACTGCTTTCTAATGTTTTAGGAGAACCTTTAATATCAAGAATATCTAGATTGGCTTTTAAAGTATCTCCCGCTTTTTCTTGCACTAAAGATAACATCGTTTTTTTACCAAACACGACGTCTTTTTGTGCGCTGAATTGAGGCGCATTTAAATTGACACTCAGTTTTGCATCGTTAAATTGACCCGAACCGACAAACTTTAAGTCGTCCAGCAAAAATTCATGTGACTCGAGCTTGGCGTCCACGTCACCACTCATCAAAAAATCAACATTTTTGCCGCCAAATAAATCCCCTTTAATTGCTGCGCTTAATCCCTTGGCTACAAAATGCTTGGATTTAGGGTCAGCTAAAAAATTACCTTTGATTTTTGCATTGGCACTCACCTTGGGTTGAGTTGATGTCACCATAAAATCTGTCGTTAAATCAAAAGGCTTGGCTAAAGCAATATGCCCTGACTGAAGATTAAATTGAGCAATATGGTATTGAGTATGCGCCGCCTCATCATGATAATTCAGGGCAGAATTTTTAACACTCACACCATCAATATCAAACTTAATTTCGTTTGATGGCTCATCATCTTTGCTCATTAAGTCATCAAAATTAGTCGTACCATCTTTATATTTAATAATGTTGGCTTTGGCAGCATCGATATAAACCTTATCGACGACTAACTCTTTTTTAAGTAGTGGCAATAAGGCAAGCGAGACCTTGACACTGCCAACAGAAGCAAACTCGGCACTATTTTTATGCTCTGAAATTGAAACGCCGCCTAAATCTGCACCAATTTTTGGCCAAAAAGCCAAGTGAATATCGCCCTCGATTTTAAGCGTACGCTCTTTTTTTTGCTTGACTAAATCAATGATTTTTTGCTTGTAATCGTTTGGATTAAAGGTCAGCGCAATGACAACTAGCGCCAGTAAAAGTAGGCTTATCAAGCCACCAAAAACGTACAAAGCTAATTGAATAGATTTTTTCATAATGCCCTTAAAATTCAAAAATAAGTTGCCATTCATCAAATGAAATAGCGGATTTAATTTTATGCTTCTTTAACGCCAAAAATAAGCCAACACCATGACACCAAATACAATGCGATACCAAGCAAACACTTTAAAATCGTGCGTTGCTACAAACTTTAATAAAAAACGTATCGCCACCAGCGCAAATAAAAACGCAGATACAAAGCCCATAGAAAACATAGCAATATCATCAAAAGATAATATATGCCTGCTTTTATAAACATCTAACACTGTTGCGGCAAACATAATGGGAATTGCAAGAAAAAATGAGAATTCTGTCGCAACTTTTCTATTTAAACCAAAAATCATACCCCCCAAAATGGTTGCCCCGGCACGCGAAACGCCCGGAAACAAAGCCAAAGACTGCGCCAAACCAATCTTAATGGCTTGTGCAGGGGTGATATGATCTACATGAGTGACGGTTACCCTAGTGGACTTATTTTCAATCAATAAAATAACAAAACCTCCTAAAATCAAGGCTATCGCCACGGTAATGGGTGAAAAAAGATACTGCTTAATAACTCCATGAAACGCCAAGCCAAGCATTGCTGCGGGCAAAAACGCTAATAATAAATTTTTAACAAAATTTTGCGCCAAAGCCCGCTTGGCTATATGCTGACTACCCAGCTGCAAAGCGGTATCAATCAGCTTTAGGCGAAACTCCCAGCACACAGCTAATATCGCAGCGAGCTGAATCACGACTTCAAAAACCTTAGCTTTGTCATCGTTAAAATTTAACAAGTCGCCCACAATAATCAAGTGCCCCGTGCTACTAATGGGTAAAAACTCGGTCACACCCTCAACCAACCCCAGCACTAAAGCTTTAAGAAGTAAAAAAATATCCATTCGTTAAATTCTATCGTTATTGTTGAAATAATTTATTTTTTATATTTATCAAACACTTAAAAAATATGTTGTGGGCAAATTCAATTTAAAAAGTCACTGTCTGCGAATTCAAACAACCTAATTAAACACTCTATTTAAAACAAGCAATTTAATACTCAATGACGTGAAAGCCAACTTAACACTCACTCAAGCCTTCAGCATACTTAATACAGCGTTAAGCACACTACCTGACTCTGCCGAGACTTCACCATTGGGCGTCATTTTATCAACGATACCAGGTAAATGTTGTGCAATTTGAGCGCTCAGCATCTCTGGCGACACGCCTAGTTTCTCAGCCATTTTAGCCAATTGAATATCGCCCAAAATACTAGAAACCTGATCTGCAGAAATGGATAAATTCTCACCATGCCCTACCCATGAAGCTGCAACTTCAGCCAACCCAGCTTGCTTCAATTTATATAAAATTCCAGCTAAGCCACCGTTCTGGTTAAACATTTCAATTGCAATGTGTATCATACCCCCTTGGTCTGCCCCCGCTATTTTACTCAAAGCCGCACCAGCAATGCTGTCAAATAAACCCATACAAGCTACCCCTTACAGATGAAAAAATGGCCTATTTTATGACCATCAAAAACGTTCATTAGCACCCAAATAACGCCACTGACCTACAGGTAATTGACCTAAATTAACACTTCCAATTCGCACACGCTTTAAGCCCACAACGTGCAAACCCACCATTTCACACATACGACGAATTTGGCGCTTTTTACCTTCACGCAACACAAAGCGTAGCTGATCTTCGTTTTGCCAACTCACTTTGGCAGGCTTGAGCTTTTCGCCATCTAAGCTTAAGCCATGATTAAGACGCTTCAAGCCATCCGCATCCAAAGCACCCTCAACGCGCACCAAATACTCTTTTTCAACCGTTGACTCTTCACTGATGAGATGCCGCGCAATACGACCATCTTGAGTGAGCACTAACATTCCAGTAGAATCAATATCTAGGCGACCTGCAGGGGCAAGCCCCTTCAAGTGACTGCGCTTAAATGTTTGCTGATAATGCGGATTTAACTTTGTAGAATCCATCCACTCATTATCAGGATGTATTAACACGATTGCAGGCTGATAGCCATCTTCGGCCTGCCCGCTCACATAGCCCACTGGTTTATGTAAAATAATGGTGACCGTTTCGGCTTGCACTTCATGCGCGTAGCTGCTGATCACAATTTCAGCATCCGGGCGAATACGCGTGCCTAATTTGTCAATAATGACGCCATCGACCATCACCCAGCTATTCATAATCCACTCATCGGCCTCGCGCCGCGAGCAAATGCCGCGCTCTGCCATCACCTTCGAAAGACGGGGCAAGTCAGTGCTTGCCGAGGCAGATTGATATGCAGATTTTTTTGCCCCGCTATCGCGTGATTGACTAAGCGCGTCATAACCATCACGCATTTTACCGCCACGGCGAGGCGCTTGCCGATATTGCGGCTCATCTTTATTGGGGCGCGGTGTAATACGCCGATCCACGCCCTGCAATTTTTCTTGAGGCTGCGGATCACGCTCATTCGCCGCTTGAGCTGAATAAGATCTATGCGATTTTTGCTTATTTTGTGAAGCTATATTTTCATGCAACTTACCGTCAAACCGATGATTGCGCTGCTTAGCCGCGTTTTGATTACTCGAAAATTGCTCTTCTAAATTAACCTCAACTTCAGGCTTTTTTATAATGGGCTGATTGACTTTAGATGTTGCAATACTTCGGTTACGCAATGCAGCATGAGTGCTCCGAACAGGCGGCTTGCTAGCTTTTATTTGCACATCTTCAGGTTTTTTATTGAGCTTAATGGTAGTCAAAATAATGGCCACTTCAAAGTTAAAATGTGAAACGTGCAACATGAGGCTGCTTAAAATAAAACGCCCTCATGGAAAGCACAATCCAAAGGGCTTTTAAAGGCTCAAAATTTACATCATTGATGTATTGAATTTATCTGCACCTGTGCAGCGATTCAAATCTCGAGCGAGTCGAGATAATAACCTCTTTCTTTAATTTATAGTATTGATTTTATACAAGAATATACAAATGAGCCTACATCTTAAACAAATACAACAAGCCTACTCTTTTTTAATGGCGCTTGATGATGACTGGGCGAAACTCATTGCGGATATTGACCCTTGTACGCTTGAGCCAAAAATAGAACGTGAACCATACGAGGCGTTAATTCGGGCGGTTGCCTATCAACAACTTCACCCAAAGGCAGGCGATGCCATTATTAAAAAATGGATGAATCATTATGCAGAGGCTTTTCCAAGCCCATTTCAAATCATTGCAACTGACCTTGAAACCTTAAGTGCGTGCGGGCTTTCTGGGCGCAAAATTGAGACCATACACACTATCGCAAAAGCTTCTATCAATGGCTTTGTGCCAAGCCGGACAGAAGCTGAAGTTTTGTCAGATGAAGATTTGATTGAGCGCCTTGTCATGCTAAAAGGCATCGGCCGATGGACGGTTGAAATGTTCTTAATGTTTACAATGGCGCGCATGGATATATTGCCAGCAGATGATTTTGCAATTCTGCAAGGCTACAAACGATTAAAAAAACTGAAATCACCCCCTACGCGCAAAGAAATGGTCGGCGTTGCTAAAAACTGGTCACCCTACCGAACCATCGCCAGCTGGTATTTGTGGCGCGTACCCAAATAATTAAACGCTTTTTACTTGACTACCAGACGCTCACTTGACTGTCAGGCTTGATTTTTAGTGTGCAGCTTCAACATGGCATGCTCAACATTGCCTAGCAACAACAAGTCTACAAGTTGCGTGCTGTCATAGATTTTTTCATCAATTTTAGCTTGCTCATCTTTGCTCGGCGCTTTTAATACAAAATTGATCACCTCAGAGCGGTCACTTGGGCAGCCAATGCCCAAGCGCAAGCGCAAAAAGTTTTTTGTCCCCAGCGCCGCCTCGATATCCTTTAAGCCATTATGCCCCGCATGACCACCACCAGCTTTAAGCTTGCAATGTCCAACTGGCAAATCAAGCTCATCATGAATAATCAGTATTTCAGCAGGGAGTATTTTGTAATAATTTGCCAATGCGGCAACCGCACTGCCACTTCTATTCATAAAGGTTGAGGGTTTTAGCAACCAAGCATCTGACTGAACCTGGAGCCTGCCTGAATCACCTAAAAACTTAGCATCACTCGCAAGCTTGCTATGCGTTTGGGAGGCAAGTGCATCAATCCACCAAAAGCCCGCATTGTGGCGAGTTTTCTCATATTTTTCACCCGGATTCCCCAAGCCTACAAATAATTTAATTCCACTCATTTATGCACTTAATCCAATGATGTAAAAATTTGATTGATCTCTTGTCAATTAAATCACCTTGCAATAATGTCATATTACTCACAAAAAACCACTTCTTATCTCAGCACGCAGAAGTAAGTAATTTTTACTAAAATACCGCTTAGCTTAATTAACAACACCCTATCTTGAATAATAAAAAACGCGCACCTCATGATGAGGGGCGCGTTCGTTTACACACTCAAATCAATTAAGCTGCAGGGGCTTCTTCAGCAGCATCAGAAACGCCACCACGGGTTTTAGCAATTGAAGCAACCGCCGCATCATCACCATGCGCCAACTTAACAAAGGTTACACCTTTAGGCAATTTGATTTCTGATAAGTGAATTGAATGACCCATTTCAAGCTTAGCCACATCAACCTCAATAAATTCCGGTAAATCTTTAGCCAGGCAAGTTACGTCAGCCTCAGTTAACACGTGAGCAACGATACCACCACCCAATTTAACGCCCGGAGCGATTTCAGCATTGATAAAGTGGAAGGGCACTTTAACGTGAATTTTTTCAGTAGCGCTCACGCGCTGAAAGTCAATGTGCTGAATGGTGTTGCGCACTGGGTGCATTTGAAAATCACGCAACAATACATTTTCTTTTTTTCCGTCTAAATTGAGGCTGAGCACTGACGCATGAAAGCTCTCATGACGAAACTCTAAGAATAGTGCTTTAGCGTTAATTTCAAGTGCCACAGCCTCTTTACCTCCGCCATAAACAACCCCTGGAACTGTTCCTGCGCGACGTAGACGGCGGCTCGCACCCGTACCTTTAAGTTCACGCTTTACTGCAATAATTTCAATAGACATTTGATACTCCTCATTTGATGTTACTTTTACCACGAGGCTTTTGAGGCCTTACTACACAAAAATTGCATACCGCGACCAGTATGCAAGGTTAAAAACTTTAATCCATAAACAATGAACTCACAGAATCTTCTGTACTAATTCTACGAATGGTTTCAGCTAGCAGCTGCGCCGAGCTTAATTGGCGAATTTTTTTACACTGCATCGAGTCAGCCCCAAGCGCAATGGTATTTGTCACAACAAGCTCATCTAACTCAGAGTTCATGATCAATGCCGCAGCATTGCCAGACAACACCGGATGCGTAGCATAAGCAATGACCTTTAATGCCCCATGTTTTTTAAGTGCGGCGGCGGCTTCACACAGGGTGTTTGCCGTATCTACCATATCATCCATAATGACACAGGTGCGACCAGCCACGTCACCAATAATGTTCATCACCTTGGCGACATTGGGCTTGGGGCGACGCTTATCGATAATCGCCAAATCAGAATTAAGCTGCTTAGCCGCAGCGCGCGCGCGAACCACACCGCCCACATCAGGTGAAACAATCATCAAGTTTTCATGATTTTGTTTTAATAAATCAGCCAGCAAAATAGGCGTGGCGTAAATGTTATCTACTGGAATATCAAAAAAACCTTGTATTTGATCTGAGTGTAAATCCATCGTCAATAAACGATTAACGCCAACACCGGTTAACATATTGGCCACAACCTTGGCTGTAATTGCCACACGTGCAGAGCGTGGACGACGGTCTTGACGTGAATAACCAAAATATGGAATTGCAGCGGTGATACGACCAGCAGAAGAACGGCGAAGGGCATCTACCATCACCATGACCTCCATTAAGCTGTCATTAGTGGGGTGGCTCGTAGATTGCAAAACAAAGACATCTTTGCCACGAACGTTTTCAAGCAACTCTACCGTGGTTTCACCGTCACTAAATGTGCCAACATGCGCCTGACCAAGCTGAATTCCCAAGTGCTTAGCTACCTCCTCTGCAAGAGGCAAATTAGCCGTGCCAGTAAACACCATCAAGTTGCCGTTAGACATCTGTTGATTCCTATCGTGCCAACCCTAAGGGCAGCGTGAAATTTTCAATATTCAAAAAGCTACACACAAAAAATCACCAAAAATAAAAGCGCGTAAATCAAAAATCTACACGCTTTTATTTAAATTAACGCTGATGGCGCATCAGCATTTGAAACTGGCTGGGGAGGAAGGATTCGAACCTTCGCATGCCGGAATCAAAATCCGGTGCCTTAACCAGCTTGGCGACTCCCCAATATCTTAATCAGCGTAATCTATCATCGGATGCCGATTTAATCCTTTTGCAAAGAAACCTTGAACACCTGAAAGTTTTTTTGCAAAAATTTCTGCCGCAATGTTTTCATTAGGCACCTCTAAAAAAACCGAAGCGCCAGAACCGCTCATTCTCGCATCACCAAATTGACGAAGCCAATTTAAGCAATCTAAAACAGCAGGATATTCATTGCACACTATCTTTTCAAGATTATTTGTAAAATCAGCCTTTACATTTAAGGCTGAAAATTTAGCTTCTTTCAAATTGACCACCCTTGAAAAGTCGGACATTGTCTTAGGAATAGCATTTTTTGTCAATTGCTTATTGGCAAATACTTGCGCGGTTGACACATGAACATTTGGATTTAACACAACATAACTGGCATCAAGCAAATCAACTTCATCAAGCTCTTCACCCACACCCTCTGCCCAAGCATTTTTGCCAAAAATAAAAAAAGGCACATCTGCACCTAACCTTAAACCAAGCGACATCAGCTCTATGCGGCTTAAATTTAATCCCCATAGCCGATTTAAAGCTAATAACACAGTGGCGGCATCTGAACTCCCACCCCCCAAACCACCGCCTATTGGAATTTTCTTTTCAACCCATAGCTGAACGCCTAAGTCACACTGGGTATGCTGCTGCAATAATTTTGCCGCACGAACACATAAATCTTGGCTTTCAGGCACGCCTTGAACCACATTATCACTCTTAATCAGCCCATCATGAGTGATTTTTAGATTGATAATATCGTAAAAATCGAGCAACTTAAAAATAGTTTGCAGTAAGTGATAGCCATCTTTTCGCTGACCTACAATGTGCAAAAATAGATTGATTTTTGCTGGCGCTAAAAATGACTGATAACCTTGCATAGCATTTATTTTAGAGTATTTCACCTAGTCGCTAGAAAAATCCAGAAACTTCAGCCAAGCTCATATGAAATTTCATTCAAAACAACTTTTTCAAACAGTAACATGAGGCTAATCAATCACCACGCGCCCATTCAAGGGTTGTACTGGGCGATTATTACTATGATGTATGGCGCGCTTAAATGCTTCTATCTGAGCCTTAGATGCTGTCATTGGATTTTTCATCAATAACCAGCGGACACCCTCGCTACACGGCGGTGTCGTGAGCGAGCCGCTAAAACGGTAGTAAGTTTTAGTTTCTGGAATCAACTCACTCGGAGTAACGCGGCTTTTTAAAACAACCGGCGACCCTTCTTCGGCTGGCAGTTGCTCCCAAAGCTTAGCTAAACCTGGGTTCACATCACCTTCAGCAAACATAACCGCGACAACAGCCAAATTACCCTTAGCGTCAGCGTGCACAAAATGAGCTTCTAGCGGGAAAGATTTACCTTTGATCGTGTTTTCACCAGGCGAATGAAAGTGCACCTGCTTCATTTGAAAAGCCAAGTTGTCTAAAGCAAGCATATTGCCTTCTTTAAAGTTAATTTGCACCGTATGCCCATTATGCACAATATCCTTAGCAGGAAACTTATGAATAGCCTTTAAAGCCTTGATAGCAGAGCGTGTAGTGTCTTCTACATTGATGGGAGATTGATTACGCCCGATCTCGCAGGTGATGAATTCCGGACTCAATTTACCCCAATTTTCAGGCCCCTCTTTCCCCTCATAAGACCAAGGTGCTTTAGTGTCACTTTTTTTATCTCCCGCTTGGCCATCGTTCATTTTTTTGTCTTCAGCAGTCTTTTTAGCATCCACTTTATTTATCGCCAGTGCAGACTTTTTTTCTTTTTTAGCTTCAGGCAGGGCTTCTGTTTTAGCGGGCTTTTCTGTCAGTTTTTTTTCTGCCACTACTTTTTCTAAAGGCTGCTTTTCTGCTGCCGCCTTATCTGCCAATGGCTTCGCAACTGCTTCAGCTTTTCTATCTGCCTCAGTTTTAGATGTAACAGCCGCAGCTTTTTCAGACACAAGGGGCTTTTCCGCTACACTGGCTACTTTAGCTTGATCAGTTTGGCAAACATAGCGCATGGCCATATCAACATCTGTTTCAGGTACAGGCTCAATAAATTCGGCATTTTTAGCATCAATGCCCGCCGAATAAATGAGATCGTAATTAAAATACTGAAAAACTTGTGAAGTCGCTGATTTTTGCGCTGCACAGTCAAAAAACCACAACAATTTTGATACGTTGTACTCTTTGTAAACAGCTTCAGGGCTTGTCTGCGGCGTTTTATATTCGATTTTCACCCAAACCCTTTTCAGATTATCTTTTTGCAAGATAGACTGGGTATCTAATGTGATTTTTTCACGATTATTTTCGCTTAATTTTACCCAAACGGCGGCATTACAATTACTCGCAACAGCAAAACTGAGTATCAAAAGTGCAACCATTTTTTTCATTACGTTCAAGCCTTAAAAAGAAATTTACAGCATCTTAAAATTATGGAGAAATTTTTATACTTTTTATTAGCCAAGCACGCTTAGATTTAGAGCTTATTTCTAAGGTTTGAAGATAATTTTAGACACGAAGGCTTAAAGAAAAAGCCTTGCAATTGCTTTATTTTAAAATGTCTTCGCGATCAACATGAAGCCAGCGCTCAACCACTAGCTTTAAGTAAACTTTCTCACTTCTAAGAAAAATTTTACTCGGTAAAAAATATCCGTCTTGCTCTGAATAGAGCTTATATTCAATAGTCCAGCCCTCTTGTTTAAGCGTGCTTAAGCGCCCCTGATCATCAAGCGTACTGGCTTGAACGACGCTTTTGCTTGGGCGTCCCAACACCCAATCTGCCAAGCCCGACAACGGTAATGGCCAGCCTAAAGTATGTTGCGTAAGCGTTTGTGCATCTGGGGCATCAATGCTATTTCCATTAACGTCTTGCAGGCTTACTTTTTCAGCTGTTTTTTTAATGCTCGCAAGCTGCCCGCCAAGGGGCGAGTATAAAGTAATATCATCATCAACATTACCATGCTGCCAGCCAAAGCCACCAGAAAGACCCGCTCCATCTGCTTGCACGGCAATTCTGCCTTTAATAGCAAATTGACTAATAGCTGCGATATTCAATAAGTGAGCCTCTTGCATTGCTTTTGTGGCAATGGATGGCTTAACTTGAGGCACGCCAGCACAACCCGCTAAAACAAAAAAAACAAGTACCAGCAATAAGCGCAGTCGCTTCATATCAAAAAATAATGAAATCAACTATGGCTTGAATTTTTTTAGCGTGCTGATGAGAAGATTATTAGCAGGGGCTTTACTAAGCGCATCACTCCAAATTTTTTCAGCTTCTTGATGTTGACCTTTTTGCCACATCACCTCACCTAAATGTGCGGCAATTTCAGCATCTTGACTCGCTTGATAAGCCTGCTTCAAATACTTAAGCGCTTTGTCTAGATTACCTTTTCTATAATGCGCCCAGCCAAGGCTATCTAATATATAGTGGTCATTAGGACTAAGCGCCAAGGCTTTCTCAATCAGCTTAACCGCCTCATCTAGCCTGATGTTACGGTCGGCGAATGAATAACCAAGCGCATTATAAGCTGCCGCAAAGTCAGGGGTGGCAGTCATTATTTTACGCAGCGCGGTTTCCATAACAACAAACTGATGCACTCGATCAGCGGCTAAAGCATAGTCATAAGCCAGCTCAGGCGTATTTGGTAGATTGTTCACTGCCTTGTCTAGCAAGTCAAAAGACTCTTGATCCCGACTGGCTTTTGCGAGCAAAGAGGCTTGCATTTGTATCACAGAAATTTGCTGCTCTGTCGTCAGGTTTTCAAGTTCATCTAACTTCTCAATGGCTTTATCAACAGACTGTGTTTTGGCAGTCAATGCCGCCAAGCCTATTTGAGCTTCAAAATAATGTTGGCCTGCCCCAACTTTGCTATACCACTGCACGGCTTCATTGTCTTTGTTTTGCTTCTCAACCACTTGCGCCAAATAAATATAAAGCTGGTCGATATACTTAGAGTTTTGTTTTAAGGCTTGCTGAAAATACTCTTCAGCGGCAAGGTAGTCACCCGCTTCAAATGACAGCAAGCCAATGACCGTTGTAATGTCAGGATTATTGCCCGCGTTTTTTAATAAAATTGGATATTGTTTTTTTGCCGCTTCAAACTGCTTTTGGCTCACAAGCAGTTTTGCTAAATTTAAGCGAATCTCATGTGAATTTGGTGATTTTTCTAAAAACGATTGATAAAAATTGATGCCAGATTGCGGTGCTTGATTAAACAGAATTTGACCTTTAAGCAATGCGGGCATATCCCAGTTAGGCTTAATTTTTTCAGCGCTTTCTAAGGATTTTAATGCCACGTTGCTATTGCCAGCAGAAAAAGCCGCCTGCGCAACGGCAAAATGCGCCTCAGCTAAATTTGGATAAGGCGCAGCAAGTGACTCAACCAAATGAAGGACAGCAGCTTTATTTTTGCTTCGTCCAAGAAGATTATTCAGGTATAAAAATCCACCCGCACGGGTTTCTTCTTGATTAAAAAATTTACTTAAATAAGGTCTTGCTGCGTTAAGGCTATCACTAGCAATCAACATTTCAGCCATAGCCTGCTGAGCCTCGGTTGAGTTTGGATCAAGCTTAGACCAAAGCGCAATTGAAGGCGCAACCAAAGCCGGCACATTGGCATAAGTTGCAACTTTTGCCGCACGCTCTGCCAGGCCTACATCTTGCGTGGATTTAGCAAGCTCATAAAAAATTTCACTTGATGCCGCCAAATCTCCTCGCTGACCGACAATTTCCGCAACCAAATACTTAAACACAAAATCTTTTTTAGCATCCTCTAAATGCGCTTGCGTTTGATTGGGCATGCCGTCTTTTTTAAGCATTACGCAACCACTCATTAACAAAGAACTTGTCAAAAAACCACTAAACAATACTAGTTTAAAGAAAAAAACAGTTTTTTTAAGCTGAGTTTTGTATAAAAATTTTTTACTAAGCAGAACAGAGATTAGGCGCATAAGTGATTTTGATGATGATTAAAGCACGGGTTAAAGGTCACAGCAAATAGTTTTGTTAGATAATAAGCTATTTAAGCACTATTGGTAGCACTCTAATTTCTTAGTCCGTGACAGCCGTCACAAGTTCATCCATAATTATGGACTGACTCTAGTGCGTGTCAATAGCGCTTATTTTAAGAAAATAATGCTTAAAAAACTGCGCTAGATACATTGGCAATAATTTAGCACTAATAAACTTTCAAATAATTGATTTAATTAAAATAATTACCAATTTTAATAAGTCACTTAGCACCATCAACGTGTAACTTTAAATAGAATAACTATGAATAATTTTACAGTAGAGGCAAATGAGCTCACAAGACTATACGGCGGCAGAGAGGCTGTAAGCAACGTAAGCTTTAATTTAGGTAAAGGGCAAGTGTTGGGCTTTTTAGGTCCAAACGGTGCTGGCAAATCTACCACCATGAAAATGCTAACGGGCAATCTTGCGCCAAGCCACGGCTCAATCAAGATTTGTGGCATCGATATGATAGAAAGCCCCAAAGAGGCAAAGGCGCTTATTGGCTATCTGCCCGAAATGCGCCCTCTATATAAAGAGCTTACTGTAGACGAGTATTTAACCATTGCAGCAAGGTTGCATCGCGTGAGCTCTAGCAACATCAAAAAAGCTGTCGAATTTGCAAAAGAGCGTTGTGGTTTAGGTCACATGAGTAAGCGATTGATTGAGAACTTATCAAACGGCTATCAGCAGCGAGTGGGCATCGCACAAGCGATTATTCACAACCCCATGGTAGTCATTCTAGACGAGCCGACAGTGGGTTTAGATCCAATTCAAATTCGTGATATCCGCGCTTTAATTCGCGAAGTGGGGTCTGAGCGCAGCGTGATTATTTCTACGCACATTCTGCCAGAAGTCGAAATGGTATGTGATCACGTACAGATTATAGATAAGGGCAAGCTGGTATTTAACGGCGCTATTGATGTACTAAAAAAACAACGTATAGGCAATAAACTATTGGTTGGTATGCGTCATGCGCCAACAATAGCAGAAATCCTAAAAATACCTGGGGTCACTGAGGCCGAATTAGTATCAACCAGTTTAATGCGCGTAAGCTTTACAGAAAATACTGACGCTGCCGAGCGCATCGTGCAATCGGCGGTTGAAAATACTTGGGGGCTATACCAAATCGCGCCAGATCAAACCAGTTTAGAAGATGTATTTGTACAACTCACCTATCAAGAACAAGCTGCTACAGGGCAGCCTAGTCAATAACTTAAGGTCACTTCAATGATTATCAATGTCGCAAGAAAAGAACTCAAAAGCATGTTTGCCTCGCCTATGGGCTGGCTCATCTTATCTTTGCTAATGTTTGCATTTGGAACTTATTATTTAAATGGCGTTAATGATTATTTTGCTGTGATGTCAGGCGCAATGCGTCCGGCAGAGCGCACCGGAGTGACTCAGTTTGTTGGGCAAGTAGTCTACGGCTTCGCCTCATTCATTGTATTGTTTGCTGTGCCTTTACTTTCCATGCGCCTCATCGCCGAGGAGCGTCGCAATCAAACTTTACCCTTCTTATTTAGTGCGCCTATTTCCTTCACAGAAATTGTCTTAGGCAAATTTTTAGGTCTTGTTTCCTTTTTAAGCATCTTGGTGATTTTTATTGGGCTCATGCTATCAACCTTAAACATTTGGGCAGACATTGACTTTGGCTACATTATTGCTAACTCAATAGGCTTATTATTGATGGTGGCAAGCTTTTCAGCACTTGGGCTTTATTTTTCAAGCATGACACAGCAACCCGTAATTGCTGCAATTTTAACTTTTATCGCTTTATTCGCTCTGATGTTCTTAGATCGATTTTTTGCGAGCGACCCAAGCAATATGCTCGCAAGCTTCTCACTGACACGTCATTTTCAAACCTTCTCTGGCGGACTCATCGACACAGGTGACATGGCTTACTTCATATTATTTATCACGACGTTTTTAACCTTAACGGTGCGTCGTTTAGATGCCGACCGCTTACGTGGTTAACTTTAAAATTACCTTAAAATTGCTTGTATAAAATTATAGTTTGTAGAATGTTAGGTCTAGTTAAAAATGAACATCAATCGTAAATTGCGTTTTCAACTTTTAGTGCAAAACAGTTTTTTTGTTGTGCTATTTTTAATGTTAGTTGTTTTGCTGGGTTATTTAGCAAGCCAGTATCGTATCGCCAAAGACATTACGCAAGCCAACCGCAATATTTTGACGCAGGGCAGCGTGAATGTACTAAAACAAATGAGCTCACCCATTAACATTACTGTTTATGCAACTAAAGACAATGCTTCAGGGGGCGACAACTTTCGTAAAGGCATGATTGATTTTGTGGCGCGATATCAGCGTGAAAAAAAGAACGTAACACTTACTTTTATCAACCCTTCAATTGAGCCAAAACTTGCCCAAGATGCTGGTGTTAAAGAAGATGGCGAAGTGATTGTAGAGTACAACAAGCGCACAGAGCACATTTTGCCACCGATTGCCGAGCAAGATATGACTAACTTATTAGTGCGCTTATCTCGCACTAATCAACAAGCGGTGATGTATTTAGATGGTCACGGTGAACGTAATTTACTAGGGCTTAAAAACTACGATATTGGCGAATTTGGTAAGCAATTAGAAAAAAAAGGCTTTAAATTTGCTAATCCAGACTTAACCGTTGCTCAAACAGTGCCTAGCAATGGCGCTATGCTGGTAATCGCAGGGTCACAAGTAGATGTAAGCGCTGTGGAAGCTAAAAAAATCAAAGCTTACTTAGAGGCTGGTGGAAATTTGCTTTGGTTATTAGATGACAATAACTATCATGGCTTAAAAGAAGTAGCTGACTACCTTGGCTTACAAGTATCGCCCGGTATTGCTTTAGATATGGCCTCAGCGCAATATGGCGCAGATGCTCGCGTGTCATTTGCAAGTTTATATGGTGAGCATCCAATTACCACTAACTTCATGTTGCGTACATTATTTCCAGAGGCGCATCAAGTGAGCGCTCAAGGCACAGATGAAAGTGGCTGGAAAGTAAGCAATTTAATCGAAGTCGCCCCTAATGGCTGGCTGTCGTCTGACAAGCTGGCAAAAGATGCAAAGCCTATTTTTAATGAAAAAAAAGATAAACGCGGCCCGGTTAACATTGGTGTTGCACTCGAACGTGTTTATGGAAAAAAAGGTCAGCGTGTGGTGGTGATGGGGAATGGCAACTTTTTATCCAACACTTTTATTACCAATGGCGGCAACTTAGATTTAGGAATTAACATGGTGAACTGGTTAGCCGGTGATGACAAACTCATTACCATTCAGCCCATGCCCCTTAAAGATATCAATGTCACGATTCCCGATACCGATTTGGGTCGCATGGTGGCTTGGCTTGTATTTCACGGCTTTCAGTATTTTATTCCATTAGGCATGGTGATGGCAGGCTTCTTTTTTTGGTGGAAACGCAGAAAAGCTTAGTTTCATCTTAAGCTTAAGATAAGGCACTCATGAAAAAACTTTGGTTACTTAATTTACTCATGTTATGCGTAGTTGCGGGCTTGGTCTCGTTTTTATATCTGCGCCCAAAACAAGCGATTGAACAAGAATCAAGCCACGAAGTTTCTGACTATAAGTTATCTGAATTTCATGCGATCAATATAGAGTTTCCTGCAAAAGCGGGCGTTAGCTTTAGAAAAGTCTATGGATTCTGGTATTTAGTCGCACCTATTAAAATGCGTGCAGATCAAGCCTCTGTACAGCGCATTTTGTCAATCATCGCAGCCAAATCAAAAGATAAAATTATTACTACCGATTTAGAAAAATTTGGCTTAAATAAACCCGAGTTCAAACTCAAGTTGATGCGCAATCAAAATAGTGTAGAGGAATTTATTTTTGGCACACACAACCCCGTGACAGATGAACAATATATCGCGCACAAAAACGCTGTTTATCTTGTCTCTAACGACTATGCGGAAGCCGCCTCAACGCAACTCCTTGAGCTGATTGACAAAGCCCCATTAAATCCAAAAGAGAAAGTGCATGGCTTTGATTTTAGCCGCCTAGAGCAATGGGAAAAATCAAGATTGCATCTTGATTTGGTCAATGGAAAATGGGTGGTCTCGATTCCAACTGCAAAACCACAGCAAGATGAGTTAAATGAGTGGCTTGATTTCTCATGGGTACACAATCCAGCTAAATCTGTGGAAATCTATACTCCGGATCGTAAAATAACTTATCCTTCTTTTGAGGTTAAATTGATTGACGGCAGTAAAGTACATTTTGATAAAATCCAAGAGTCGCCTGAATTATTGCTAGGTCGACCTGATGAGGGTTTAATTTACCACTTCTCGCAAGATGTGGGCTTTAGCATGTTAAATCCGCCTATCAATCTTCCGAATAAATAAGCGCGATGCCTGAACTCCCCGAGGTTG
The DNA here is from genome assembly GCA_031538905.1 of Methylotenera sp. GTDB lineage: Bacteria > Pseudomonadota > Gammaproteobacteria > Burkholderiales > Methylophilaceae > Methylotenera. The sequence continues at coordinate 14,865 of JAVKLV010000035.1, read as the reverse complement.
AAACCACAAGACGTGGACTATTACCTTTGGTAGGCAAGACTGTTCGCTCTGTCACAATAAGGCATCCGACTCTACGCTGGCCTATTCCTCAAGATTTGCCAATCAGCTTACCAGGTCAAACACTAAACAACCTGACGCGTCGGGCAAAATACATTTTGTGCGACTTTGGCAATGCAAGCTCTGGCGGCACATTACTACTGCATTTAGGGATGTCTGGGCGCTTACAATTACTTGATTGTCATTACCCCCCTGAAAAACACGACCATTTTGATATTGAGTTTACCGATGGCAGTGTGCTTCGCTTACGTGACCCACGCCGCTTTGGCGCAGTGCTATGGCTAAATGAAAAAAATAACCATATCCTCTTAAATAAGCTTGGACCAGAGCCCTTAGCCGATGACTTTAATGCCGCTTACCTGCACAAAGCGCTCAGTAACAAAACGCTTGCTATTAAAAATGCCATTATGGATGGTCACGTGGTGGTTGGCGTAGGCAATATTTATGCGTCTGAATCGCTATTTCGAGGGGGAATACACCCTGAAACGCCGGCGAAAAAAATCACTCTAAAGCAATGCGAAAAATTAGTGATTGAAATCAAAAATACGCTCAACGATGCGCTGTCAGCGGGAGGAAGCAGCTTGCGAGATTTCTTTGGCGTAGATGGAAACCCCGGCTATTTTCAACAAGAATATCTTGTTTATGCGCGCACTGGTGATCCTTGCAAAATTTGCACACGGCCTATTAAGTGCATACGCTTAGGTCAACGCTCGACTTTTTATTGTGAAAAATGTCAAAAACGAGAAAAAAATTAAATATCCAGCATCTGGCTTATCTCACATATGCAACAAGACTAACAGCATCACTTGCACAATCACCAGCAAAAAAACTGATATAGCCAAGCCTTTTTGCCAAAACGCATTTCTCTCTTGCGCTTTAGCGAGCTGGCTTATAAGCTCTAGCACACCTTCATTTTGCTCATGAGACTGCCCGCGCCTCACTAAGAATTGATCAACCAAGCGTGGCATTTTGGCAAAGTTTTTTGCAATATATGGCAGCTCTCTTTTCATGGTTTTAAAAATGCTACGCCAGCCCACTTGCTCGCTCATCCATCGCTTCAGAAAAGGTTTAGCACTTTGCCACAAATCAATGTTAGGGTCTAAGTCTCGACCTAACCCTTCAATGTTTAATAATGTTTTTTGCAGCATGACAAGCTGTGGCTGAATGATGACACCAAACTTGCGTGACATTTGGAATAAACTTAAAAGCGTACGCCCAAATGAAATGTCTTTGAGTGGCTTATCAAAAATAGGCTCACAAATTGCACGTATGGCAGTTTCTAAAGCCTCAAGATTGGTATCTTTCGGCACCCAGCCAGATTCAATATGTGCGACAGCCACATCGCGGTAGTCTCCATTAAAAAATGCCAGGAAATTACGTGCTAAATAGTATTGATCGGTCTCTGTGAGCGTTCCCATAATGCCAAAATCAAGCGCAATATATCTACCATCATCGGCAACTTGTATATTCCCTGGATGCATATCCGCATGAAAAAAGCCATCTCTAAATACTTGCGTAAAGAAAATCTCCACACCATCTCTTGCAAGCTTCGAAATATCAATCCCTTTTGCACGCAAAACCTCTACCTTAGCAATTGGAGTGCCTTCCATGCGTTGCATCACCATCACTTTTTGGCGACAAAAATCCCAATAAACCTCAGGGATAAGTAGCTTTTTATCTGGGAAATTTGATGAAAGTCGTGTGCAATTGGCGGCTTCTAGCGTTAAATCAAGCTCACATTGTGTATGCTCAGCAAACTCAGCAACCACTTCACGCGGCTTAAGTCGCTTTGCTTCAGAAGAAACCTTCTGAAGTAGCCAGGCCACAGTATCTAGTAGCAATAAGTCATGATGAATTACCGTAGCAATACCAGGGCGCAGCACCTTGACAGCAACAGGCATACCATTTAGCAACTCTGCAAAGTGAACTTGCGCAACAGATCCGCTTGCAACAGAAACTTCATTAAAGCTTGAAAAGACTTGGCTTAAAGGTAAAACAAAGGCCTCTTCAATCACTTGCTCAATTTCGGCATAGGGCACAGGTGGAACTCGATCTTGCAGCTTGGCGAGCTCATCGGCAATATCAAGCGGAATGAGGTCCCGCCTAGTTGAGAGCATTTGGCCAAATTTAACAAAAATAGGCCCTAACGCTTCGAGTGCGAGCCTTAGCCTGACTCCCCTTGTTTTTGATTGATCGCGCCAAAAAAATAAAATACTCAATAAATTTTGACGTAATTTTAATTTACCATGACTTAACAAAAACTCATCTAAGCCAAAGCGAAGCGCAATATAAACAATGTAAAGAAGCCTAAAAATTCGCATAAATTTATTTTTTACTGTTTACAATGTGACGATTTTCGGCGAAGTAATTAAATGACGGACAAGGTCTCAATATGCTCGCGATAATAGGCAAAAAAATAACGCCCGTGCAGAGCATTTTGAGAAACTAGGATGCATAATTAAGCTTACAAAAAATACTTTAAGCATCTTTAGATTTTGTAACCCTTATGCAAAGCAACGACACCTGCAGCCAAATTGTAATAATCTACCTGAGCTAAGCCAGCGTCTATCATCATCTGCTTTAATGTTTCTTGGTTGGGATGCATACGAATAGATTCAGCCAAATACTGGTAACTGTCTGCATCTTTGGCCAATAAATTGCCCATCAATGGCAATAATTTGAATGAGTAAGCATCGTAAAATTTAGCAAGTGGCTGCCAAACTTTTGAAAACTCCAACACAAGTAATCTGCCCCCCACTTTAAGCACTCGGTGCATCTCAGCAAGCGCCTTTTCTTTGTGGGTCATATTACGCAAACCAAAAGCAACAATAACACAATCAAAATGATGATCTACAAAAGGCAGGTTTTCAGCATCACACTGCAAAGCGGGCACGCTTAATCCCGCGTCTAATAGGCGATCGCGCCCAACATTGAGCATTGAAGCATTGATATCCGTTAAAATAACTTGGCCTGTCGCGCCTACTTTTTTAGCGAAGAGCTTTGACAAATCGCCACTACCGCCCGCAATATCTAAGACACGATCACCCGACCTTACACCACTTAACTCGACAGCAAAGCGCTTCCAGCCTCTATGCAAGCCCAGCGACATCACATCGTTCATAAGGTCGTACTTAACCGCGACAGAGTGAAAAACCTCACCTACCCTCTTGGCCTTATCTTGTTCTGCAACGGTTTTAAAACCAAAATGCGTTTTTTTATGTGTATTTTGTTCAGCTGTCATTGAAATGATCTATCGTTTTAAAGTGATTGGCGCCCAATGCCTGCAGCACTTAATTTTCCTAAGTATTCTAACCAAAGCGCCTCGTAATTACTTGCCAACTCGTACAGATAATCCCATGAATATAAGCCTGTATTATGCCCATCAGAGAATGTCAGTTTAACCGCATAATTACCCACTGGCTCAATAGCTGTAATATTGACATCTTCTTTGCCTAACTGTAACACCTCTTGACCAGGAGCGTGACCCTTCACTTCAGCCGAGGGAGAATAAACGCGCAGAAATTCACAGGATAATTGGCATTGCATATGGTTATCAAACTTAATTTCTAATAGGCGCGAAGCTTGATGCAAACTAATATCTGTAGGGCGAGGAGTGCTGTTTGTTAATCCGCTCATGGCTTATCTTTTAGGAAAAATAACACGATTATCGTTAAGCTAAGGTGACAATTTTAAAATGCCACCAGCCAAAATTAAATCGTTAAATAATGGTCAATTAGCAATGCCGCAAAGAGCAAGGTTAAATAAATAATAGAATATGTAAACGTTTTTTTGGCTAATTCATCCGAGTACTTTTTATACAAACTGATTACATAAATCATAAAAATCACATCTAAAATAATAGCAAAAACAAGATATATCAACCCACTCATGCCCAAGCCGAAAGGCATCAAGGAAACCGCGACTAATATAACGGTATAAAGCAAAATATGTAGCAAGGTAAATGCCTCTCCATGCGTGACAGGAAGCATGGGCATACCAACTTTTGCGTACTCTTCGCGCCGATACAACGCTAAAGCCCAAAAATGCGGCGGAGTCCACGCAAAAATAATCAAAAACATAATGAGCGACTCAGGAGAAACCGTATTATTGACTGCCGCCCAACCAAGTATTGGCGGCATCGCGCCTGACGCACCGCCAATCACAATGTTCATTGGAGTAGCTGGCTTTAAAAATACCGTATAAATAACAGCGTACCCAACAAATGTTGCAAAGGTAAGCCACATCGTGAGCGGATTCACGTAGAAATACAAAATAGCCAAACCTGTACTACCTAGCACGCTGGCAAATAAGCTTGTTTGCACTGAAGAAACTTGCCCAGTCGGCAAAGGACGTGCACGCGTGCGCGCCATAATGGCATCAATTTTATGCTCTATCAGACAGTTAAACGCCGCAGCCGCACCAGACGAAAACGCAATACCAATCGTGGTTGCTAAAAGCAGCGGCAAATACATCGGAATTTCAGCAGGCTTCGCCAAGTACATCGCAATAATCGCGGTAAATACAATAAGCGAAGTGACTCTTGGTTTACATAAAGAAAAAAAACTTTTCACATTGGTTCTGATCTTGTGTGCGCGGTTTATTGTGCGGTTCATTTAACTGTCTCGCTTATTTTTATTGAGTTTAACCGTCATTTACAATCCATTTAGCTTAAAAAGCTTTTAATTATGAAGCATTTAACAAAATCCACCAGAATTTACCTAAGTGGCGTAATTTTAGAGTTTAAAGTGACCAAAATCACAACTAACAAACCCGCTGTAAAATTATGAGCCACTGCCAGCAGCAAAGGCAAATGGAGCAACAAATTGGAAACACCTAATAAAATTTGAATACATAAAACTAAAAATAAAAGTAAACCAATCCTTTTGAGCTGGGAAACCTTAAAAACATTAAGCGCCAATAGCGCCAAATAAATAAAAGTCACCAAAGCACCCAAGCGGTGCATCCACTGTATAGCAGTGACAGAAGCTAAGCTTAATAGGCTGCCATTTGCGCTTTGACCTAGCTCACGAAATACATGGAACGCATCTTTAAAATCCATGTTAGGAAACCACGCGCCGTGACAAGTAGGAAAGTCTGTACAAGCGAGCGCCGCATAATTTGTACTCGTCCAGCCACCTAAGAAAATTTGCATAAACAAAACTAAAAGCGCTAAGCGAATAGCCAGTTTTAATTTATTCGACAGCACCACATTTGACAAGCAATATCCCCAGTGACGATGCTCCAACCAAGTCAGTATCGCCAGAGTGCTCATCCCGCCCAATAAGTGAGAAGTGACAATTGCCGGCTTTAAAAGCATCGTCACAGTCCACATACCCAGCATTGCCTGAAAAGCAATCAATACAAGCGCAAACGTTGCAACCCAAGGAGAAGACTTCACTTCTTTTCTTGCCAACCAATTTAATGCAAAAATCACCAATACAAGTAAGCCCAAGGCTCCTGCAAAATAGCGGTGTATCATTTCTTTCCAAGCTTTATCGAGCACCACCATACTGTGCGGAAATACTTCTTGTGCATGGGCAATCGCCGATTGACTCTCAGGAACAGTCAATGTGCCATAGCAACCTGGCCAGTCAGGGCAACCTAAGCCAGCATCACTCAGCCTGACATAAGCTCCCAGCGTAACCACCCCCAGCGCTAATACTGTAGCTAATAATACTAAAAATTTAAATAATTTGAATTGAGTTAGATTGATATGCATTTTAGCCAGCCCAAGAATATCTTAGCAAACGCGTTACATCCTTGCGCATATTAGCAAGTGGCAAACTTTCTGGATAGCTCATCATTAAATATCCCAAAGAATCAACTAAATAAACGCGGTTAGCATTGATTGGATTTTCATTTTTTACTCGAAACTCGCTAACCAAGCTTGCAACAGTATGTGCTGGATGATTGATGATAATTAAATCAGGGTAGTCACGCTTAATGACTGACAAATCTTGCGAAGTGGTAATGAGCACGCGCTGCGCGCGCGCAATGTCTTTGTATAAAGAAACGTGGAGTTGGCGTAAGTCGTGTAATTTCCCTAAACATTTTTGCTGACACTCTCCTGCCACATAAACCAAGCTCCATTTTTTCTTCCAAAAATCATCAGGCAAGGGCTTTTCATCACTACTTCTAAGCTCTTTATAAACGCTGATGAAGCGCGGAGGATTAACCAGCTCACCTAAGCTTATTCCGCCTGGCTTAAAGTTAAACTGATACATAAGAATGACCACTACAATTGGTACAACAAAAAATAGCACCATTAACATCAATACCATGCGCCCCTTACCTTGCATTTCTACTTCTGATAGCTGTTGTTTGTTTTGCATCAGTGCCTCTAAATTAAAGTGAATCTTTTATTTCTACAAAATCAGCGCTTAACTTAATGCGCTGCTCATTTAACTTTTCTAATACTCATATACAAATAAATCAGCAATGCAGCACAAGCAAAACCAAACCATTGGTAAGCATAGCCTAAATTAGTCACAATTCTGTCGGCAGGTATTTGCCAGTTTCTTACAAAGCCGCCCGCGTGACTATCTTCATCTAATTTAATAGCAAAGTCAGACACTAAAAGTGGAACACTCCGCTTATATTTTGCCATGTCCATATTCTGCCAAACAGCTTGCCATGATTTTGCCGAAAATTGATTATCAGCACGCTCAATAGCACTTTCTAATGTAAAAATTTTATTACTCGGCAGCCATATTTGTCCAGTCAGCACTTGCTTGCCTGATGGCGTGTCAAAGACGGGCAACTCGGCATGTATATCTTTAGCCAAAATCCACCCCCTATTAACCAATACATACTCGTTTGTATTTTCAATTTTTAGCGGGGTAATCACATGATAGCCAACTCGACCACCTTCAACTTGATTATCCAATAAAAATTGATATTTTGTTTCGTACGCACCGTTAACGGTAACTTTTTTATATTTCCACGCATCAACATTCAGCGTTTTATTATCAATAGCACCCAGCGGAAAATCTAAAGCACGATCAATTTTAGCCTTATCATATGCGGCATGTATAGACTGCCTCTGCGCAGCTTTATTGTATTGCCATAAACCTAATTTTATAAACAACGGTATACATATCAGAACAATCAAAGTTCCCAAAAGGGTTGGACGAAAAACATACTGACACACTCTAAATTGCAATTGTTTCATTGGAGTCTCATAATGGTCATTTAAATGATTGATTGGACACCGCCATGTTAGTAAAAGTCATCGTTGTATTTACTTTAATTGTGATTATTGGTAGTTTATTTTCAGCTTTATTTTTTCTATCAAAAGACAAATCTGGTGGCGATAGAACAGTTAAGGCTTTAACAATGAGAATTGGACTATCAATCGTATTGTTCATATTGCTATTGATTGCTGGGCAATTTGGTTTAATTGGGCACTCACTGTAAAAATACCCGTGAAATAAAAAGGGCGATGCAACTGCATCGCCCTTTTTATTTAAACACGCTACAGCCAGTAAACAAAAATAAACAAACCCAACCAAACCACATCAACAAAGTGCCAGTACCAAGCAACACCTTCAAAGCCAAAATGATGCTCTGGAGTGAAGTGCCCTTTCATACATCTAACTAAAATCACAATCAGCATGATAGTACCAAGCATCACATGAAAACCATGAAAACCAGTGAGCATAAAGAAGCTCGCCCCATAAGCCCCTGAAGCTAAAGTTAAGCCCATTTCAGTGTATGCTTCATGGTACTCCATAGCTTGACAAGCCAAGAATGCAAGCCCTAAAGCAACCGTCAACGCCATACCAATCACTAGTTGCTTACGGTTATTTTTAATCAAACCCCAATGAGCCCACGTGATAGTTGCACCAGATGAAAGTAACAAAGCGGTATTGATTGCCGGCAACCCCCAAGCTGACATTGGATGAAAATTAGCAGGCGGCGTATATTTTGCACCTAAAACATCACCTCCAGGACCAATCGATGGCCATGTCGCCAAAAAGTCTTTGTATGGAGTAATATCCATATCGTAACCTGCTAAATCAGGTACAGAAATGACCCGCATATAAAATAGAGCACCAAAAAATGCGGCAAAAAAAGCAACCTCAGAGCAAATAAAAACAATCATGCCAATACGAAATGATTTATCTTCCCATCCCTTAAATTTACCCGTCATACTTTCAGAAATGATTGAACCCATCCACTTAAATACCATGGATAAAATGAGCAGAGCACCCAAAATCATCATCCATTTGCCAGCACCCTGCAAGTAAGCCAAGTCTTTACTCTTATCAGTTGCAACACTAAAAATAAATCCTGATGCCAATGAAAGTAAGCCCACCGATATAATGGATGGATAAACGCTACCATGAGGTACATAATAATGATTACTAGAATGTGTTGCCATTCAATAACTCCCGTGCATTTTTATAAATTTTTTAAAATCAAAATGACAAATACTTTGTCATTACCTCACCCTAAACCAGTTAATACCAAAATACATTTAAGCTAATTAGCCACTTTTACTGCAGGAAAGAAAGAGTACGACAGTGTCATATCCGTCACATCCTTTGGCAAGTCCGGACTCACAAAGAAGCGAAGCGGCATTTCCTTTTCTTCCCCAGGCTTTAATGGTTGTTTTATAAAACAAAAACACTCAATCTTTTTAAAGTGTGCCGCCGCAATACCCGGCGTAATACTTGGCACCGCCTGCCCAGCCGCCATTTCATTTGTGGTATTTTTTGCAACAAATATAACTGTTTCTATTTGCCCAGGATGCAATCTAACGCTCGATTTTTTTGGGTAGAAGTTCCAACCCAAGCCTGGCATCACATTAGATGTAAACTGAACAGTCACCCACCTTGACTCATCAATTTTCGCCTTTGAAATCAAAGCTGCAGAGCTCTGAGTCTTACCATTTAAACCAGTAATACTACACAAAACATCGTACAAAGGGACTAAAGCAAAAGCAAATAATAAAGAGCCAACAACCACCCACAAAAGCTTACGAACCAATGTTTTATTTTTTAAAGCCAATCGCCCTTGGGCGCTTAGATTTTCAGAATCTTTTAACGATGCCATATTGAAAACATCGACACTACATACCACACAATGGCAATTGTCCCTAAAACTAAGGCAATTTTTTTGTTACCCTTTTTTACTTGCTTTTCTTGATTATTCATATTTACCTAAAAATCATCAGTCAGCTTAACTTGAGTCGAATTTAACTTCTTAAATCAGACTCAAGTCACGCAATTTAATGACAAATGCTACTTAACTACTGGCTGCTCAGTAAAGCTATGATACGGAGGAGGTGACGGAAGCGTCCACTCCAAACCTTGCGCACCTTCCCACACCTTATCAGTTGCTTTTTTACCACCACGTGCGCAGGTCACGATGTTGTAAACAAATAACAATTGTGAAAAACCTAGCACGAAAGCAGCAATTGATGAAATCATATTAAACTCAGCGAACTGTAGTGCATAGTCTGGAATGCGGCGAGGCATACCAGCCAAACCTAAGAAGAACTGTGGAATAAAAGTCAAGTTAAATGAAATGGCAGTTAACCAAAAGTGCAACTTACCCAGCTTTTCGTTATACATATGACCGGTCATTTTAGGCAACCAATAATATGTGCCTGCCATAATACCCATAATGCCGCCAGCAAAAAGTGTGTAATGAAAGTGAGCAACAATAAAATAACTATTGTGATACTGCGCATCAGCAGCAACGTCAGCCAACACCAGTCCCGTTAAACCGCCAATACCAAACAAAATAATCCAACCCACAGTAAACAACATAGGCGTTTCAAAGCTCATAGAGCCACGCCACATAGTTTTAATCCAGCAAAAAAACATCACCGCCAAAGGCAAGGAAATAGCCATGGTACTGTACATAAAGTAAAGCAATGCTGGAACAGGCATGCCCGCTGTAAAGAAGTGATGCGCCCAAACTACCACTGACAGAGCCCCTACACCCCAAAGTGAGTAAACTTGAGCCTTATAACCATACATTGGCTTACGTGAAAAAGTTTCTAAAATTTGCGGGATAAAACCCCAAACCGGCAAAAGCAAAATATACACTTCTGGGTGACCAAAGAACCAAAACAAATGCTGGAACATAATAGGGTCACCACCACCAGCAGCATCAAAAAAGTGAGTGCCAAAATGACGGTCTGTCAACAACATCGTCACCGCACCAGCCAGCACAGGAATAGTTGCAATCAACAAGAAAGCAGTAATTAACCAACCCCAAACAAACATTGGCATTTTCATCAAGGTCATACCAGGCGCACGCATATTAAACACAGTAACAATAATGTTAATAGAACCAAGTACAGAAGAAACACCAAGCAAATGAACGGCAAAAATTGCAAAATCAACACCAATCCCGCCCTGTACAGAAAGTGGCGGATAAAATGTCCAGCCAGTAGCCAACGCCCCATCACCAATGCCAAACAGCGCCAATGTAAATGGCAGAGTTAACAAAATTGCCGAAGGTGGCAGCAGCCAAAACCCCCAGTTATTTAAACGCGGCAAAGCCATATCTGGCGCACCTATTTGCAAAGGAATCATCCAGTTAGCAAAACCAGTGGCCGCAGGCATCAGAGCCGCAAAAATCATAATCAGCGCGTGCACACCAATCAATTGGTTAAAAAATTCCGGGTTTAATAACTGCAGTCCCGGCTTAAAGAGCTCGGCGCGAATACCTAAAATCATCGCACCCCCAACCAAAAACATCACTAGAGAAAATGTCAGATACATCGTACCAATGTCTTTATGATTGGTTGTTGTTAGCCAGCGCATAATACCTGCCGGATGCTCTGCATGATGCTCGTCGTGGTGTGCCGTCGTTACTGTACTCATTATTTTCTCCTAATTACTTAACAGCTAAATAATTATTGCTTTGAATTAAAATTACCAATTACTCACGCGCCGCTTTTACTTGCGATGGCTGCAAAACATCACCTACATTATTACCCAAAGCATTACGCTCATAAGTAATCACCGATGCAATTTCAGTGTCATTAAGTAGAGCCTTCCAAGCCGGCATAACACGGATACCATTTAAAACACGATCTAAGTGACCATCTTTAAGGTATTTGCCATCAGCTCCAAAAATTGGACCATTTGCAATCTTACTACCCGTTAGCGCAGGAAATGCTGGCGGCAAACCAGCCCCGTTAGCCTGATGACATACGGCACAGTTCTTTTCATAAACAGTCTTGCCGTTTGCAATCAAATCTTCTTTAGCCCACTCTTTATCAGCACCCGCAGAAGCTTTGGCCATTTCATCTTTTTTAGCCACAACCCACGCTTTATATTTTTCAGCAGAAACAGCATCTACTACTACAGGCATATAGCCATGGCCTTTTCCGCACAGCTCTTTGCACTGACCCCGATAAGTTCCTTCTTTTTCAACCTGAACCCAAGTCTCTCTAAGAAAACCAGGAACAGCAACGCGCGATGAGCCAAATTGAGGCACCCACCAATTATGCAATACATCAGTTGCAGTCATCAAAATACGCACTTTTTGACCAACCGGCAAAACCAAGCGGTTATCAACCTCTAGCAAATAATGCTCGTCTTTTTTTCCAGCAAATCCTTTGTCGGTTTGCTCTTTAGGGGTAGATAAGTTGCTTACAAACTTAATACCTTTGGCATCGCCATCTAAGTATTCATATTGCCAGCGCCATTGCGACCCTGTAATTTTAATGACCATATCTGCTTTTTCACGTGTATTCTCCATTGCAACAACGCTGTGATAAGCAGGAATACCCATGATAACAAAGTCGATTATCAGCAATATCGCAAATGGGATGAGCGTCCAAAAAATCTCCGCCGCAGTTGATGGCGCTTTATCCACAACCGCTTTGTAACCACGACTTTTGCGGTGAGAAAAAATTGAATAAATCATAATACCCAACACAACAACAAAAATGACCATACAAATAGTCATAAATTTATTGTGCACATGCAAGGTATCAAGCGCCATAGGCGTTACTGGCTCAGGAAAATTCCAAGAATAGTTAGCATAAGCACTGAGCGAAGCTATAAAAAGCATTAGACTTAACCCAATTTTTTTAAAAAACCGCATAAAACTTGCTCCAAAACTAATTAACAAATAATTTTAACTTTTCTCTTAGATTACGCGCCAGCGCAGAGCGCTGCTCGTCACTTATAAAGCCCTTACCAAACTCTACTTCCTCTCCATGAGAGCGGATAAATAAAGCTTTTCTAGCTACTCCACCGCCTGCAACATCACGCAAACTAATTTGCGCCCAATACCTTTGAAAAACTGACGTAGTAAATTCTTTATTATTTTTCTTCTCAACTACAACCACATCGCCATTTATCGTAATGCTATCAAAATCAGTCGAATGCAAATAAACATAATAAAAAGCACTCGCAAATAAAAATACCTCAAGACCCGCAAATGGCAACACCAACCACGCACCTATGCCAGCAAAACCCAAACTCACAACCACCAACACAAATACCAGCGCACCAAATAATTTTAAACCTGCCGCCAGGCTAAGTGAGTTATTAGGTTTAGCAATAATTTTTTCACCTAAGTCAAGTAAGGCCACACAACATCCTCAACCAAAAACCAGTTAAATTGATTAGTATTTTAAGCAATTGTTAGTGCGACAATTTGACGCACATTCAAAGAGTATCATAAAAAAATGATAGCACTCAAGAGTTAAATTACATTTATGTAACAATTTTGATATCAATCAACCATTGAAAATTGAGTCAAAATCGGATGAGTCAAAATTAGAGATAGCGAGAGAAATATCACGCGAGAAATGTGCAGACTAATAAAGCGAGTAAGCCATTTAAGATGGTGCCCGGGGCCGGAATCGAACCGGCACGCATTGCTGCGCGGGATTTTGAGTCCCGTGCGTCTACCAATTCCGCCACCCGGGCTTTTGGGAATATACATTACTGTATAATTGCAATGGTCGGCATTATAGCAAGCTCTATCGTTTATGAAAACAGAAGATTTTAATTTTAGTTTACCAAACACCCTAATTGCCCAACACCCTGCCACCGAAAGAACAGCGAGTCGTATGCTTTTTCTTAATGGCGTAGACGGATCTTTAGCTGATAAAGTATTTTTAGATTTACCAAGCACACTGCAGGCGAATGATTTGTTGATTTTTAATGACACGCGCGTGATTAAAGCTCGTCTATTTGGCACTAAACACACAGGGGGGCATATTGAGGTGCTGGTAGAACGCATTATTAGCCAAAATACCGCTTACGCACACGTTAGAGCATCAAGATCTCCTAAAATTGGTACACGCTTAACCTTATCTCAGGCTTTTGATGTAGAGGTAATCGCACGTCATGGCGATTTATTTGAGTTAAAATTTTTAAGCACACAATCTGTACTTGATCTATTAAGCGAGCATGGCGCGCTGCCATTGCCGGCTTACATTACACACACAGCAACAAATGAAGATGAAGAGCGTTACCAAACAGTATTTGGCAAAAATTTAGGTGCGGTTGCCGCCCCCACGGCCGGCTTACATTTCAACGAAGCCATGCTAGCAACCTTAAAAGAAAAAGGCATCAAAATAGCTTATATCACTCTTCACGTTGGCGCAGGAACTTTTCAGCCAGTTAGGGTAGATCACATTCATGATCATAAAATGCACAGCGAGTTCTACAACATTTCACAAACAACCATCAACATGATTAACGAAGCAAAAAAAAGTGGCTCAAAAGTAACAGCTATTGGCACTACCACGCTACGCGCACTAGAAAGCGCCGCAAGAGTGACTGAGCTTAACCCTCATGGTCAGCTGCAAGAAGGTGGCGGAGAAACTGATATCTTTATTACGCCAGGCTATCAGTTTAAAGTTGTAGACCGTTTATTTACTAATTTTCATCTCCCAAAAAGCACATTACTCATGCTGGTTTCAGCATTTGCCGGAGTCAGTAACATTAAAAATGCTTACGCTCACGCAATTTTTAATCAATATCGCTTTTTTAGCTATGGTGATGCAATGTTAATAGAAAAATCAAATGCTTAGCCAAAGGCAAGCAGTAGACTTAATATCAATTAAGCTTAAATTAAAAAAAGAATTAAAATTGATTCCATTTAAAATATCTTGCGATTTGATTGAATCATTTTTGAAAAAAATTCTAAATTTCATGTAATATGCACACCTCGTTGTTAAGGCGGGGTGCTTAGCTCAGTTGGTAGAGCGTCGCCCTTACAAGGCGAATGTCAGCGGTTCGACCCCGTTAGCACCCACCAAAATTCTGCGCAAAAATGTTGTCATCATTATTTTTGGCAGTAAACAATGAGTAAATTGAGTTACATTTGAGTTTAAAAATGTTTTATTACTTAACACCCGCTGAATAATAAAACGTTTATGTTTTTGGAGTGGTAGTTCAGTTGGTTAGAATACCTGCCTGTCACGCAGGGGGTCGCGGGTTCGAGTCCCGTCCGCTCCGCCAACATATTAAAAACCCATTAAGTCATTGATTTAATGGGTTTTTATTCATTTATAGTGTCAATTCTGTAAAGAGAATTGATCGAATTTGTCTCACTTAATAGTATCACGAAGTGTAATCAACCAAGTGTCCTTTGGTTTTCGCCCGCATGGGCACACTTCAATAAATCTCCCCCAAGCTTGGGGGCAGGGGGGTTGTTATATACCTAGCTTGGTTCTCTTAATAATGAATCACCCCGACTTTCGTGGAGTGCATTTGGTTAAAGTAAAACAGCTTTACTTGTGTTTGTAGCAAGCTCTTTATAATAACATTCTTCCGCTTCCGCAGGAGGAACGTGTCCGATAGGTTCTAGCAAGCGCTGATG
>JAVKLV010000034.1:0-3180 GCA_031538905.1 Methylotenera sp. | reverse complement strand
GGTAGCAGGAGAAGTGCGTAACTTAGCGCAACGTTCAGCGAGCGCGGCTAAAGAGATTAAAGAGCTCATTACAGACTCTGTAAGTAAAACTGCTGAAGGCACGACTCAGGTTGAAGAAGCCGGCAAAACCATGCAAGAGATTGTCAGCTCAGTGCAGCGCGTGACTGATATTATGGGTGAAATTACCGCCGCTTCAGTTGAGCAAAGCGCGGGTATTGACCAGGTGAATACCGCAGTGACCAGCATGGACGAAGTGACTCAGCAAAATGCTGCTTTAGTTGAAGAGGCTGCGGCCGCGGCTGAGTCGTTAGTTGAGCAAGCAGAAGGTTTGATTGAGGTGGTGAGCGTGTTTAAGCTCGCTGGCGGCTCATCTGTGGTGCATCAGCCAAGTTTACGCACTATTGTTAAGCGTCCTGTAGAAAGGGTTACTTCCTCAAAGCCAGTGGCTAAGTTGTCTTCAAAAGCGACGGCCAAAAAAGATGAAGGTAACGAAGAGTGGGAAGAATTTTAGTAAGTGATATTGTTGCTCTAGTAGAGTTGAGTTAAGTCTATTTTAAAAAATAGGAAATGAAAATGGAGACCAGTATGACTGTCACCCAGCATGAGATGGATATTAAAGATTCGATTTTGATGGTATTTAAAACTGACCTTAACGGAATAATCACGTTTGTAAATCGTGATTTTCAAGAAGTGAGCGGCTTTGCCGAATCTGAATTGCTGGGGAGAAAGCATGATGCGGTACATCATTCAGATGTTCCGGCAGCGGCGTTTGAACAGATGTGGCATACGATGCGTCTGGGCAAGCCTTCGATTTGCGTTTTTAAAAATAGCTGTAAAAATGGCGAGCATTTTTGGGTGGAAGCCATTATCTCGCCGCTTGCTGAAAATGGTCAGAAATCAGGCTTTATTTGGGTGCTAAAGAAAGCCTCTTACGAGCAAGTGGAAGAGGCAATGCGGCATTATAGAAGACTTAAAGAGGGTTTCTCTTTACTTGCTTCAGTGGTGGAAAAAGCGCGCGCCATGAAGCGTAACTTTAGTTTAAAGTCCAGAATCATTCTTATTTTTATCGTTGTTTCTTTAACCTCGGCTGCGCTTGGTTACAATGGCTTAGTCGGCATTAAAAGCAGTAATGATCGGCTCTCTACGGTGTATCAAGATAGGGTGATTCCTTTACAGCAGCTCAAAATAATTGCCGAAATGTATGCGGTAAACATTGTAGATACCTCACATAAGGTGCGTAACGGTAGTCTGACATGGGCTGAAGGAGAGGCGAACATTGATCTTGCTTCAAAAGAGGCAGACAAACAATGGAAATCTTACACTTCTACATTTCTTGTTCCAGAAGAAAAAGTATTGGTTGCTGAAGCCGAGCCTTTATTGGTGAAAGCCCGCGAAGCTACCCTGACATTAAAAACCATTTTGCATAATCAAGATGCTAAGCAAATAGCTGACTTTACGATTTCTAAGCTTTATCCGGCCATTGATCCCTTGTCAGACAAAATAAGCAAGCTCACCGATTTGCAGCTTAAAGTGGCGGGTGAAGAATATGCTGCTGCAAAAGCAAGCTATATTGATAGGCGTAACTTGAGTCTGATATTGATAATTGTTGGGGTTTCATTTTCAGGTATTCTTGGTTTTGCACTCTATGGCGCAATTATGCCGCGTGTGAATGGTGCGGTGAGGTATTTGCTAGCAAATGCACAAGGCATTTTTTATCAGGCGCCGGCATATGTTGAGCATCGCGATGAAATGGCCGACGTGATGGATGCTTATCGGGCACTAAAAGCGCGCACAGATGCTGATTACATTGAAATTATTAACGGTATCAATTGTATTAAATCTGCTTTAGATAGCTCAACCATGGCGGTGACATTCTCTAATGAAAATAACTTGCTGATGTACATGAATAAATCTGCTACGGATTTGTTTGAAAAAATGAGCAATGGCATTGCGATGAGGCACGCAGGCTTTTCTGTTGAAAAAATGATGGGCACTAAAGTGGGCCAGTATTTGGAAAACGAAGCAGATAAAGAGAGTTTTGCTAAGCAGCTTGATAAAACCAAAAAAATCAGCACGACTATTTCTGGGCGTTATTTAGATTTAGTGATTACGCCTATTTATGACGAAACAAATGGTCGTTATATAGGGCGTACCACGCAGTGGAGCGACCGTACAGATGAGGTGTTGGCTGAGAAAAAAGTAGCCGAACTTATCGAGCAGACGGTTGCAGGTCACCTTGATCAAAGATTAGACACTTCATTATTGCCACTAGGCTTCTTGCAAGAGATTGGCTCAGGCATTAACAGCTTACTTGAAGCTGTGATTAACCCTTTAAATATGGCGGCCGATTATGTAGATGATCTATCCAAAGGGCTTATTCCAAAAGAAATTACCAAAGATTATCAAGGTGATTTTAATATCATTAAAAATAATTTAAACGCTTGCGGAACAGCGATTAAAGCGTTGGTAGCCGATGGTAATTTATTGGCGCAAGCGGCTGAAGATGGCGTGCTGACAACGCGTGCGGATGCGTCTAAGCATTTGGGCGAATATCGTAGAGTGGTTGAAGGGTTAAATAAAACTCTAGATGCTATTGTGACGCCACTTAATATGGCCGCGGGTCATTTAGACAGTATTGCACGGGGACGTATTCCAGACAGAATTACTGAAGAATGCAAAGGCGACTTTAATAACATTAAAGACAATTTGAATACCTGTATCGAGTCTATTCATGCGCTGGTGGGCGATGTGCAAATGTTAGCAGATGCTGCGCGTGATGGACGCGTTTCAGTGCGGGCTGATGCCGATGCGCATCAGGGTGATTTTGGCAAAATTGTTGAAGGCGTCAACGAAACCTTGGAAATGGTGGTCAGCCCGATTGCAACAGTGAAAGTGGCTGTTGAAACCATTGGCACTGCCGCGAAAGAAATTGCACAGGGCAATGCTGATTTAAGTCGCCGTACTGAAGAGCAGGCTGCGTCTTTAGAGAAAACCGCAGCCAGTATGGAAGAGCTAGCCTCAACGGTTAAAAACAATGCAGATAATGCGAAGCAGGCTAACCAGCTTGCGGCGGCGGCTTCTGGCGTTGCTGTGAAGGGCGGAGAGGTAGTAGGTCAGGTTGTGAGCACGATGAGCGCAATCAATCAAAGTGCTAAAAAGATTGAAGATATTATTTCTGTG
>JAVKLV010000033.1:0-32034 GCA_031538905.1 Methylotenera sp. | reverse complement strand
TCATCAGCGCTTGCTAGAACCTATCGGACACGTTCCTCCTGCGGAAGCGGAAGAATGTTATTATAAAGAGCTTGCTACAAACACAAGTAAAGCTGTTTTACTTTAACCAAATGCACTCCACGAAACTCGGGGTGATTCAGTAAGCCTAAATCTAGCATCATTAAAGCATACACTTCTGTTTCTAAAGCTAATTTGGCAGACTTTCCATCTTGAACCCAATCCACAGCAAACCCCGCTTGCTTGAGGCCTGCGCACACACCGTCGCCTAGTAGCGTGTCATCTTCAACAAGTAAAATTCTCATGGTTTAATTTATGCTTAATGTTAGCGGGGAATGTTAACCTGTGACTCAGAAAAGTCTCCTTTTTCTGCGCCTTTGTGGCAAGCAACACAATGAGAAGCGCTGCCTATACTGATGCGTTTAAAAGTGTTTTTAGAAATTTCATCATGTTTTGCGGTGAAGTAGGGCGTTTCACTGATACGAATAGGTGTTGTATGCGCCGCTATTGACTGATTGATGCGGTTTGAACGGCGATTACTTTGTTTGTCAGCACTATTTTTAATCAAAAACTGCGTAATTGCATCTTGTGTTTTGGCATCTAAACTTGCGTTTTCTCCAAAATGCTTATCAAGCCCGGTCATTATTTTCCCCCATGAGCGCTCTGGTAATAAGCCGGGGTGATACAGCATGTGACAGCTCCCGCATTCTGCCTTCCATTTTTCATGGCTCACTGCGGGCATGGTGCTTTCGCTGCCGCGACTTCTTTTTCCATTCGCACTCTCGCTATCAAATCCTCCGCTGGCTAATAAACTGCCCATTGAAGTCATGCTGACGGTTAATATCAATAATTGTATCCATTTTTTCATTTTAAACTCCCTTAAATTTTTAAGTGGCTTATTTCACGCTGATTAAATACTCAATGTAATCGCCCTTTTCTTGGGCGGTACAAGGGCGCTCTAATACATCTTTACAGTTGCGGGTAAACCATTTTTCAACCTTTTCTCCATCAGTAAATCGTTGTGGATTTGCTATTGTTGCCATGGGCTCAATCACCTTATTCGCACGTGTTTTGCCTTGGTTTTTAGGGTTGGTAGTATGGCAAGTTGTACAACTTACTTTTTTGCCATCACTCTGTGTGCGTTCTGCCTTGTAAAAATTAGCCCCTTTTCCGGCTGAAAATCTTGTGAAAGCCACGTATTCCTGTTTAGCTTGCGCTGCATATTGGTTAAGTAGTTCTTGTGGTTTTGCTGCAAAAGCATTCAAGCTAAATAATAAAACAATCAAATAAAATGAATTACGCATGAGGCTCTCCTGTGGGGGTGTTAGCTTCTTCAATTTGATATTGGTAGCCAGTGACCATGGCTTGGGCTAGTGGTGTTTTATCTTTCTTTTCATGCCAAATTAAGGCGGCAATATGAATCACTACAAAGCCCATTAAGCCATAGTAAATAAGCTCGTGTGGCTCTTCAAAAGTCTCTTTCAGCTAAGGCATATCGCCTAACCAGCTATTTAATGGCCCCATGTTTTGTTCAATTGCGGCTAAACCTAGACCAGTGATGACCATGGCGATAAGTAATAGATAAATCACGAGATACACGCCGCTTGCCAGAATATGGTGCCCTGCACGCGGGTTGACTTGAAATTTGCGCCAGCGTACAGCGTTTACCCATGCCGCTGGGTGCCACATATCAGAAAATCTTGCATATTGCGGCCCCATGATGCCCCAGATGATGCGCGCAGCAAGCCCCATCAGCAATCCATAACCAATATAAACGTGCAGTTGCCACAGAGTTTTTTCACCTATGCCTTTTTCAAAAAGATCAGAGAGCCATACTGTGATAATTAAAAATAGAATACATAATCCATTGAGTAAATGGATTATTCTTAGTATGGGGTCATAAACCTTATGCCGTTGGTAAGTCAGTTTTTCTATTTTTTAATCCTTTATTTAAAAGCTTAAAAAAATCATATATTGTTATTCTTAAGGCAGTCTTAATTGCGGGGGGGGTGTCTCACCTTATGTTTTTTATTTGCTTGAACTTGTGCTAGATTGGCTTGGTCAGGCTAAAGCGATGTGCTTTCTTAACACGCGCCTAATGCTCAATAAAGCAGTCTGTCGCCTTTAGTGAAACAGTTTTTTAATTCGAGAGTCGTTATGATCATTCAAAATAAATCAGATATTATTCCTTCTGAAATTACCCCAAAAAATGTTTTTGACGATCGTCGAGAATTCTTAAAAAAAGCCGGTTTTGGCTTGCTGGCAGGGGCTGCGGCAGTTGTTAGCAATCCGCTCATAGCAGCAACCAAGTCTGCACCTTCTCAAGCACAAGCGTTTGGTGCACGTCAAAAAATCATCTCTTACAATAAAACCGCCTATGGTGCGGGCGAAAAGCTGACGGCTTACGATGACGTGACGACTTACAATAATTATTATGAGTTTGGCACAGATAAAAATGAGCCTGCAATGAACGCTAAACTTTTTAAGCCTTATCCTTGGGTAGTGAGTATTGAGGGTGAAGTTAAAAAGAACAAAACAATCAGTATTGAAGACATTTATAAACTTGCTCCACTTGAAGAGCGCATTTATCGTATGCGCTGTGTAGAAGGCTGGTCGATGGTCATCCCTTGGCTTGGGCTGCCGCTTGCGCAACTTATTAAATGGGCAGAACCTACCGCCAATGCTAAATATGTTGAATTCGTTTCGTTGTCTGACAAGCAGCAAATGCCGGGTCAAAACTTACAAGTGCTTGATTGGCCTTATGTAGAAGGTTTGCGTATGGATGAGGCGATGCACCCTTTGGCCATCATGGCAGTTGGCTTGTATGGCGAGCAGTTGCCCAACCAAAATGGTGCGCCAATGCGCTTAGTTGTGCCTTGGAAGTATGGGTTTAAAGGTGCAAAAGCAATTGTTAAAATTCGATTTGTAGAGAAAATGCCCGTTTCAAGCTGGATGAAAGCCGGTCCGAGTGAATATGGCTTTTATGCAAATGTTAATCCAAATGTTGAGCATCCGCGTTGGACACAGTCTTCTGAAAAACGCATTGGTGCGGGCTTGTTAGCGGGGCGCATTAAAACTCAAATGTTTAATGGCTATGCCGATCAGGTGGGGCAGCTTTATGCGGGCATGGATTTACGCAAGAACTTTTAAGCTCACATTTTTCAAGCTGATATTTAAAGTAAATTGATGATAAATTTTATAAAAGCAACGCCTAGCAAAGCGCATATGTTATGGCTTAAAAGAGTGTTGTTCATCGTGTGTTTGATTCCGCTCGCCCGTTTGGTTTTTTTGGGCTTATCCGATCAATTAAGTGCGAATCCAATTGAGTTCATTGAACGCTCAACAGGTTTCTGGTCATTATTGATACTGTTAGTAAGCTTAGCATTAACCCCTATTCGCTTACTCACAGGCTGTGCTTGGCCAATACAATTAAGGCGTATGCTCGGTCTTTATATGTTTTTTTACGCTTGTTTGCATGTGGCTACCTATGTGTGGCTGGATTTTGCATTTAACTGGGCAGATATCACCAAAGACATTAGCAAGCACCCACGTATTCTTATTGGATTTGCCGCATTTATACTCAGCGTACCACTGGCGATTACTTCAAATAATTTTATGATGAAGCGCTTACGCGGGCGCTGGAAAGAGTTGCACCAATGGGTATATTTGATTTCTATATTGGCGGTTGTGCATTTTTGGTGTTTGGTTAAAAAAGACATTCGAGAACCATTGCTATACGCTTGTATATTGGCGGCTTTATTGGGTGAAAGAGTGTATTATCAGTCGTTAAAAAAGATGCGGGCAGCCAATAAAATTTAGAGTTAAGCTTTGGTGCCGTTATGCCTCATGATGTGTCTCATGCTTTAATTTGATGTTGTGTTTTTAACGCTCACTTAAGTTTTGCCAGTTGCGCTTGCAGCTTTTCTAAGCTTGCACAAAATTCGGTAAGACGCGCTTTTTCTTGTGTCACCACGGC
Organism: Methylotenera sp.; assembly: GCA_031538905.1. Classification (GTDB taxonomy): domain Bacteria; phylum Pseudomonadota; class Gammaproteobacteria; order Burkholderiales; family Methylophilaceae; genus Methylotenera. The sequence continues at coordinate 28,061 of JAVKLV010000033.1, read as the reverse complement.
TTCTGGTGCCCGCGCTACAAAGCTTTCGTTATTGAGCTTATTGTTTGCTTTTGCAATTTCGTTTTCTAGTCGAATCGCTTCTTTGCTTAGGCGCTCTTTTTCAAGCGCAATGTCAATCTCAACTTTGAGCATGAGTTTAAAGTCATCTATCAACATGACGGGCGCATCTGCTTGGGGTAGTTCTGCCACAATGGAAACTTCTTCTAATTTTGCCAATGCTTTTAAATACGGGGCATAAAGAGAGAGTTTTTCTGCGTCGCCAGCAGCAATGAGAGGCACGCGCGCAGCGGGCGAAATGTTCATTTCTCCACGTAAGCTGCGGCAAGCGTCCACCATTTGTTTCAATTGCGCGACCCACGCCTCTGAAGCTTTGTCTATTTTGGTTTCTTGGGCTTTAGGATAGGCTTCTAGCATAATGCTGGCGCCGTGTTTCTGGGTCGTTGGCGCAATGGTCTGCCAAATTTCTTCTGTGATAAATGGCATGATGGGATGCGCTAATCGCAATACTGTTTCAAGCACGCGCAATAAAGTGCGGCGAGTTGCAATTTTTTCGGCTTCATTGCCCTGTTGAATTTGTACTTTTGCAAGCTCTAAATACCAGTCACAGTATTCGTCCCAAACAAATTCGTATATCGCTTTTGCGGCCAAGTCAAAGCGATAATCTTCAAATGCGCCTGCTACTTCAGCCTCTGTGTGCTGAAGCAAGCTCACTATCCAACGGTCAGCCTGTGAGAATTTACGTCCATCGGCATTGCAACTGGCTTCATCAAAGCCATTGTTTTGGCCTTCGGTATTCATCAACACAAACCGTGTGGCATTCCACAGTTTATTGCAAAAATTGCGGTAGCCATCGCAACGCTGTAAATCAAACTTAATATCACGACCTGGCGATGCGAGGGATGCGAACGTAAAGCGCAGCGCATCTGTGCCATAAGCGGCAATGCCTTCTGGAAACTCTTTACGGGTATGCTTTTCAATTTTTTCGGCTTGTTTTGGGTTCATCAAGCCAATGGTGCGTTTTGCAATAAGCGCGTTTAAATCAATGCCATCAATGAGGTCAATCGGGTCTAATACATTGCCCTTAGACTTTGACATTTTTTGACCTTCTGCATCTCGAATAAGACCATGCACATACACGTGTTTGAAGGGGATTTTTCCGGTGATGTGTGTGGTCATCATCACCATGCGCGCCACCCAAAAGAAAATAATATCAAAACCAGTCACGAGCACATTAGAAGGAAGATATTGTTGCAATGCTTGATTTTTTGCGTCAGTGGCGGCATCGCCCGTCCAGTCGAGTGTTGAAAATGGCCATAGCGCAGAGGAGTACCAAGTGTCCAAAACATCCTGATCGCGCACTAAGTTGCCGGTATAGCCTGCTTGAGCGGCCAGCGCACGTGCTTCTACTTCATTCGCTGCAACATATACTTTGCCGTCATCTGAGTACCAGGCTGGAATTTGATGCCCCCACCACAACTGGCGTGAAATACACCAATCTTGAATGTTGTTGAGCCATTGATTGTAGGTATTTACCCAATTTTCAGGGTAAAACTTGATGTGGCCATGAGCGACGACTTCAAGTGCTTTTTCGGTAATACTTTTACCATCTGCCGCAGGTTTGCTCATTGCGACAAACCATTGGTCGGTGAGCATTGGCTCAATAACTACATTGGTGCGGTCACCTCGAGGCACTTTGAGCTTATGCTTCTCAATTTTAAGCAAATAGCCTTGCGCTTCTAAATCTGCCACTACTTGCTTGCGGGCTGCAAAGCGTTCTAGCCCTTGATATGCTGGAGGTGCCGCTTCGTTTACAAAACCTTGTAGATTTAAAATGCCAATCACAGGGAGCTTGTGGCGCTGACCCACCGCATAGTCGTTAAAATCATGCGCAGGAGTCACCTTGACCGCCCCAGTGCCAAAGGCTTGGTCGACATAATCATCGGCGATAATCGGTATTTCGCGGTTGCATAAGGGCAGCGTTACACTTTTACCAATAAGGTGAATGTAACGCTCATCTTGAGGGTTAACCATCACGGCAACGTCACCCAGCATGGTTTCTGGACGCGTGGTTGCAACCGTTAAATAGCCTGCGCCGTCTGCAAGGGGGTAGTTGATGTGCCACATAAAGCCATCTTCTTCTTCTTGCACTACTTCTAAATCAGAAACGGCTGTGCCTAATTTGACATCCCAATTAACTAAGCGCTTGCCGCGGTAAATAAGCCCTTCGTTATATAGGCGGACAAAGCTTTCTGTGACGACTTTGTTGAGCCCTGCATCCATGGTAAAGCGTTCGCGCTGCCAGTCGGGAGACGTGCCCAAGCGGCGCATTTGTTGCGTAATTGTCCCTCCTGAGTATTCTTTCCACTCCCATACTTTTTCAAGAAATTTTTCACGCCCCAGATCATGACGACTCACGCCTTGCGCGTCTAATTGACGCTCAACCACAATTTGTGTCGCAATGCCGGCATGGTCGGTACCCGGCTGCCATAGGGTGTTATCACCTTTCATACGATGATAACGCGTGAGTGTGTCCATGAGGGTTTGATTAAAGCCGTGCCCCATATGCAATGTGCCAGTGACGTTTGGCGGCGGGAGTAAAATGCAAAAATTATTTTTAACCTCAGGGTTTAAGCCTGCGGCGTAATAGCCTTTGCGCTCCCAAAATTCATACCATTTGCGTTCTATGGTTTTTGGGTCAAAGGATTTATGAAGGGCGTGTTCAGTAGTTTGCGTGGTATTTGTCATAATTTTAATTTTAACACAGCCTGTGGCCGCTTTTGTTGCGCTGTATCAAGAGGTGTAGCGCGCTTTAATGATGTGATAAAGTGCCTGCGCAAAGGTGCATCTGTTAGAATTCAATAAAAATGGCAACAAGCAAACAACTTTCATGTTTTTTAGAGTCGGTGGAGCGTCGCGCTTTTAAGCACGCGGCATATGCTTTGCGTGATGAGCATACGGCGCTTGATGTTGTGCAAGATGCGATGATGAAGCTTGCAGAAAAATATGCTGACAAGCCAGCTGAAGAATTACCCATGTTATTTTGGCGCATTTTGCAAAATACAATACGAGATTTTTGGCGCAGGCAAAAAGTCCGTCATTTATGGACAACGCTGCTCTCGTCATTAAGTGGTGATGAAGATGGCGATGCGTATGATCCGTTAGATAAAATTGATGTTGAAGATGGTAGCAATGAACCTTCGCAACAACTAGAACGCAGTCAAACAATCAAAATAATAGAAAGCGCCTTAGAAAATCTCCCTGCCCGTCAACGAGAGGCTTTTGTGCTGCGTTATTGGGAGGATATGGATGTTGCTCAAACAGCGCTTATTATGGGGTGCTCTGACGGAAGTGTGAAAACGCATTGTTCTCGGGCAGTGCGTGCGCTAGCCATTGCGTTGAGAAAACAGGGGCTAGAAAACCTGGGGCTATACAAGCAACAGGAGCTGGGAACATGAGGCTTATCAAGCTTTTATGTTGATTTAGCAATGCAATAATTTCAATGATGGCTCAAAAAGCCAAGAGGTGAACGATGGATAAAAAATATAAATCTAAAAATACGCAGCATATTGATCAGCTGGCTAATGATTTGGCGGCGGATGAGCAGTTGGCTCAATTTTCTGTGCGCATACTCGATGAGCACGCAGAACATCTTAATGCCAGCACACTGGGGCGTTTGTCAGATGCACGTGGTTTGGCCATTCAAAAGTTGGAGTCTTCGCAAGAGAGATCAGCTCAGGGCACTCGGGTATTGCAGTGGGTCGAAAGTGCTTTTGAGCGGCATCGCTGGCTATTGGCAGTTGTGATCTTGAGTGCGATGCTACTTACTTTTGTGGCTACCCAAAAATATTATGCAGATAATAGTTTAGAGCAAGGCGATGCCTTTTTATTGGCATCTGAATTGCCACCAGAGGCATTTGCAGACAAGGGGTTTGATACATGGCAAGCTTCAAGATGAAATTAAAATGGGCACCAATTTTTTGGTTGGCATTGCTTGCAAGTAGTTTTTTTACCATGAGCTTAGCTTTGGCTGACGATACGAGTATTGATTGGTTGCAGTTAAATGATGGTCAGCGGCAGATTCTTAATCCTTTAGCTTCTGAGTGGGATACGCTCCGCCCTTGGCAGCGTGAAAAAATGCTTGATATTGCCCGTGATTATCCAAAAATGAGCCCTGATAAGCAGGCGTTGGTAAAAAAGCGCTTGGGTAATTGGAGTCGTATGACCCCCTATGAGCGTGAGAATGCTAGAAAAAGCCATCAGCAGTTTCAACTATTGCCTGCCGATAAAAAAAGAGAATTGCGTCAGAAATGGTTGGAATATCAAAAACTACCCGAGTCAGAAAGGGCGAGATTACGCGCTGATTCGCCTAATGTTTATCAGGATGCAGATTTAAATTAAGCTGAGTGCAGGTGTGTGGTGAGCGAAAAAAATAAGCTTGTTAATCAAGCCTTAGCCCCAAGTTTGCTTAAGCTTGCAGCGAGCCTTTTGTATGAAGCGCTTGTGATGACTGCGCTCATGTTAATTGGTACTGCGGTTTTTATGTTTATTTTTGGCGACGCAACGCTAGGCATTAAACGGTATTTTCTGCAATTATTTTTATGGCTCATGCTTGGCGTTTATTTTGTGCTGTGCTGGCAAAAAAGCGGACAAACCTTGGCGATGCAAGCTTGGCGATTAAAGCTGGTGAGCTGTGATGATTGTCATGCGGTCACATTAGGGGTTGCTGTCACCCGATACTTAGCCGCTACATTGAGTTTTTTGGTGCTTGGCTTAGGTTTTTTGTGGGCGATTGTAGATCGTGATCGCCTGTATTTGCATGACAGAATGCTAAAAAATAAACTTATCTGCGTTCCACGTAAATCAGCATCATAATGCCCGCCAGCAGAAACATCAAAGTTGGCATCATGGCACTAAAAAAAGGTGGCCAGTCGTTTAATAATCCAAGATGAGCAAATACCCTATTGAGAATTTGATAGGTCACACCCAACATTACCCCAATGAAAATTTTAGCGCTTGCCCCGGCGGCCCGTTGCTCAATAAAGCCAAAAGGGAGCGCCAGCATCGCCATCACGATGCAAGCTAAAGGGTAAATCATTTTGGCCCACAGGGCGACTTCATAACGCGTGGTTTTTTGTTTATTGGTGCGCAAATGATGAATGTAATTGTAGAGGTTCCAAGTGGACATTTTTTCAGGCATAACAAGAAGCACATTCAGTAACTCTGGCCGAATGAGTGAGTGCCAGTTGGCTTCTGCAGAACGTATTGTTTTTACGGCATCTTGAGAAAAGTGAGTGCTAACAATATCTTGAAGTTGCCATGCGTCTTGTTTAAATTTTCCGCTTTTAGCATTGCTTACATTGACTAATTTAGTGTTTTTATCAAATTCATAGATATGAATGTTGAGAAGCGTCGCGTCTGGCAGCACTTCTTCGATATTGATAAAGCTACTCCCATCTTTTACCCACAAGCCCGATCTAAACTCTTGCGCAACGACTGATTGAGTCGCCTTGATTCGCATACGTTGCGCCATTTTTTCACTCAATGGCGTGATGAGTTCGCCGATGAGAAAAGTGATTATCGTAAAAATAGTGGCAATCTTTAATAACAAAATAGCAATGTTTAGCATTGATAATCCGCTAGACCTTAGCACCACAAGCTCAGAATGGCGAGCCAGCTGACCAAGCTTGTGCATACACCCGACAAGCACCGCAACCGGCATCACATCGTAAATATGACCAGGAGCGCTCAGGGCAACAAATAGTAAAATTTTGCCTAAACCGTAGCTACCTTTGCCTAAAGTGTCCAGCTCTTGAATGAGGTCAAAAAATGAAAACATGGCCATGAGTGCTAACATGACCATGAGCACATTGTTAGTGACTTCTTTGAGTAGATACTGATTGATAATTTTCATTGCTGATTTGATCGCTTACTTAGATAAGCCTAAAAATCTTAAGTACTTTGATAATGAAGCGCCCGAAAGAGTGGGCGCTTGTAAGGCGCGCTTGTAGAGCATATAGCTCACGAGTATGGCAAAAACCACATGTATCGGCCATAAGCCAATCAACGAACTCAACTTGCTTTGAGCAATCCAGGCTTGAATGATATTGAGTAGATTGTTGTAAATAATATAGATGACAATTGCAAGGGTGAAATTGGCAGAGCGCCCTGCGCGCGGATCTAAGGCGCTTAAAGGAATCGCCATCATCGCTAATATGAGCGCCGAGATAGGAATTGCTAACCGCCACTGTAATTCAGCCATATTTGAACTGTTTTTATCTTTTAATAAAGCGCTACTTGAAATGGATTGTGTTGTGGGGGCTCCTGGGCGAACCTCCTTGGCTTCAACTCGAACTGCATATTTCTCAAATTCTGTTGTAGAGTACTCGGCAGAGTTGCGTGCGGATTCATAGCGCCTGCCATTTTGCATGACTAAAAAGTTATCACCATTTTTTTCAGTGACACGACTGCCTTGTGCCGCAACAATAATGCTGACCTTGTCATGTTGCACTGATTGTACAAAAATGTTTTTAACAACATTGCCAAGGGTGTCAAAACTTTCAATAAAAAATACGCGCTCTGCATTTGCCGACTCTTTAAATGTACCCGGGCTAATCGCCGCCAAATCATCTCGACTGGCAATTTGTATGCGAAATTGCTCAACTTTATTGACTGCCCACGGCGTGATAAATAAACTTAAAACCAAGATAATAAAGACAATAGGCAAGCTAAAAGCCAGTATTGGTCTGATCCAATGCGTAATGCTTAAGCCAGAGCTAAACCAAATAACCATTTCAGAATCTCTATACCAGCGCGACAAGGTAAGCAATATAGCCAAAAACAAGCTCAGAGAAAGCAGTATGGGCATAAATCGAATGACATTAAACCCTAAAACAGTTGTAATCGCATCGTTAGGTAAAACGCCTTTTGCCGCGAGCTGAATCAAGTAGCCCGCGCGCTGGGCAATGACAACGCCCACCAAAATAAGAAAAGTGCCGCTAGCGGTGAGAATAAGTTCTTGTAAGAGTGAGCGCCTAAAAAGCATATATCGGGGGCCGTTAATTAAAAATATGAAATGTTGATCAGCATGGGTTTTATTAAGCCCGTTATTTCAATGGTAGGCTAAAAGCTTTCTTGCTTATTTAGCCTAGGTTATCAAGTAAAAAAGGCAGCCCAAGCTGCCTTAATTTTTTGCAAAATCAATGAAATTCTTGCATTACATTCCGTATTTTTTGCGGAATTTATCCACACGACCAGCGGTATCTAAGATCATTTGTTTGCCAGTGTAAAACGGGTGAGACTTTGAAGAAACTTCAATTTTAACTAATGGATATTCTTTGCCATCAGTCCATTTAATGGTGTCACGGGCATTGATTGTTGAGCGAGTTAAAAAACTAAAGTCTGCGCCGATGTCTTGAAAAACAACGTCACGATATTCTGGGTGGATTCCATCTTTCATAATATAGCCTCAATTGGTTGCCGAAAGATACGGCACTATTTTTAGTTTAAATTGTATTTGGTTAAGTTGTAGCCACTGTAAAAGCACAGTTTTATTTTAAGCGCGGATTATATTGCTATTCTAAGTGCCGCGCAAGGCTTAAGTTTAAAGGCATGAGCGATTTGTATGGTTGTTAGCCTCTACGCATACTATCGAAGAAGTCCGCATTATTTTTTGTTGCTTTGATTTTATCTAACAAAAATTCCATTGCCTCAAGATCGTCCATTGGGTAAAGCAATTTACGTAACACCCAGATTTTTTGTAAAACATCTTTATCAATAAGGAGCTCTTCGCGGCGTGTGCCAGATTTATTCACATTGATTGCAGGGTATTGACGCTTTTCGGCCATTTTTCGGTCAAGATGTATTTCCATATTGCCCGTCCCTTTAAATTCTTCATAAATCACATCGTCCATGCGCGACCCTGTGTCTACAAGGGCTGTTGCAATAATGGTGAGTGAGCCGCCTTCTTCGATATTGCGTGCGGCACCAAAAAAGCGTTTAGGGCGTTGTAGCGCATTAGCGTCGACACCACCGGTGAGCACTTTGCCGGATGAGGGGATGACTGTATTGTATGCACGAGCCAAGCGTGTGATTGAGTCGAGTAAAATCACCACATCTTTTTTGTGTTCAACAAGGCGTTTTGCTTTTTCAAGCACCATCTCTGCCACTTGAACGTGACGTGTGGCCGGCTCATCAAAAGTAGATGCAACCACTTCGCCTTTAACTGATCTTGTCATTTCCGTTACTTCTTCAGGGCGCTCATCAATGAGTAGCACAATTAAAATGACGTCAGGGTGATTAGCGGTAATCGCATGGGCGATGTTTTGCATCATCACAGTTTTGCCGCTTTTGGGGCTGGCTACCAGTAAGCCGCGTTGTCCACGACCGATAGGCGCAATCATGTCAATAACGCGGCTGGTGATGTTTTCAGCACCTTTAATATCACGCTCCAAAGTCAGCGGAATGGTTGGAAAAAGTGGGGTTAAGTTTTCAAATAGAATTTTGTGTTTGGTATTTTCTGGCGCTTCACTGTTGACAGAATCTACCTTAACTAGAGCAAAGTACCGCTCGCCATCTTTAGGTATGCGAATTTCACCTTGAATGCTGTCGCCTGTATGCAGATTGAAGCGGCGAATTTGTGAGGGTGAAACATAAATGTCATCTGGGCCTGCTAAGTACGATGTATCGGGCGAGCGAAGAAACCCAAAGCCGTCTTGTAAGACTTCTAGCGTACCGTCACCAAAAATACTTTCACCTTTTTTTGCCTTGTTTTTTAATATGGCAAAAATCAAATCCTGCTTGCGCATACGGCTGGCGTTATCAATTTCGTCTGAAATAGCCATTTCTACTAGCTCGGTAACAGGTAAATGTTTAAGGTCTGATAAGTGCATGGAGGCTCACTAAAACAAGAATTTTGTGGAAATGGAGTGGGGGGTAAAGAATTAAATGATTTGAGAAAGCGCTTGAAATTAAGAAGCTATAAAATCAAGCGCTTATAAAAAACACGGACAGCCTAAATGGTTTAAATGTTACTGTCAATAAATGCAATGAGTTGAGATTTTGATAAAGCGCCTACTTTTGTAGCCTCAACATTACCATTTTTAAACAGCATCAATGTTGGAATGCCGCGAATGCCATATTTGGGAGGCGTGAGTTGATTGTCATCAATGTTTAACTTGCCTACTTTTAAGCGCCCCGCATACTCTTTAGAAATTTCATCTAAAATTGGCGCAATCATTTTGCATGGGCCACACCACTCGGCCCAGTAGTCGACTAAAACAGGGATTTGTGACTGCAAGACATCTTGCTCAAAGCCAGCGTCGTTTAGATGTGTGATATGTTCGCTCATTGAAAAACCTCTAGTTTTGGAGAATGCTTAATAAGATTGTAATAGCGTATCGTAACGAAAAAAACAGATTTAGTGAAGTGCTCAGCATGAAAGATATGACTAAATTGAGAGATTTTTGAGTGCTAGGTTAGGCGATTGAGCTTCCGTCATCGGGTGCAAAGCGTATCAATCAGATTGGGAATTCAGGTAATATGCTGATGTGAGGTTGAGTGTGAAAACTTTATTCAAAAATTGAGCGTTAGCGCAGACTATGGAACAAAAAATGACGCCCTTGGCGATTGCTCGTCAGGCGCTAATGCAGCTCTCTCAAAGTCAGAGCCCTCCGACACCGGAGAATTATCATCGCGTGTATGATGAAATTGCAGGTATTCACTCGCTTACTCATGTCGCCACGCAACCAGCAATCAATACAATAAATCAGCAAGATGATGCGCACCTAAAGTCTGCTTCTCATTTAAGTGCTGAGGCTCATTTAGAGTCTGCTGAAAGTTGGCGTAACGTGCTCATTCATTTTATTCAGTCACTTTCACCGTTGCTATCTGCCGAAGGTCAACAAGCTGCGATTGAGTCTGATCGATTACTTGGTGCTATTAAAAGCGCTCAAACCACAGCGCAAATTAAAGGATTAAGTGAGCTATTAGTGCCCGCTTTGCTAGGCGTTAAAATTCAAATAGACTCGCAACAGCGGATGCAAGAGTCTTTATTGCAAATGTTGCGATTGCTGACTTCTACCATGGGGGAGCTTGCAATAGCCGATCATTGGTTAAATGGGCAGCTTGCGATAGTTCAGAATGTTGTTTCTCAGCCTTTAAATATAGATTCGCTATACAAAGCACAAAGCAGTTTGCAAGCGCTGATACTCAAGCAGTCAACTATTAAGCCGGGCCTGATTGAGGCTAAAGAAGCGATTAAAGGCATGATGACTAGCTTTATGAGTGGCTTAACTGATATTACGCAGAGTGCGGGAACCTACCAAACTAAAGTAGCCACTTATCAAAAGCAAATTAGCGCAACAGAAGACATCGCGGAACTCAATGTGATATTGCAGTGCTTGGCCAAAGATATTCATACAATGAATGACGATGCAGAGCATTCGCAAGCTGCCTTTTTAGAGACTCAGAAGAAAGTTGAGGCGGCGGAGAAGCAAATTGGCGAGCTCACCGCTCAGCTTGATTATATTAGTGAAGTTGCTCATGAGGATTTTTTAACAGGCACGCTTAATCGGCGCGGCATGGAGGAGGCGATTGAGCGAGAGTTTGCGCGCGCAGACAAAAGCAACACCTCTTTATCGTTAGCTATTATTGATATAGATCATTTCAAGAAAATCAATGATGCAATGGGGCATTCTACGGGTGATGTTGCATTAGAACACTTGGCTAAAGTGGTCAAAAGCATCTTGCGCAGCACCGATGTATTGGCGCGTTACGGGGGCGAAGAGTTTATTATCTTGCTGCCAGATTGCAAGCAATCAGAAGCGGTTAATGTGATTACGGCTATTCAGCGCGAGCTTACAAAAAACTTTTTTATGTATAACAGTGAGCGCGTACTTATCACCTTTAGCGCGGGGGTGGCTGAGCGTCAAAAAAATGAACATATTGATGCGGTATTGCCCAGAGCCGATGCGGCACTTTATATTGCAAAGCAAGCTGGACGAAATCGAGTCGTGGGTGCACAGCCCGCCACTTTTAGTTCGGGCTAAATTCTTTGGGTAAAAGCACCCAAATCTTCCCTGATTGTTTCATAGCGCCCGCTTTAGCGCCAGCCTCATTGCCTGCGCCCCAAAAGAAATCTGCACGTACACCGCCTTTGATTGCGCCACCAGTGTCTTGAGCCATCATCAGTCGTTTTAGTGGTTTTGTGCTATTGGGTTCGGTGCTTGATAAAAACAAAGGAGCGCCTAATGGAATAAATTTTGGGTCTACTGCCACCACTTGCTCCGCTAAAATGGGCACGCCTAGCGCCCCCAGTGGACCAGGCAAGCCCGCTGGTAATTCTCTAAAAAAAACATAACCAGGGCTGCTGTTAAGTAGATCGCGTAACTTAGTGGGGTGATTACGCGCCCAATCTTTAATGCCGCTCATTGATGCGTTGGCAAGGCTTAATTCGCCACGCTCAACCAATAATCTGCCGATAGAGTTATACAAATGCCCATTTTGGTCGGCATAGCCTACGTGTATTTTTTCACCATTTTCGAGCTTAACTAATCCTGAGCCTTGTACGTGCAAGAAAAAAACATCAATGATGTTGTCGATGTACAAAAGCTCTTTGCCTTTAAGCGGCACGGTGTCTGATTCTATTTCTGCGCGGCTGTAATAAGGCACCAATTTATTGCCAAGTAATCTGCCGCGAACCCGTTTGTATTTTAAGTCAGAAAATACGCTGTCTAGTTCGACAGTAATTAAATCATTCGGAACTTGATATAAAGGATAAGGATACTGCGCGGATTTAAAGCGACTGCCTTTTAAAATGGGCTCGTAGTAGCCGGTAATCAAGCCCTCATCGGTACCGTTTGCATTAGTGGCTTTATAAGGTGAAAAGTATTGCTTAAAGTAAGCAAAAATCGCTTCTGAACTGGGTTTGTTTTTGGATTGGCTATGAAGCTCTGTGGCGGCGGCGCAGGCTTTTTGCCACATTGGCTTATTCAGTAACGATGTGCATCCTTGTAGCCAAGCTGGCCAGGCGGCGCTTACATCATAAGCATTGAGCTTGCCTTGACCTAAGCCTTCTATCTCTTGCCATTGTACGGGTTTTAATAAGCCGTAGTCTGAAGTCTTAGCCTCCGCAACTTTGATTTCGGGCGTTTTAATTTCAGGAGATTTAACCTCTTCTGCGGGCTTGACAGAGGTGGGCGATGTTGATGATGTTTTTACATTGAGCATATTGCAAGCAGGCATTGTGCATGGCGTTACAAGACTCATTAGAATGCTTATTTTTTTTATCAATTGATGATGTTCTCTTAAAAAATCAATTTATCTTGCTAGTGCAAAACTCTTGGCATGGAAAGGGTAAATGGCGCAATTGTTGCATCAAACCGCGTGCCATCTTCGGCAACCATTTGGTATGTTCCATGCATTTCACCTGTGGGCGAATTAAGCACGGTGCCACTACTGTACTCGTAACGCTCTTTTGGCTCCAATCGTGGCTGATGACCCACCACACCCAAGCCTTTGACTTCTTGTTGTTTGCCATCAATCTCTTTGATAATCCAATGTCGGCTGATGAGTTGCACGGCAACATTGCCTGTATTCAAAATGCTGATGTGGTAGGCAAAAACATAATAGTCTTTTTCAATATCAGACTGGTCTGCAATAAACTCTGTTGTAACTGTTACCTTACACTCGTAGTGCTTATTTGAGCTCATCGGGCAATTAAACCTTCTGTTGGCGAGCTGGCGCTGGCTGAATATAATTTTTTAGGCATACGCCCCGCTAAATAGGCTTCTCGCCCAGCTTCAACAGCTTTTTTCATGGCCGATGCCATCAGCACAGGGCTTTGTGCGGCTGCAATAGCAGTGTTCATGAGTACGCCTTGGCAGCCAAGCTCCATTGCAATGGCTGCGTCCGAAGCTGTTCCTACGCCGGCATCAACCAGCACAGGAATGCCCGCATTAGCAATGATGATGTGCAAGTTCCACGGGTTTAAAATGCCCATGCCAGAGCCAATCAATGAAGCCAAAGGCATGACGGCAACACAGCCTATTTCTTCTAGTTGCTTGGCCATAATAGGGTCGTCTGAGCAATACACCATCACATCAAAGCCATCTTTTACCAACACTTTAGCCGCAGTGAGCGTTTCTGTCATATTGGGGTACAGCGTGTTTGGGTCGCCTAGCACTTCGAGTTTAACAAGCGTATGGCCATCCAGTAATTCACGCGCTAAGCGCAGGGTGCGCACCGCATCGTCGGCTGAGTAACAGCCTGCAGTATTGGGTAAGTAGGTGAATTTTTCCGGAGGCAAAAACTCCAGTAGTGAAGGCTCACCAGCGTGTTGCCCAATGTTAGTTCGGCGAATTGCCACCGTGATAATTTCTGCCCCGCTGGCATCAATCGCTGCACGTGTTTGTGCAAAATCCTGATATTTTCCCGTGCCCACTAATAGGCGAGAACGGTATTCTTTATTTGCAATTTTTAATAAGTCTGACAAGGTTTCATTTCCTTTTTTTCTGCAATGTATTATGACGAGCGCTCATTTTTGCGCCAGTCTTTATCCACCACCTACTGCACTCACAATTTCTAACTGATCGCCATCATTTAGTGCTTTAGTGGCGAATTGGCTGCGTGGCACGATTTCTCCGTTGCATTCAATGGCAAGCCGTTTGTTTTCTAGGGCTAATACAGTCACCAAGTGAGTCAGGCTAAAAGAGTGTTCATTAAAATGATGTATTTTGCCGTTGATAGTAAGTTGCATGGCGAGTATTGGGGTGTTTAAAAAAACTTGAGTTTAGCGTATTTGCTAGAAGTTAGCATTGTACAATAATGAAAAAATGCTTATTAAAATCCCTTAAAATTTAAGTTAAAAGAAAGTTAAGCCATGAAAATTCAAACCGAAATTGCGGATATCAATACTGCCACAGGCGTGATGCGTACTTATATTCACCGTCCTGCAGATCATAGGCATTATCCAACGATATTGTTTTATTCGGAAATTTTTCAGCAAACTGACCCCATTGCGAGTGCCGCGCGTATTATCGCCAGCCATGGCTATGTAGTGCTGGTGCCAGAAGTGTTTCATGAGCTTAATCCGATTGGCACCGTGCTAGGCTATGACGATGCGGGTCGCGACAAAGGGAATGCGGATAAAGGTAAAAAAGACGTACAAAGTTACGATACAGATAATGTTGCCATGATTGCATTTGCCAAGCAGCAAGCTTGGTTTGATGGCAACATTGGCGCGATGGGGTTTTGCATTGGCGGGCATTTGGCGTTTCGGGCGGCGCTTCAGCCTGAAGTTAAAGCCACTGCCTGTTTTTACGCAACTGATTTAAATAGCAAAATTATTCCCAATCAACCTGGACAACACAGCATGGAGCGCTTGCACGATATCACTGGCGAGTTGCTCATGATTTGGGGTAGGCAAGACCCGTATATTCCGGCGGCAGACCGTGCAGAGATTTTAGCCAAACTCAATGCGGCAAACCTTACTTTTACCTGGCATGAGTTTAATGCTAAACACGCTTTTATGCGCGATGGTGATGAGCGTTATGATGCCCAAACAGCAATGCTGTGTTATCAGTTAGCGCTTAACTTATTTGGACGAGCTTTTTAGTAAAGGATTTAATTAGCTTATTTTTAAAGTCATTATTCTTAAAAGCGCGTTATTAAAACACCGCGCAGACATTTTAAGTGACCAGTTTGGACTTTAAAAACTTTTTTGTTTTGCCGAATCTATAATTTTTAGAATCGCCGGATGATCAAAGCGGCGTTCGGCTGATATAGCGTAATAAGAATCTCGCACCTCTTCAATCGTGCCAATGGTCACCACACTATATTGTCTTGCAACTTCTGCCGCAATGACTGACGAACCCATAAAAATACCAACACCGGCTTGACCAAAAACCTTCATCAAGGCGCTGTCATCAAACTCCCCGACAATTTTCGGTCTGATGCGGCGCGCGTCAAACCAAGTCATCAGCCTGCTACGCATTGCAGTATTTAAGCTAGGAATCAATAATGGCGCGTTATTCAGGCTTTCTGGAAATTTGTCAGCATATTTTTCAGAAAGCGCTGGCGTGCAAAAAAAGCTCACGCCACTTTCAGCAAGCTTGTGATTGGTTGCTTTAATGTCTAATTGAGCGGGGATAGGGGTGTCTGAAAGCACTAAATCAAGCTTATGTATGGCTAAATCTCCCAGTAATTTGTCTAATTTATCTTCCCTACAAATCATTTTAATGGGTTCGTCAAGATGCATGGCGGGCTCAAGTAGTCGATAAACCATTGATTTAGGCATGACATCAGCCACCCCTACACGCAATGTTGTGATTTGTTTAACGGTGCCACCGCTTAATGATTGCTCCATCTCTGCGCCGATTTCAAAAATTTCGTCAGCGTAAGATAAAGCCAAACGCCCCATTTCGGTCAGTTCTATTCCGCGTCCAGCACGCTTAAATAAAGTGGCTTTGAGCGACGCTTCTAATAAGCCTATCTGCCCACTCAGTGTTTGTGGTGTGAGCTCAAGCTGCTCGCTTGCGCGGGCAATGCTGCCAGCACGCGCCACCTGCCAGAAGTAATGCAGCTGCTTATAATTGAGCATGATGTAACCTTATTTTATTGTCAGTTTTTTACGAAGTAAAAATCAGTATAATCTTTATTTTTGCGATGAAATAATTTGATTATTATTTTTTTGAAATAATTTATTTTCACTCCTATGTTTTAATTTAACAACTTTTTAAAGGCTTAAATATATGAAAGTTCTATCAAAATCTTTGTTAATACTGGCTTTGGCTGGCGTTACAAGTATGGCTTCAGCGGCTTCTGTGGTTAATCGTTCTATTTCAGAAGCTGAAGTGCTGAACGCGCAAAAATCTTGGTGCCAAGCTTTGATTGACATTAACAGTGCTTATGAAAAAAATGGTCAACCTGCAGCCAAGGCGCTCGCTGAAAAGGTGATTGATAGTGCTTACGGTTATCAGATGGGGGCAGTGTTGTTTAAGCCTACGCTTGCCGCGCCACCACAAACTTTTCGTACGAGCCGCGAGGGTGCGCTCGCTTACTTTGTTGGCGGAAACCCAGCTTACCCGCAAGACAAAGGATTTGCACTGAAAGGCTGGAAAAGTTGTGAGGCACAAAACGCAGGTATTTTTATTGCAGGGGATTCAGCGACCAGTATGGGTAACGTGACTTTTGTGAACAAAGAAGGTAAAACCACGATTGTTGATAAAACATGGACTTATATTAAAGATGACGCAGGCAATCTGCGCATTGTAGTGCATCACTCTTCTTTACCTTACGCTGGCAAGTAAGGCGCGGCAGCAATTAAAGTGCGCCAGCTCATGTTTTAAATCGTTGCATTCTCTCAAATTACCTTCAACCTAAAGCCTTTTAAAAGGTTATTTAAGTGAAGGTAATTTTGAGGTTTTTATTATTGCGCCAATATGGTTTTTTGGGTTAGCGAAAGCTAGATAGCGCCTTGTGCTGCTAAAGTTAGCAAATATGCAGATGATAGAAAAAATACAGAAAAAGTAAGCGTCATGCCTGCAACGCGGTAGTGATATTGCTCATTATATTGACTCACGCCAAAAGCGTGAGCAAGCCTACCAATGAGAAGAAAAAGCCCTAGCGCATGAACCAAAACGGGTGATGCGCCACTCGTCTCAACAAAATAAATCATCAATAACGCATACGGTGTGTACTCTGCAAAGTTAGAGTGTACTCGCATTGCGCGTAGCATATGCTCATTACCGGCATCGCCAATGGCGATTTTTAAGTGCCGTCTTAAACGCAGCGTGCGCACACTCAGCACAACAAAAATAACTGCAAGCAAAGATGCGTAAATTGAAAGTATTGGCATGATTCCTCATCCTTAAAGTTGAAAAAGATGGTGCGTGATGGCTGTAATTTCTTGTTTTTAAGGGATCATGTTGCTTAAAATTAAGCTACTTCTGACGAGCTTGTTTGAGTATTTTATTTTTAATGCGGTTGCGCTTCAAGGGTGACAAATACTCTACAAACACTTTGCCCAGTAGGTGGTCCATTTCATGCTGAATGCATATACTCAACAAGCCTTCTGCGGTCAATGTGAAGGATTTGCCGTGGTAATCTAAAGCTTCAACGGTGATTTTTTCTGCACGTTTCACGGTTTCGTAAACACCGGGCACAGATAAGCAGCCCTCTTCGTAGTCTTGCTCGCCACTTTTTTCAGTGATGACAGGGTTAATCAGTACCTGCAAGTTATCTTTGGTTTCACTGATATCAACAATAATGAGTTGAATATGCTGATTGACTTGAGTGGCGGCCAAACCTATGCCAGGGGCATGGTACATGGTTTCGCGCATATCATCGATCAGGCGTTGAATAGTGGCGTCAACTTTTTTGACCGGCTTGGCTACTTTATGTAAGCGCGGGTCAGGGTAATGAAGAATATCTAAAATTGCCATAAATACCTTGCTGTGTTTTTAAAACATTCATTTTTAGCACAAAAAATAAGGATTTTTTATTCATAAAGATTGATTGTTTAAAGCCTTGCGTGATAAATTCAAGTTGTCAATTTTACGTTGCCATTAAAATTTAAGCTTGTTAAGCATTAGCGCACTTTAAGTATTGTATAAGCTTAAGCATGAACACTCAAACGCTTACTTTAAAAAAATAGCGTTTTACCTCTAAGTTAAGACTAACGCATCATGCAAAACCAAAAAGAAGAAGTCGTGTTAAGTGAACATCTTTTAGAGAAATCATTGTGGATTGCGCTTAGCAGTGTTCATGGCGTTGGCTCGCAGACTTTTTGTCAGCTGCTAAAGTCGTTTGGTAGCCCGGGCAATGTATTGAATGCCAGTCTTCATGAGTTGAGCCAGGTTGTTTCAAAAACAATTGCCCAGGAGATTAAAAAAGAGGTTCAACAGGGCTTATTGGTAGATTCTTTAGAGTGGCTTTCGCAGCCCAATAATCACTTGGTCACGCTGGCCGATGCCGAGTATCCGCAAGCTTTGCTTGAAATTGCTGACCCGCCCCCTTTTCTGTATGCAAAAGGCAACCTTGAGCTATTAAATCGCCCGAGCATTGCAATTGTTGGTAGCCGTAATGCTTCTGTGCAAGGTGAAAAAAATGCAGAAGCTTTTGCTCAGGGCTTGGCAGAGCAAGGTTTATGTATTGTGAGTGGTATGGCTTTGGGCATTGATGCCGCCGCTCATCGGGGTGCGTTAAAAGCCAATGCTTACACCATTGCTGTGGTGGGCACGGGGTTAGATATTGTGTACCCTGCTAAACACAGAGATTTAGCGCACAAAATTGTTGAGCGTGGCTTGATTGTTTCTGAATTTGCTTTGGGAACGCCCTCTAAACCGCAGAATTTTCCTAAAAGAAACAGGATTATCAGTGGCTTGAGTTTGGGGTGCTTGGTTGTAGAAGCTAATGTGCAAAGCGGCTCACAAATTACCGCGCGATTAAGTGCAGATCAAGGGCGTGAAGTATTTGCTATTCCAGGATCAATTCATTCCCCGATGTCAAAAGGGTGTCATCAGCTCATTAAGCAGGGCGCAAAGTTGGTAGATTGCCTACAAGATATTATTGAAGAGTTAAGTCTCAATCAAGCGCCAGCAGGTATTCATGAGCATGAAGCTCAAAGTGCGTTATCGCACCCGCTGCTTGATTTAATCGGATATGACCCCATTTCACTAGAGAGTATCGTGCATTTGAGTGGGCTGAGTGCGGGCGAAGTTTCATCTATGTTGATGATGTTAGAGTTGGACGGCAGGGTGGCGAGCCTTGCCGGTGGGCAGTATCAAAAAATAGTGTCGCCTTAAGAAGTTATATCATTTTTAATTGCGGTCATGCCTTGCTGATAAAGCTTTTGGCGCTTACTCACCGTTTATTATTTGAGTATAAACAACATATTTCCCACATAATCTTCTAGATGGCTTCCGCATGGGTTGACCTCATTGTTGCCAGTAGAAAGAATGCGTTATTTTTGGGAATTATATATTTAACTCCCTATTTGGTAATATCAAATGTCTGCTGATAGACTTCATTTACGGGCAATCCTATTGCATTAACATCAAATTTTAGTGATGACTCAACTTTACTGCTTGCACTATGGATTCTAAAATTAATGCTGTACCCGTGATTAAATACGACTGTTTTTGAATACTGCCCACCATTCTTACTGTTAATGGCATTGATGCTATCTGGATATTTTGTTTTTCTTGTTGCTAAAGTGTTATTAAAGTTGAACCCTTGTATTGATACGCGCTTTTGTCCTTCACAAATCACCTTGTAAAAGTCATGCTTACCAACCAAATATGAAATGATAGACTTGCAAACTTCGGCTTGCTTTTCAGTTCCTTGGTCACATAGATTTTTAATCTCATCCGCCCACGCATCTAATACAGGCCAATAGTATTCATTAGCTTTGTCACCAACATCATCCCAAAGCATGGTTCTGTTAGAATCTTTTCTTAGCTTTGTTAATTTAGCAAATAGTGGCTTTACCTTATTCCAGTAATCGGCACTGCATCCATTAGCGTCTATACCCCAAACCTTTATAAAGTTGCATTTACCTGAAAGCCTTGAATGCTTCAGTGCTTGATGATTATGCTTACATGAAATTCCCAATGTCTTACCGCCTACATATAGCAAAACATCTCTAACATCGCCATGCTTGCCAGCACTATCCGTATTAAACTCTATTTTCTTGTCGGTGCTTGATGCTACAAGAGCATTTTCTTTTTCTAGGATATGCGCTAATGCAATGTCGGCTGCTTTAATGAATGATTTTTTAGTTTTTTCATTCATTTTTCCATAAGAACTTTCAGCAATTTTGGAAAATGGACTTTCAGTAATAGCTGCGCCAGTTTGTCTACTTATGGAGCATCCAACCGCCCACTCAAAAGCCCTGCCAAAATCGGTCTGCGTTGGTTTTTTAGTTGTAGTCATTTTAGCCCCAAATCTTCTTTAATCGTCTTTGCTATCCAATAGGCTAAATCAACAGGCACAGCGTTACCTATCATTTTGTAGGCATTACGCATGTTTGTATAAACGAACTCATAATCATCAGGGAATGTTTGTATTCTCGCGCACTCACGAATGGTTAAACGTCTGTATTTATCTTCGTGACCTTTAGCAAACTCGCGCAACTCTTGACCTTCAACCTTCACCATTTTAGGAGCTTGTGGGTGAAATGGAATGTGCCTATCTGTTGCTAAAATAGTATAAGATTGTTCATCCCAACCCCTCACGCGATTACGAGACATGAATATTGGAGAATAGCCACTATCCATAAATTCATGGTTCTTAACCTTTTTAGTTGCGCCTATTTTCAAATTAGCCAAGTCGCCAATCGCATCGCGCATAGTGGTTTTAGTTTTAAGTGGCTCAGGAAATTTGAATTTTTTACTTAATGATTTGTGATAACCAACTATAAAAACTCTCTCCCTGTCTTGCGGAACGCCATAATCACTAGCTTTTAGAAGTTTCCAAGTAACTAAATAATCCTCACTCTCAAAAAGTTTAATTATTTTATTGAAGGATTCCATGTTGCGAGAATGAATTAAGCCGTGTACATTTTCAGCAACAAAAAATGTAGGTTTGGTACGTTTAATTACGCGCAGGTATTCAAAGAACAATTCGCCTCTTGGGTCATCAATGCCGCGCCGCGCACCTGCTTCTGACCATGATTGACAAGGCGGGCCACCAATAACGCCAGTCACAGTTTCTGGCAAATCCGTATCTGGTATATCACGAATAGAGCGCCCGTCAAATTTTGTTTTAGGAAAGTATTTTTGATATGAATGGGCGATTGTTTTGTCGTACTCATTCGCCCATACGGTTTTGAATCCAGCTTTTTCAAACCCAATATCCATTCCACCTGCACCAGCAAATAAAGAAACAAGTGACAGTTGCTTTTTGCTAAATTCTTTAACAGGTTCAAGCTTTGATTTTGATGAGCCGTAGCTTAAAACAACATCCACAACCTTTTCTAATCTATCAAGGCTCATGCCGTAGCTCCAATTAAATTCGCGTAGGTAAGTCTAACTCCTACAGTTTTCCCAAGCAAAGCATCAATACGGTCTATCGTATGCACTTTGCAATTACCTTCATTTAAACGGTAGGTCACTTCATCTACATAGCGCTGTAGATGTTTCTTACTAAATTGGTGATACACACCGTAGAATCCACGTTTTAACACCGCCCATACACTTTCTATGCCGTTAGTGTGTGCCATGCCGTCCACAAACTGCTTGGCACTATGATTAACAACTAAATGATTATAAGGAACACCTAAGTAAGACCTATGTTCATCTGTGCATAGAATTGAACTTGAACAGATTGTGTTAGCCAATTCCGATTATATCGTTTCGGATTTAGTGTCCAGTAACACGCTGGCTTTTACATCACCGCCACGCTCACGCATACCAAGAACCGCAACCTTACCTACCGCGCCACGTCCAGCTTTAAGCTTTTTACTTTCGTGCTTATTGGCTTCTTTCCCGCCGATATAGGTTTCGTCAGCTTCTACGATACCAGCTAATAAGCCTAAGTCTTTATCATTACCGCAAGCTTCACGTAAGCGTTGCAACATAAACCATGCTGTCTTTTGGGTAACACCTATTTCTTTAGAAAGTTGTAATGACGAAATACCTTTGCGCGATGTTGCCATTAGATACATGGTATATAACCATTTATCTAATGCGACATGAGAGCGTTCAAAGATAGTGCCAGTGCGAACAGTGAAGTCTGATTTGCAGGATAGGCAACGATAATAACCTTCAAGCTTGCGCGTTTGAATACGCTCAACAGAACCACAGCAAGGGCAGATAACGCCACTTTTCCAACGGCGTTGCTCTAAGTAGTTTCTAGCTGATTTTTCGTTAGGAAATTTCTTTAAAAATTCGTAGGTGCTTAGTGTGATTTTCATGGCTATAATCCAGTATCAGCGCAATAAGTAACATTATACGCCTACAGATTTAGGGAGTAAAGTATATAATTCCCTTATTTTTTAATCTTTTAATCTTGAATAATTTCATGACAGCAAGTCACACTACCTCTATTTTAATGCGTCATCAGCACGCTTTTCTCAAGCTATTATCTTTTCGGGTGCTGATGGTGCTTGCCTACCAAATGATGGCGGTGACAGTTGGGTGGCATATTTATGAAATTACGCATGATCCTTTGGCATTAGGGCTCATTGGTTTGGCAGAAGTGCTCTCTTATTTCGCTTGTGCGCTGTTTGCTGGGCACGCGGTTGATCGCTATTCTTTGCGTCGCTTTTTTGCGATATTCGCAGCCATTGCCCTATGCATCAATGCACTTATGCTGGCGGCCATTGCGATGAACTTGTTGGGCGCTGGTGCAGCGACAAGTCGCTGGATTTACGGCACCATTATGCTCACAGGGGTGGCGCGTGCTTTTATTGCGCCGACTTATAGCGCTTTATTTTCTCTTATTTTGCCGCGTGAAGAGTATGCAAGAGCCGCCGCAGTGGGGAGCTCTTTTTTTCAGGTAGGCTTAATTGTTGGCCCTGCCATAGGGGGTTTATTGGTGGGGTTTGCCAGTAAAGCTTTTGCCTATTCTATGGCAGCGGGGTTGTGTGTAATCGCTGCATTTGTCATGGGGTCAATTAAAATAAAAGAGCCTCAAGCGCCGCTCGAAAGTACGCCTTTGTTTACCAGTATTGCAGAAGGGCTACGTTTTGTATTTGGTAATCAAATTGTGTTGGCGGCGCTGTCGCTCGATATGTTTGCGGTGTTATTTGGCGGTGCGGTTGCTATGTTGCCAGCTTTTATCCATGATATTTATCGCTGCGGGCCAGAGGCTCTTGGTGTGTTACGTGCTGCGCCGGCAATAGGCGCTATCATCACTGGCATTTGGCTGGCGCGAAACCCGATTAACTTGCGTGCTGGCTTTTGGTTGCTTGTCTCAGTCGCTGGATTTGGCATTAGCATCATCGGTTTTGGGTTAAGCGCTTATATTGGGCTTGCTTTTGTCATGCTTGTGCTTTCTGGAATTTTTGATGGCGTTTCAGTGGTGATGCGCACGACTATTTTGCAACTGGCAACCCCCGATGCAATGCGTGGAAGAGTGTCTGCTATCAATGGTATTTTTATTGGCTCATCTAACGAGCTAGGCGCTTTCGAATCAGGCTTGGCTGCCCGCTTATTGGGCTTGGTACCATCGGTATTATTTGGTGGCATGATGGCGTTAGGGATTGTTGCGGTCACTGCCAAAGTTGCGCCAAAACTTACTAAGTTAGAGTTGCAACAGCTTCATTAAGCATTCACGAGGACCATTTCATTTTAGTTGCCAAGTGATTTCTTTTCGGTAATTTCTTGCACATCACTCTCGTCTTTTAAAGACACCCCTGTCACTTTGAGTCGCATAGCTTCTTTGGCTAACCAAAGCAGTTTTTTGGCTGCCGCAGCATATTGCAAGCCCTCTGGGCGTACGTTAGAAATGCAATTACGGTCTGCATCGCTTAACCCTAATTTAGGCTGGTATGTGAGATAAATTCCCAAGCTATCGGGCGAGCTTAAGCCAGGGCGTTCGCCAATGAGCATGGCAACCATTTTGGCATTTAGCGCTTGCCCAATTTCATCACCAATCGCCACGCGTGCTTGGCTCGCAATTACTACATGGCCTGTGTGCCAGTCGGCGGGTAAGTGATGGCGTATTTCTGCAAGCAATGGCGCCGCATGGCGCGATACCGCTAGTGAAGATAAGCCGTCAGCCACGACAATTAAAAAATCAATCGGGGTTTTGGGATTGATGTTTTGAAGCTGCATCAAGCTTTGTTCGTGTAACCTTCGCCCCCAGTCAGGGCGAAGTAAATAACTTGCTCGATCTGAAGCCATGCTTTTGGCACGAAAAGTGGTAAATTGCTGTTGCTGAATATCAGCTTCTAGCGCATCAATATCTAGCGCCAAATGTACTGCATCGCGCGCCATGGCGTGCGCTAGACCAAAATCCAGTACTTCACGGGTAGGCAGGCTGCTACCTGCCCTGCCAATTGCAATGCGCGCACGCGTAAAGTTTTTAAGTTGCTGCCACGGGTCAGTGTTGATGAGTGTATTGTGGTTGCTTGTCATAATGTTTAAGAGTTGCTTAGTAAGTGTTTAGGCATATTCTGTAGCATAGCGTGTGCTTGGGCAATGGGTTGCACTTGCCCATGAGTATTCATGATGTTCATGGCTTTTAACCAATGTTCAAACTCTGGTGCGGCCCGTAACCCCAGCACTTTACGCAGATAAAGTGCATCGTGAAATGAAGTTGTTTGGTAATTCAGCATGATGTCATCTGCCCCTGGAATGCCCATAATAAAAGTGAGCCCCGCAGTTGCAAGTAGAGTCATGAGCGTGTCCATGTCGTCTTGATCAGCCTCGGCGTGGTTTGTGTAGCACACATCACAGCCTAAAGGTACGCCTAGTAGTTTTCCGCAGAAGTGATCTTCTAGACCAGCACGAATAATCTGTTTGCCATCGTATAAATACTCAGGGCCGATAAAGCCTACTACGGTATTGGTGAGCAAGGGTGATAAGTGTCGTGCAACGGCATAAGCACGGGCTTCACAAGTTTGTTGATCTACACCAAAGTTGGCATTGGCAGATAAAGCTGAGCCTTGACCTGTCTCAAAGTACATAACATTGCTCTCGCCAAATTCATTTTTAACTACGCCTCGGTTGAGTGAAATCGCGGCAGACTGCGCCTCTTTGAGTAAAGCAATGTTTATACCGAAGCTTTTGTTGGCTTTTTCGGTGCCAGCAATTGACTGAAAAACTAAATCAATAGGTGCGCCACGTTCAATGAGCTCTATTTGGTTGGTAACGTGCGTTAAAATACATGACTGCGTCGGAATGTGATATTGATTGATCACATCATCAACCAAGTAATATAAATCCATGAGTGCGGGCAGGCTATCTGTGGCGGGGTTGATGCCAATCACCGCATCACCTGCACCATAAAGCAAGCCATCTAACATAGAAGCCGCGATGCCGCGTGCGTCATCGGTAGGGTGGTTGGGCTGTAAGCGCACCGAAATGTGCCCTGGTAAGCCAATGGTGTTTCTAAATGCGGTGATGACACTACACTTTTTAGCCACTAAGATTAAATCTTGGTTGCGCATGAGCTTGCTCACGGCAGCCGCCATTTCTGGTGTAATGCCCTGTGCAACGCGTTTTAGCGTGGCGGTATCCGTTGTGTCAGAAAGCAACCAATCGCGAAAATCACCAACAGTTAAATGGCTGATTTCTGCAAAAGCTTGCGCATTATGCGTATCTATAATTAAGCGGGTTACCTCGTCAGCTTCATAAGGAATAAGCAGATCTTCTAAAAGCTGCTTGAGCGGCACTTGGGCTAAACACATTCTGGCGGCCATGCGCTCCGCATAAGTTTCTGCTGCTACGCCAGCTAAATGGTCGCCGGAGCGCGCCGGGCTTGACTTTGCCATGACGGTTTTTAAATCAGCAAACTGATAAGTGCGTGTTCCTGCAATATAGCTGTATGTCATGATAAATTTTACCTTTACCGAGGTTAATAACTGCTTAATGGGTTATCTGCATTTGCATTAAGCGACTTTTATTTATAAAGTCGCAAGGACTGTAATTTTATTGTGCGACTTAATTTTTAGTTAAGTTTTAGCGTATCAATTTAATTTTAAAAAGTGCTCAAATTTATACTTGCATTATGCCATTTTAAACATATACTAACTGTGCAATATTCTTTAATTTGACGATTTAGCCACATCAGTACTAATGTTTTGATGATAACTTGCATTGAGTGTCTAGTGGCACTCATCAGACTTTCAATCAATTTCTAGAATGAGTTGTTTTTCAAAGTTAGAATAAGGGGATAAGAAATGAGTGAAAAAAATCATACAAGCGCAGCTGAGCAAGATGCTGCCGAACTAAAAAAAATGGGCTACGAACAAGAGCTGCACCGACACATGGGAGGCTTTTCTAATTTTGCAATTTCTTTTTCAATTATCTGTATTTTGGCGGGCGGAATTTCAGCATTTCCACTGGCGCTTGGCGGCGCTGGGGGAGCTTCTGTAGGCATTGGCTGGCTAGTGGGAGCGGGCTTTGCAACCATTGTGGCTTTAGCAATGGCACAAATTTCATCGAGTTACCCTACAGCGGGGGGGCTGTATCACTGGGGGTCTATTTTAGGCGGCAAAGGTTATGGCTGGGTCACTGCTTGGTTTAATCTGCTTGGCCTAATTTTTGTTGTGGCTTCGGTTAATTTTGCGGTCTATGATTTTTTCTTTAAAGGTTTAGCAGCGCCGATATTAGGCATTGATGTTTCTCTTTATGGTTATTTACACCAAACATTGTATATAGCGGCGTTCACGGTATTGCAAGCCATCCTCATTTATCATTTTCCAAAATTAACAACCAAAGTCACTGATTTGTCAGGTTATTTGATTATGGTGCTCGCCGCTGTATTGACTATCTCATTATTGGTTTACAGTAAAACGCCTTTAGATTTTTCACGCTTATTTACTTTTACTAATTACACAGGATCTGAAGGTAGTCCCTGGCCAGCATCTCAAGGCATGGTGATGCCTTTCTTGTTAGGGTTATTACTTGCGGTTTACACCATTACTGGCTTTGATGCTTCTGCGCATACTGCAGAAGAAACGCGAGATGCAGCTAAAACTGTGCCAAAGGGAATTGTGAGTTCTGTTATTTATTCTGCTATTTTTGGCTATGTGATGATTTGTACTTTTGTATTAGTGATGCCTGATGTTGCCGGAGGAGTAAAACAAGGCTTTGGATTTTTTGACGCTTTGTTAGGAACCTTGCCTCCTATGCTTAAGGCTATTTTAGGTTTGGGCATATTTTTGGTGAATTTTTTATGTGGTTTAGCTTGCTTAACTTCTACTTCACGCATGATGTTTGCTTTTGCGCGTGATGGCGGCTTGCCAGCTTCTGGCTCTTTGAAGCAAGTGCATGCAACACTAAAAACACCTGTTAATGCCATTTGGATTTCTGCAATTTTATCGGTACTGGCCACTTTATACGCAGCAGCATTTAGCGTTTTGGCTGTTGGTTGTGCGGTGTTTTTATATATTTCATACATTATGCCAACCGCTGCAGGCATTTTTGCAGAAGGAAAAACATGGACACATAAAGGCCCATTTAATCTAGGCGCTTTGTCAAAGCCGGTTGCTGTTTTGGCGGTGCTAGGTGGCGGATTTTTGGTATTCGTTGGTGTACAGCCACCAAACGAGAAAGTGTTGTACGTGATTGTTGCGATGTTGTTGGTGATGGGTTTATTTTGGTACGTTTTTGGCGAAAGTAAACGTTTTAACGGGCCGCCAGCAATTAAATAATTGATTATTAAGAAATAGTTGATTAAAAAAGCCCGCTTAACATCAAGGTTAAACGGGCTTTTTACTATTTGGCGGAGCGGACGGGACTGTTACCAGGTAACACTCCGCCACTCTTACAAACCAAGCCAGTATTCAAGCCCAGTAGCGAGTGATTAAAATTTTAGTAGCAGAGCTTGCTACCAAATTTGCTACCACCAAATTATCTCATCAAAATGGTAAAGTTTACTTCTTAAATTTAAGTTTATTAGTTAAGCGAGCTAAAATTCTGTATGCAGTATTTACATTTTCAGTAGTAGCAGGAAATTTATCATTTGCATGATTGTTATATATCACAATGATTTCACCGCCTGAAAAAACAATAGTAAAAATCTCATCCTCATTAATTAGCTCACTCAACTCCCCTTGTGATGTTTCCCATTTTTCGGTTAAATTATCCACAGAACTCATGATTTTCCAATAAATTAATTTAAACCAAGATACTAGCTTACTCATAGTATATTCCCCAATCCATTTTCAAGAGTATTCTTAGTAATTGCAGAAGATACTGGCTCAAATTCTTTTAATCTTTTCACTTCAACATCTAATGAATTGATTTGAGATTGGGTAATCCCCCCATAAAAAGATTGCACTTATAAGTAGAATTTTCTTATGATGATTTAAGGAGATTTTACATGAAGATATCAAGATTTACCGACAGCCAGATTATGCAGATTTTGAAGCAAGGCGAATCTGGTATAGCAGC
>JAVKLV010000032.1:0-6958 GCA_031538905.1 Methylotenera sp. | reverse complement strand
GTGTTCCAAAGGCTAATTTTGAGCTGTTTTTGAAGGAGTGCGAGTGGCGTTTTAATAACCCAACACCGCAAGCACAGTTATTGCAATTAAAACAATTGGTTAAACAATATATGGGCTAGTTATCTAGGACAGCCCCTTATTCTTTAGTAGGAGTTGGTTTAAGTCGCCGACCAATTTTAACCACCATATTGATGGTTTTTTCAGCGCGCGCTACTCTGAAAGTTGCGATTTGATTTGGCGTTAATGCAGCAATCAGGTTAAGCATTGATATTTTATCTATCACGGGCTTATCGTTAATGAGTAAGAGCACATCGCCTGCACGTAGCCCAGCTTTTTCTGCGGGACTGTTTTGCAAAACCCTTGCAACTAAGGCGCCTTCAGTCCTTTTTAGTTTAAATGATTCAGCCAAATCGAGCGTAATATCTTGCGCCTCAATGCCAACCCAGCCCCTTGTTACATTCCCTTGGCTGATGATTTGATCCATAATTTGATGCGCCAAAGTCGCAGGAATAGCAAAACCTATTCCCATTGATCCACCATTGCGCGAATAAATGGCGCTGTTAATGCCAACCAAGTTGCCCTCGGTGTCAATCAATGCTCCGCCAGAGTTCCCCGGGTTTATTGAGGCGTCCGTTTGAATAAAGTTTTCAAAGGTATTGATGCCTAGATGATTGCGCCCTAGCGCACTGACAATGCCCTGTGTGACGGTTTTTCCTACACCAAAGGGGTTTCCAATCGCCAGTACGACATCGCCCACATTGAGTTTGTCTGAACTTGCAAATGTAATGGCAGGCAAATCTTTAGCATCTATTTTAATGAGCGCTAAATCGGTATCAGGGTCCGTGCCAACTACTTTAGCTGACATTTTGCGACCATCGCCTAGCGCAATCTCTATTTCATCTGCGGCTGCTACCACGTGATTATTAGTTAAAATTAAACCTTCTTTGCTTACAATAACCCCTGATCCTAAGCTGTTTTCAGGTTGACTTTGTGTTTCTAGGTCATCTAGCCGCTCACCAAAGAATTGACGAAAAGTTGGGTCATCTAGATATTTTTGATGGGGGTTGCTGGATGCTTTTTTGCTGGTGAATATATTGACCACAGCAGGCATGGCCTTTTTGACCGCTGGGTGATAAGAAAGCGTAGCGAGAGGGCTCATTTTTTGAGAGGCTTCTGTTTTACTGCGGACCTCTGCGCTCCTATTAAATGGGTCACTCAGTAAGTCTGGTCTCATCATATGTATTAAAAATGCCAGTGCTAAGCACATCGTCATTGCTTGGAAAAAAGCTAGCCAAATTTTTGTAAGTAAGTGATGATTCATTTGAGTAATTTTTTATCGCGGAATGAGTATTTTTAAGTTAAATGAGCGCTTGTTTTAAAGGTTGCTTGAGTAAAACTTATTTGTTTGAGTATTAAAGTTTCTAAAGTGACGATATAACATTGGGCTGTTATGATGACTATTCAAGCGTGATGTGATTTAGATTTTTAAAATTAAGGTTGTTAACATGGTAAAAATCAAAGAGCTACTTCATTATACTCAAGATCTTATGCAAGTCGAGCGTTTCAAAGATTACTGCCCAAACGGTCTTCAGGTAGAAGGCAGAGAAACAATCAAGAAGATAGTGAGCGGAGTGACTGCTAACATGGCTTTGCTGGAGGCTGCAAATGAGGCCGGCGCCGATTTGGTCTTAGTGCATCATGGGTATTTTTGGCGAGGTGAAGATGCTCGTGTTGTTGGCATTAAGCGTCATCGATTGGCATTTTTGCTGAAAAATAACATCAATTTATTGGCTTATCATTTGCCTTTAGATGCGCATTCAGAGTTTGGAAACAATGTGCAATTGGCAAAGGTTTTAGGGCTTATTCATGAGGGCTTTGCTGGTGATGCAGGGCTTGTGGCTTATGGGCATTTACCTCAGCCGCTATCGCTCAATGCTTTTGCGGCTAAAATAGATTTAGCTTTGCAACGAAAGCCCATGGTGATTGGCAATTTAGATAAAAAAATTCAGAAAATTGCTTGGTGCACAGGCGCCGCACAAGGTGCTATAGATGTTGCTATTGCACTTGATGTTGATGTTTACGTGAGCGGAGAAGTTTCTGAACAAACCACGCATCAATCAGTCGAATCTGACTTGCCTTATATTTCAGCTGGGCATCATGCAACAGAGCGTTATGGCGTGCAAGCCTTGGGTCAGCATTTGGCCCAAAAATTTAATTTAGAGCACGAATTTATAGAAGTAAGCAATCCAGTTTAGTTGTTTTATTTCATACACTTATAAAATAATGCTTTAATTAAGTTGTGAAAAATGTATAATCGCGCTTTGTAAGTAAAAGCGTAATTTTTGAGTTTATATTGACGAGACTAAATTAAACTTTGAAATATAAAAGCTTGCTTAAAGCAGTGTAAATGATGCGCACTTTAAAAAGGCGAGAGTTCATAAACTTAAAAGTAGTTGAGGAAATTATGTCAGAAAACCATGATGACGGTCAGCAGGCGAATTATCAGTCTGAGCTTGGCTCTTCAGTAGATTTAGAAAAGCGTAAATTTTTAATTGCCACCTCGGCTGTAGGTGCCTTGGGCTGCGCTGCTGCTGCTGTGCCGTTTGTTACTAGCATGACGCCAAGTGAACGTGCAAAAGCTGCCGGCGCACCGGTGGAGGTTGATATCAGTAAAATCGCGCCAGGTGAGATGATCACCACAGAGTGGCGCGGTAAGCCAGTGTGGATTATTAACCGCACTGATGAAATGACTGCCAATTTAGCAAAGCATAATGCTGATCTTTCAGACCCGGCTTGTGATGTGACCTCTCAACAGCCTGCTTATTGTAAAAATGCCAGTCGTGCAATTAAGCCTAATTTGGCGGTCATTGTTGGTATTTGTACGCACTTGGGCTGCTCTCCATCTGCTAAGTTGCAGCCTAAAGGTGATATGGGTGAGACTTGGACGGGGGGGTTTTTCTGCCCGTGTCATGGCTCTAAGTTTGATTTAGCTGGTCGCGTATTTAAAGGCTCTCCTGCGCCAATTAATTTAGTGGTGCCACCTTATAAGTATTTAACTGAAAAAACTTTGCTTATTGGCGTTGATACTGAAGATAAGGCTTAAACCATGACAATTGAAAAAGAATTACGGCAAAATAAACTTTCTGGTGCGCTTCATTGTGGCTTGAGCTGGGTTGACGAGCGCTTTCCGCTTACGAGTAACATCAAGGCGCATTTGACAGAATACTACGCACCTAAAAATTTCAATTTTTGGTATTTTTTTGGCTCGCTTGCTTTGTTGGTTTTGGTGCTGCAAATTGTAACGGGTATTTTTTTGACGATGCACTATAAGCCAGATGCGGATTTGGCGTTTGGTTCGGTAGAGTACATTATGCGTGATGTGCCTTGGGGTTGGTTAATTCGTTATATGCACTCTACGGGGGCTTCGATGTTCTTTGTTGTTGTGTATTTGCATATGTTTCGCGGCGTTATTTACGGTTCATATCGTAATCCGCGTGAGCTTATTTGGTTGTTTGGTGTGGCTATATTTTTGTGCTTGATGGGGGAGGCTTTTTTTGGATACTTGTTGCCGTGGGGTCAGATGTCTTACTGGGGTGCGCAGGTAATTGTGAACCTGTTTTCAGCAATTCCACTGGTTGGTCCGGATGTTTCTGAGTGGTTGCGTGGTGATTATTTAGTGTCAGATGCTACCTTAAATCGTTTCTTTGCCTTCCATGTGATTGCTTTGCCTATGGTTCTTTTGGGCTTAGTTGTTGCACACTTAATTGCATTGCATGAGGTGGGATCTAATAATCCTGATGGTATTGAAATTAAAAAAAATAAAGATAAAAACACTGGTATTCCCTTAGATGGTATTCCTTTTCATCCTTACTACACTGTGAAAGATTTGGTGGGGGTTGCGGTGTTTTTAATTGTGTTTTCGGTGATTATCTTTTTTGCGCCGGAAATGGGAGGTTATTTCTTAGAGGCTAATAATTTTGTGCCAGCTAACCCATTGGTGACGCCAGCGCATATTGCGCCAGTGTGGTATTTCACTCCTTATTATTCTATCTTGCGTGCTGTGCCGCCTATTTTTAACTCGCAATTTCCTGGCGTTGCTGCGATGGGGCTCTCTGTGCTTGCGTTTGCCTTTTTGCCGTGGTTGGATAAGAGCCCTGTTAAGTCAATTCGCTATCGCGGTAGCTTGTATAAAAAATGGTTGGCTGCATTTGTGGTGAGCTTTTTTATTTTGGGCTATTTGGGAACGGTGCCTTCAAATGTTTGGGGGCAGTTTGGTGCTTGGCTTGGTGGTGTTGACCGTGCCACTGTTGTGGCGCGTATATTTATGGTGGTTTACTTCGCATTTTTTGCGTTAATGCCTTGGTATACCCAAAAAGATAACACCATACCAGTCCCAGAAAGAGTGACAGGATAACATCATGAAAACTAAAAATAGAATAAAAAAAGCTTTATTGAGTTTTGTGTTTTTGCCTTTGCTGGCGTTTGCTAACCAAGGTGCTCATCTTGATAAAGCCCCGGTGAATGTTTCAGATTACCCTTCGTTACAGCGTGGAGCGCGTACCTTCGTAAATTATTGTCTTAATTGCCATAGTGCAAACTATATGCGTTACAACCGCTTGATGCAGATTGGTTTAACTGAAAGTCAAATTAAAGATAATCTGCTTTTTGCGGGCGATAAGGTTGGAGGCCAAATGAAGGTTGCCATGAATAAAAGTGATGCTAAAAAATGGTTTGGCGTGGCGCCACCAGATTTGTCTGTTGAAGTGCGCGCGCGTGGTGTAGATTGGATTTATACCTATATGCGAGGATTTTATCGTGATGAAAAAAGTGCTACGGGCTGGGGGAATTGCGTCTTTGACCCGGCTTCATGTAAGGTTTCAATGCCACACGTTTTGTATGAGCTTCAGGGTGAGCAAGCGCTCAATCATGAAACACATGAGTTAACTTTAACTAAGCCGGGTCGTATGTCAGTTGCTGAGTATGACGCGATGGTGGGAGACTTAACAAACTATTTGGCCTATATGGCAGAGCCTGCAAAAGAGCAACGTAACCATCTGGGGTGGTTTGTATTGCTGTTCTTAGGAGTGCTTTTAGTGCTTACTTATAAACTTAAAAAAGCCTATTGGAAAGATATACATTAATATTATGATGACTTTATATTCAGGGACAATAGATCCCTATAGCCACCGTTGCCGAATAGTTTTATTTGAAAAAGGTATGGATTTTCAGGTAATTGATGTTGATCTTGCAAATAAGCCTGAAGATTTGGCGGTTATCAATCCATACAACCAAGTGCCGGTCTTGGTAGAACGTGATTTAGTGTTGTCTGAAGCAAATATCATCAATGAGTATATTGATGAGCGCTTTCCTCATCCGCAGTTGATGCCGCCTGATCCGGTCATGCGCGCGCGCGCAAGGTTGTTTTTGTATAACTTTGAAAAAGAGTTATTTGCGCATATTGCTGATATTGAGTCAGGTAACGATGAAAAGGCGGATAAAGCGCGCCTTACCATTCGTGATAATTTGACGCAGTTAGTACCTATTTTTGCTAAACAAAACTATCTTTTAGGTAACGATTATTCAATGTTGGATGTTGCTGTTACACCATTGTTGTGGCGACTAGGTCATTATGGTATTGATTTGCAAAATCAAGCCGCGCCTATTTTAAAGTACGCTGAGCGATTGTTTTCGAGGCCGTTATATTTAGATGCAATGACTCCGTCAGAAAAAGCAATGCGTAAATAATTAAATGGCGGCGCTTTCTTCTACTAAGCCTTATATGGTGCGCGCTATTCATGAGTGGTGTGTAGATAATAATTGCACGCCTCATCTGTTAGTGGTCGTGGATAGTCAAACCTCTGTGCCAATGGCTTATGTTAAAGAGGGTGAGATTGTTCTGAATATCCACTACACGGCAACTAAAGATTTGCAGATAAGTAATGATGCAATTACTTTTTCTGCAAGATTTGGCGGAGTTTCACAAACTCTTTATGTGCCAATGTATGCGGTGAAAGGTATTTTTGCGCGCGAGAGTGATCAGGGTATGTTTTTTGAGACTGAGTCAAGCGCAGAGAGTTTAAGTGAAGCGTCTTTGAATGATGAGGATCGTAAAAAAAGTAAAAAACCTACATTAACACTCGTAAAATAGGTTTCTTTTTAAGAAAATTTAAGTATAATAGTTAGCTCACAAAACGCCGGATTAGCTCAGTTGGTAGAGCAGCGCACTTGTAATGCGAAGGTCGTCAGTTCGATTCCGACATCCGGCACCAAAATCTTACGATTACTTACCCTTGGTTATACCGTTTGACAGTAAGTTAGATTTTCATGATAATCGCGAGTTCGGTTTGGAGGGGTGGCCGAGTGGTTAAAGGCGACGGACTGTAAATCCGTTCTCTCAGAGTACGAAGGTTCGAATCCTTCCCCCTCCACCAAAATTTATAAGCCTGATTTTGTGTGTTTATAGTAAAAGTAGCTGTGAAATATCGGCCTGTTGGCGCTGTGGTGTATTTTAAATGAGTTCGCGGGTGTAGCTCAGTTGGTAGAGCTTCAGTTTTCCAAACTGAATGTCGCGAGTTCGAGCCTCGTCGCCCGCTCCAAAGCTGAAATGAGCGCCCATGTGGCTCAGTGGTAGAGCACTCCCTTGGTAAGGGAGAGGTCGCGGGTCCGATTCCCGCCATGGGCACCATTCTATGGTGGTATGGTGCTTCGCTTATAAAGGGGTATAAAAATTAGATTTATTAAAGTTTTTAATTTAAGCAGGTTTTATTAAATTTTAATAAAACTTCATAGTTAATAAAAATTGTAAAGGACTAGAGCAATGGCAAAAGGTAAATTTGAGCGTACCAAACCGCACGTTAACGTAGGCACGATTGGTCACGTTGACCATGGTAAGACGACGCTTACGGCGGCGATTACTACAATTCTGTCAAAAAAATTTGGTGGTGAAGCCAAGGCGTAC
>JAVKLV010000001.1:0-88310 GCA_031538905.1 Methylotenera sp. | reverse complement strand
GTTTGAAGGAACTTGATGAATAGGTACGCCAAGCGCCGAAAGTGGCGTTGTGCCAACTACCTCAATTTTACCTAACTCAATGGTTTCAGCTTTGTTTTCAGCGCTTGCCATTTGCGGCAGTGCGTAAGCAGCTAGAATGGCTGTCAATAACAAGCTTGGTTTCATATTAGTTGGTTGTATATTTTTTTGTTGCGGCAACACTTGTATGGGCATCCTTTAAGTTTAAATTGAGTTTAATTGATTAAAAAAGACTCTTACTCAATTTATGTAAGCAAAAACCATTCCACATATTTTTTATCTCAATGGGGTTAGCACAGTCATTACTTTAACAATGAAACAAACATTTAAAAAGAAATCAAATATCCAATAAAAATGGTTGTTTACAGCTAATTTTTGGTTGTAAAAACCACTTGTACATTAAACTGACCCTGCTCCTTTTACTCATTTTATCATTCGCTATAGAGTCTAGTTTTTTAAGTAAGGCTAGCTGAAAATTATCTACATAATGTGCAGCCACATGACGAGCAGCTAAAAAATCATGGCGCTTGGGGTTAATTCAAACCAAATTCAGCTTTAGCGGGAACATTTTAATCTCGTTAGCATCATAAGTGTTCAATTTATTGGATGAGTCATCGTATGAAAAAAATCACGCAAAATTTCTTTGCCATCACGCTATTTCTAATCAGCAGCCTGATAGCTAGTCACACAGCCAATGCTCAAACTTTTTTTGATAAAAACTTTACCGGCAAGCACGTTGAGAAATTTGCCGACGGCAAGCCAAAATATGAGGTGAATGTTAAAAAAGGCAAAAAAGAGGGGCTGGAAATCTTTTACTACCCCAATGGCAGCAAGCAAATTCAAACAAGCTATGTCGATGATAAAGAAGATGGTATTTGGAATCAGTGGTACGAAAATGGCCGGCTTAAGCTAGAAGCGCATTATCAGGCAGGGCAAGAACATGGGATGTTTACTCAGTGGTACGATAACGGTCAAAAGCGAGTAGAGGCAAATTTCATCCATGGTAAAAAAGATGGCGTTGAGCAGGCTTGGAACAAAGATGGCAGCTTAAAATCAACTATTCGCTACAAAGACGGCCAAGTGGTTGCAGATTAAACGCAAAATTTTCAGTGAAAATCAACCCAACATTTAAGGGCAATAAGAGTCAATTGCCCAGTAAAATTTGTGCCCAGTGCGGCTTCATCATGACGTGGAGAAAGTCATGGGCCAAAAATTGGGATGAAATCAAATATTGCTCTGACCAATGTCGCAAAACTTCTAAGCTGGCTAAAATTAGCTAAACTCAATCATGACAAGACACCTCATTCTGATTTTGGGCGACCAACTCAATCTCGATAACCCCGCCTTAGAAGACTTTGATCCCGCGCAAGATGCTATTTTAATGGCAGAGGTGCGCCATGAAGCTACGCAGGTTTGGAGCCATAAAGCGCGTATTACGCTGTTTTTATCAGCCATGCGGCATTTTAATGATGCCCTTGCAGCCCAATACCAATGCGGCGCTCATGAATTAACATCTTGGCGCATCTACTTAAAGCTTGGCGAGCATGAGTTTGCCACTTTAAAAGCCGCTTGGGCGCACCATATTGCCAAACTAACCCCACAAAAAGTGATTATTTGCGAGCCTGGCGAATATCGCCTAGAGCAAGATTTAATAACCTTGTGTCATGAAACAAACACCGAGTTAGTGGTGCGTGATGATCGCCATTTTATGTGTAGCAAAGCGGATTTTATACATTGGGCAAAGGGAAATAAGCAATTACGCATGGAGTTTTTTTACCGCAAAATGCGTCAACAATATGATGTGCTCATGCAAGGTGAAGCGCCAGAAGGTGGTGCTTGGAATTATGATGCAGAAAATCGCAAGCCCTTTGGCAAAGCGGGTCCACAACATGTGCCCGCAGCGCCAAAAGTGCGTATTGATGACCTTACCCAGGCCGTTATGGCAGATGTTGAAAAATTTTTTCCTCATCACCCAGGGTCGTTAGAACACTTTGTTTGGCCTGTTACCCGCACCGCTGCACTTGCGTTTTTAGATGATTTTATTGCAAACAAGCTGGCAGGTTTTGGCGATTATCAAGATGCCATGTGGCAATCCACCGATAGCAACCAAAGCCCGTATTTATGGCACTCGTTACTTTCTACCTCACTTAATTTAAAGCTTCTTAATCCGCGCGAAGTGATTGCGGCGGCAGTGGTTGCTTATAAAAAGAATCAATTACCACTTGCCAGTGTTGAGGGCTTTATTCGGCAAATTTTAGGCTGGCGTGAGTTTATACGCGGTGTCTATTGGCTAGATATGCCGCAAATGAGCAAGGCTAATCATTACGAGCACACCCGCCCACTGCCAAGCTGGTATTGGACAGGCGATACCCACATGAACTGCATGAAGCAAACAGTGAACGATACGATGCAGCACGGCTACGCGCACCATACTCAACGCTTAATGGTCACCGGTATGTTTGGTATTTTGGCAGAACTCAATCCGCGTGAAGTTGAAGCTTGGTATTTAGCTGTGTATGTCGATGCTGTGGAGTGGGTAGAACTCCCCAACGTGGCTGGCATGGCCTTGTACGCCAATGGCGGACGCTTTACCAGCAAGCCTTATGTGGCTAGTGGCGCTTACATCAAACGCATGAGCAATTTCTGCAACAATTGCAAATACAAGCCAGAGTTTAAAACAGGCGAAACCGCCTGCCCCACCACCACGCTTTACTGGAATTTTTTAATCACACATTACGCTACCTTTAGCCGCAACCCACGCACCGCCTTAATGGCTAAAAATGTAGACCGATTTAGCGAGGCGGACATTGCTGCAGTGCAAGCGCACGCTCAATATATACTCAATAATATGAATACAATGTAAGCAAATTCATTTTAGGTTAATTTGAAATGATTACTTTGCACAGCACCTTATGTATTCGTACTTAGAGCGTATTTGTACCTGCAGCCATGAAAGCTACCACCGTACTTTAAGCCCTTGGCGGGCCGCCTCTTAAATCATGCCCATCAGCACTGTAAATTTCAACTTCTACAAAATCCCCTGGTGTTAAACCTTCTGCGTCTTCTAAATACACCACGCCGTCTATCTCTGGGGCATCGGCTTGAGTACGCCCAATCGCTTCAATCATGCCGTCTGCATTTTGCACCAGCGCATCCACCAAAACCGTTTGCATACTGCCAACCTTGGTTTGCAACTTAGCCGCACTAATACGCTCTTGCACCGCCATAAAGCGACTTAACCGCTCTTGTTTAAGCTCTTCTGGCACAGGGTCTGCAAGCGCATTAGCTGTTGCACCCTCAACCGCTGAGTAAGCAAAGCACCCCACTCTATCTAATTGCGCTTCTTCTAAAAAATCTAACAACATTTGAAAATCGTCTTCAGTTTCACCCGGAAAACCCGCAATAAAAGTGCTTCTTACCGTAATATCTGGACAAATTTTACGCCATGCCTGAATGCGCGCAAGATTGCTTTCTGCGTGAGCAGGCCGTTTCATGGCTTTTAAAATACGCGGGCTTGCGTGCTGAAAAGGCACATCTAAATAGGGCAAAATTAAACCATCCGCCATCAAAGGAATCACCTCATCTACGTGCGGATAAGGGTAAACGTAATGTAAGCGCGTCCAAATACCAAGCTCGCTCAAACTTTGGCAAAGCTCGGTCATGCGCG
Organism: Methylotenera sp.; assembly: GCA_031538905.1. Classification (GTDB taxonomy): domain Bacteria; phylum Pseudomonadota; class Gammaproteobacteria; order Burkholderiales; family Methylophilaceae; genus Methylotenera. Next base: position 84,625 of record JAVKLV010000001.1, on the reverse strand, counting down.
TTTTAACCGGGCGACCGTTCCAAAATCCTGAACGATATTTCACATCAACCCCATAAGCTGAAGTATCTTGCGAAATGACGAGTAATTCGCTCACTCCCGCATTGACCAGGTTTTCAGCTTCATTGAGCACATCGCCAATCGGACGGCTCACTAAATCACCCCGCAAACTCGGAATAATGCAAAAACTACAGCGGTGATTACAGCCTTCAGATATTTTCAAATAGGCGTAATGGCTAGGCGTTAAGCGCACGCCTTGAGGCGGCACTAAATCTGTATACGGATCATGCAGCTTAGGCAAATTGGCGTGTACGGCGGTCATCACCTCTTCTAAGGCGTGCGGGCCTGTTACCGCTAACACATTGGGATGAGCCGCCTCAACCACGCCTTTTTTTGCCCCCAAGCAGCCTGTCACAATCACTTTGCCATTTTTATGAAGCGCCTCACCAATAGCATCAAGCGACTCTTCAATGGCACTGTCAATAAAACCACAAGTATTCACCACCACTAAATCAGCTTCTTCGTATGTGCCAGAAATCTCATAGCCTTCTGCTCTTAATTGGGTGAGAATACGCTCAGCGTCCGATCCTGCTTTAGGGCAACCCAGTGACACAAAGCCCACTTTTGGATTTGATAAACTCATGATGAAACACCCACCTTATCAACTAAATTAAACATTTATAATTAAACACTTATGTATATTATTGCCATTGCTTGGATATATGTGGTCACCTTAATGGCGGCCACCGAAAAAACAGTTGCCGCAGGATTTCTCACCTTTATATTTTACGGCTTATTGCCTTGTGCTTTATTGCTTTGGATATTGGGTGTTCAGCATCGGCGCTTTAAACAACACCAAAAATCTTTACTCGAGAAAAAAATGCGCGAGCAAAATGGTGCCAACACCAATCGAAATGAGTAACACCTGCGCCAGCGTTGCTTTTAATTCGGTGCGTTTATGTAAGCCCGGTATTAAATCTGCCACCGCCACATAAAGCAAACTCGCCGCCGCAAAAGCCAATATCACCGGCACCCAACCTTGTACAAACTGCAGCCCATAATAAGCCATTAAACCGCCTAGCATCGTGGCAAGGCTTGAGACTAAATTAAAAATCAACGCTTGTTTTTTTGTGTAGCCAGAATGTAGCAAAATCAAGAAATCACCGACCTCTTGTGGAATTTCATGCGCAATAATCGCCAAAGCTGTCACCAAGCCCAGTTTAACGTCCGCAGTAAAAGCCGCAGCAATCAAAATGCCGTCAATAAAGTTATGAAAAGTATCGCCTATCATAATCATCAAGCCACTGCGTCCGCCATCGTGCGGGTGATGCTGTGCATCATGCCCCAACACGGCCAAATGCTGATGACCTACCGCCCGATATTGAATGCCCTGTGATTTTTTTAAGGGAGCTGTCGGGCAGTTTTCTTCATTGTGCAGCGCGTGCACTTCGCAATGGTCTCCGTGACAATGCCGCCAAATCACCAGCTTTTCTAAAATAAAAAAGAGCAGCAAACCCAATAATAGAGTCGCAGAAACCTTTTCAACATTCGCGGCAAGGCTAAAAGCGTGCGGCAAAATCTCTAAAAAAACAGCCCCTAACATCGCACCAATCGCATAACTCACCAGCATGGGCACCCAATTGGGGCGAACACTTAAAGCAAATGCCGCCGCCAACAACACACTGAATAAGCCACCAATTAAACTGGTCAAAATTATCCAAGCAAGTGTAGAGAGCGCGGTGTGGTGAATGGCAAGATTTAACATAAAAATAATGAATGGTTACTCTAAAAATTGAGAAATCAAAAAATGAGGCTCAAAAATACTTAAAATTAAACTGCTAAATATCCAAAAATACCTCAATAAAACCCCAAATTAAAATTTTAAATTTAAGACTGGCTTGAATGCGTTGCTAAACAAGCTGCGCATTATACTGAAATATGCCACTTGGCAAATTGAGCTACTTGGCGAATTTAGCTCAAGTAAATCAAACTTGCCATGCGACCTGTGATTTTGTCACGCCTGAACGAGAAAAAACGCGCCTCATCACGATAAGTACAAAAATCTTCATTCACACTGCCGCCGTAAATATGTGTGACGCCCAATGCACGCAAACGCTGCTGAGCTAGCAGATATAAATCGCACAGCCACTGAGTAGAGTATGGCGTAAATGCTTGTGCGGCGCGCTTGTCATGCACCATAAACTGCGCACGCACCTCTTCACCCACTTCAAACGCATAAGACCCTATCGCCGGGCCAAGCCAAGCCAAAATTTCGCTTGTATTCACAGGTAATTGATTAACCGTGGCTTCAATAACGCCGCCGCACAAACCTCGCCAACCCGCGTGCACCGCCGCCACCACAGTACCCGCTTGATCGCAAAGCAAAATGGGCAAACAATCTGCCGTCATAATCCCGCATACCACATTTTTTTGAGTGGCAAAAGAAGCATCTGCCTTTGAAAAAGCCTGTGCTTGCGCCGCATCAAGCACATCAGTACCATGCACTTGATTTAACCACAGTGGCTCACTTGGTAAATAACGGTTTAAAAATTGACGATTTTTTGCAACGCTTATGGGGTCATCGTCTACATGAGCGCCTAAATTTAAGCTGGCAAACGGCGCACGACTCACGCCACCAAGGCGCGTTGTTTGTAGTGCTTTAACGTTTGCGGGCGCAGGCCAATCGGGTACGATAACATTGAAATCAGCACACTCTAAACTAGACATGACGTGTAATTTTCTACTCTTCGTCTTCTAATTCCAAATCTTCATCAAACCCATCGTTTTCGTCATATTCTTCATCCTCATCTGACCAATAAGGCTCAGCGCTCAACTCAAAATTCTCTTCTTCATCCTCATCACGCGGATCTTCATGGCGCATGGCTTCTAACAAAGCTTTCATGTCATCTGCAAGCTCAATTTGCCACTCCATAAAAATATTGGTTTCAGGGTGAATTAAACCAAGCTTAATGGCGTGCAAGGCTTGTCTGTTAAATTGGCTCACCGTATCACGCAAGGTTTGCGTCATCAGACGAATGGGCACAATGCCACGAAAACCATACACCGGATCGCCCACAAGCGGCGCTTTTAAAGACTGCATATGCACCCGAATTTGATGCGTGCGACCGGTTTCTAAATTACATCGCAAATAAGTGTGCACTGAAAAGCGCTCTAAAATCTCATAACGCGTCACCGCAGGCTTACCCATGCGGTTGATTGCCATTTTAGTGCGTGAGCGTGGGTCACGACCAATAGCTTGGTCAACAACGCCATTACGCCACAATTGCCCCCACACAATGGCACGATACTCACGCTTAACAGTACGCGCTTGTAATTGGCGCACCAAATGCGTTTGTGCGGCTAAGGTTTTTGCAACCACTAAAATACCGCTTGTTTCTTTATCAAGCCGATGCACAATACCCGCGCGCGGCAAGTCTTTTAATTGTGGTGCATGATGTAATAAAGCGTTTAATAAAGTTCCGCTCCAATTGCCCGCAGCAGGATGCACCACCATGCCAGCAGGCTTGTTAATTACCATGATATGCTCATCTTCAAACACTACATGAAGCGCAATGTTTTCTGCAGTAAATGACACTTGCTCGGGCCGAAGCTGTACTTCTACCTCAACTTGCTCCCCCCCTAGCACTTTAGTTTTAGCGTGGCTTGGCAGGTTATCTACCATGACAAAACCATTTTTAATCCAAGCTTGCAGGCGCGCGCGCGAATGCTCAGGCAACATACGTTGCAATGCAACATCTAAGCGCAAGCCCGCCAAGTCATAGGGAATACTTAGTTTAAGTATGTTGCCAAGAGGTGGTTGAGTCGCATCTTGCATCGGTTATAATAATCAATCATTTTTTAAAGTGGGTTTTAAGTATGAAGTATATCTTAGTTTTAGCGTTCACCTTGCTCATGAGTGGCTGCGCTATCTTTGGAGACCCAACCGAATTAGATGACACCAAAGGCTTAAGCGCTGATCGCATTTATCAAATGGGCGCAGATAAAATGCGCGATAAAGACTACGATAAAGCCATTGTTTATTTTGGAAAACTCGAATCTCGCTACCCAAATAGCCGCTACGCCGTTCAAGCACAACTTGAAACAGCCTATGCCCAATTTAAAAAACAAGACCCTATTTTATGCGTGGCCGCGGCTGACCGCTTTATCAAGCTTCACCCAACACACCCCAATGTAGACTACGCCTATTATCTGAAAGGCTTAGCACTCTTTAACGAGCGCGGCGCTATTGAAAAACTCACTAAACAAGAAATTAGCGATCGCGACCCGCGCGCACTTCGAGACTCTTTTATTATTTTTAAAACACTGGTTGAACGTTACCCCAATAGCAAATACCTAAAAGACGCAACACAGCGCATGATTTATTTAGCCAACAATTTATCAGCACACGAGATTGATGTTGCACGCTATTACATGAAGCGCGAAGCTTACTTAGCCGCTATCAATCGCTGTAAATATGTGCTTGAGTTTTACCCAAAAACACCCAATGTAGAACAATCTCTCGTCATTATGGTGAGCGCCTACGACTTAATGGGGCTAGATGATCTCAAAGAAGATACGCTGCGGATATTAGAAAAAAACTATCCAGATAGCGTCATTTTTAGCCAATCAATGTCATCTACAGAACAAAGAGTTTGGTGGAAATTTTGGGACAAGCTTCTATAAAAAAGAACACTTTTTATTGAAAGACGTGTCAATGAAAAACGTGTGACTGAAAGACTTGCGCTTCAAAACTATACTCTTTAGAACAAGCTATATTTTAAGAAAAAAGCTTTTAAGACGCCTTACTTAAAGCATCTTCAATGGCTGCGCGATTAAATCTTGGAGCCATTAAAGCAATAAAATCATACATATAAGTACGCAGAAATGTATTTTTTCTCACCCCCAAATACGTGGTGCTGGCTGGAAACAAATGCCCCACATCGAGCATCGCTAAGTTTGCATCGCGTTCAGCGTCATACGCCATATTTGCCAACAAACCCACGCCTAAGCCCAGAGAAACATAGGTTTTAATCACGTCGGCATCAATCGCTGTCAGCACTATATTGGGCGATACGCCCGCCTCATCAAATGTTTTAGAAACCAAGCCACCGCCCGTGTGGCTAAAATCGTAAGTAATTAAAGGATATTGGGCTATTTTTTCAAGCGTCAGCGCGCTTTCTGATAATAAAGGATGCCCTTGCGGCGTCACAATACAGCGATTCCACTCATAGCATGGCAGGCACAATAGATTATCAAAATCGCTGATGTATTCAGTTGCAACTCCAAAGTCAACATCGCCGTTAGACACCTGCTCTGCCACTTGACTTGGGTTACCTTGATGAATGTTTAATTTAACGTGAGGATAAGCGAGCATAAAAGCTTTTACCACCGCTGGAAGCTTATAGCGCGCTTGTGTATGCGTTGTTGCAATGCTCATTACTCCTGATTCAACATGAGCAAACTCATCAGCAACACGCTTAATGTTATCAATCTGATGAATCACTTTAGCCGCCAATGACAATATCTGCGCACCAGGCTCAGTCACACCCTTAAGGCGCTTGCCATTTCTTAAAAACACCTGCAGGCCAATTTCTTCTTCAAATAATTGAATTTGCTTGCTCACGCCTGGCTGCGAGGTATGCAGCACATCAGCTGCAGCCGTCACATTAAGGTTTTGACGAGCCACTTCATTTAAATAACGCAGTTGTTGCAATTTCATAGACGAGCCATTTCAAGTAAATCAAACAATTTAATATAACTAATAATTATGTTTATACAATAACATATTCTTAAATATCTTAATTTAAGAGCTGGTATAGTGCCATACTATTTTTTTCAATAAGCGCACCAATTTTTTGAATTTACTCTAGAAAGAATGATGATGGAATTTGCTTATATTATTGCGGGCTTTGTAGTGGGCCTATTAGTGGGCTTAACGGGTGTTGGCGGCGGCTCTTTAATGACGCCGATTTTGGTATTGTTTTTTCATATCAAACCGGTGCTGGCGATTGGCACAGACCTGCTCTACGCCTCTGTCACAAAAAGTGTAGGCATTATTGCGCACGGCAAGTTGGGCAACATTGATTGGAAAATTGTCAGGTTTTTAGCATTGGGTAGTGTACCTGCCTCAATGTTGACAACGCTATATTTAAAAAATCAAGATATCGCTTCAGATGCCTTGGTTAATAACATTAAATTTTGGCTCGGCATTGCTTTGTTAGTCACTTCTTTATCGATATTATTTCGAAATCAATTAGTCCGCTTTTCTAAAAAAGAGCACTTAATTAACCCACAATGGACACCTTACTTAACGATTATTTTAGGCTTGGTTTTAGGCGCACTCGTTACGCTCACTTCAGTGGGCGCAGGCGCACTTGGGGTCACGGCATTACTTATTATTTATCCTCGCAGAGAAATTAACACCATTATTGGCTCAGATATTGCACACGCAGTTCCGCTCACGCTGGTGGCGGGCTTGGGTCATGCGAGCATTGGCACGGTTAATTATGGCTTATTGGGCACCTTGTTAATTGGCTCCATTCCTGGCATATGGCTTGGTAGTCATTTAGGCTCAAAAATCAGCGAACATTGGGTGCGAATAACACTGGCATTGATATTAATTTTTGTGGGCTTAAAACTTGTTTTACATTAAAATGGCGCGCGCCCTAGCATAGAATACTGATTAAGTTAAAATTTTTAGATTAAGAAAAGCATAAAATGTACAAGTATGATGAAATAGACCAACGCATTGTTGACGAACGCGTTGCACAATATCGCGACCAAACACGTCGCTATTTAGCTGGCGAGCTCACTGAAGATGAATTTCGCCCATTACGCTTACAAAACGGCTTATATATTCAGCGTCAAGCGCCCATGCTACGCATTGCAGTGCCTTATGGAATGCTCTCAAGCAAACAATTGCGCAAATTAAGTGAAATTGCAAAAAAGTATGACAAAGGCTATGGGCACTTTAGCACGCGTCAGAACTTGCAATTAAACTGGCCTAAACTTGAAGATGTGCCGGAAATTTTAGCAGAGTTAGCGACCGTTGAAATGCACGCCATTCAAACTTCTGGCAACTGCATTCGCAATATCACAACAGACCAGTTTGCCGGCGTTGCGCCAGACGAGATGATTGACCCACGGGCAATGGCCGAAGTCATGCGCCAATGGAGCACTTTTCATCCTGAGTTTGCGTTATTGCCACGTAAATTCAAAATTGCCGTCTCCGGCACGCTTGACGACCGCGCAGTAGTGCAAATGCACGATATCGGCATGGAATTTTACAAAGACAGCGCTGACCAACTCGCCATTAGGGTGTGGGTGGGCGGCGGGCTTGGGCGTACGCCGATTTTAGGTACTGTGATTGAAGAGCATTTAGAATGGCAGCACGCCCTCACCTATTGCGAAGCGATTATTCGCATTTACAACCTACATGGCCGCCGCGACAATGCTTATAAAGCGCGCATCAAAATTTTAGTAAAAGCGCTGGGTATTGACGAATTTAAGCGTCAAGTAGAAGCCGAATGGGCGCACCTAAAAAATGCCCCTAACACTATTACAGAAGAAGAGCTAAGAAGGGTGAGCAATCATTTTGAGGCAATGCCTTATGCATCATTACCGCCGCATGATGCGAGTTTTGATGCCGCCATTGCAAGCAACCCTGCTTTTAGCGCTTGGGTTAAAAGAAATGTACACGCACATAAAGTTGCAGGTTATCGCGCAGTCACCCTTTCTTTAAAACAACATGGTATTGCGCCAGGCGACATCACAAGCGAACAAATGGATATCGTTGCCGAGCTTGCCGACCAATACAGTTTTGGTGAAGTGCGAGCCTCGCACGAGCAAAATTTAATTTTGGCAGATGTCAAATTAAGCGATTTATTTGCACTGTGGGAAAAAGCCCGCGCGTACAAGCTTGCCACGCCAAACATTGGTCTGCTCACTGATATTATTTGCTGTCCAGGAGGTGATTTTTGTAGTCTGGCTAATGCAAAGAGCATCCCAATTGCAACAGCCATTCAAATGCAGTTTGATCATTTAGATTACTTACATGATATTGGAGAGCTTGAGCTTAACATCTCAGGCTGTATGAATGCCTGCGGTCATCATCATATTGGTCATATTGGTATTTTGGGTGTTGATAAAGATGGTTCGGAGTGGTATCAAGTCACAATCGGTGGCAGTCAAGGTAATCAGGCAAGCATTGGCACGGTCATCGGCCCCTCTTTTTCTGCTGAAGAAATGCCAGCCGTCGTGCAAAAATTGATTGATGTTTATATTGAAAAGCGCACGCCAGAAGAGCGCTTTATTGACACTGTACGTCGTTTGGGCGTGGCACCATTTAAAGCACACGTCTATGCAAAACAAGAGGTCACAGAATGAGTCATTTAATCACACTCAACCATGGCACGGCCACCGCCACTGAAAACGAATGGACTATTGTCCGCCTGCCCGCAAGCCAAGCGGAGGAGCGCAAACAAGCCGGAAAAGTTGTTTTATTTAAGCTCACGGGTGAAAAAACCGTCACTCAAGAACAAATTTCAAATACTGCCATTGCGCCTTCTGGCAAAATTATCGTGCCACTTAATGTGTTGATTGCGCGCAAAGCCGAATTGAAAGAACGCTTAGCAAGCAAGCAAGTGGGTGTTTGGGTTGATACGCACGAATTGCTTGAAGATTTAATCCGCGAAGTGGGCGACTTAAATCAGCTACCGATCATCGCCATTCACGTAGAACGATTTGCCGATGGGCGTATTTTTTCATTAGGTACTTTATTGCGCTCACGCTACGGCTTTAAAAACGAGATGCGTGCATTTGGCGACATTTTATGTGACCAAATGTACTTTTTAAAGCGCAGCGGTTTTACCAGCTATCTGATTCGCGCTGACCGCTCCGTCACGCAAGCCATTCTGAGCTTAAACGACTTTACGGAGCCCTATCAAGGCGCAGTAGATGAGCCTCGCCCTGCATTTAAACGCTACCATCGAGCAAGTGAATGTTAAACGCCACCTCTTTCTTAACACCTGCCGCTAGCAACCCTGCAACTAAGCCAGCGTTGACTGAGGCGCTTATTGCCAGTGTTAACGCAAAAAAAAATGCCGTGCAAGCCTTGTTAAAGAACGCCAGCACCGAATTTAAAGCCATGGCCTTTGCCAATAGCTTTGGTGCAGAAGACATGGTGCTCACGGATATTATTCTTAAAAATCAAATCAGCATCGAAATTTTCTCACTCGATACGGGGCGCCTGCCAGTTCAAACCTACGACTTAATGAGTGAAACAGAAAAACATTACCAAACAAAATTAAATGTTTATTTTCCACAAGCCGCAACTGTGGAGTTTTATGTCAAAAACAATGGCATCAATGGCTTTTATCAATCTATCGAGCTTCGTAAAAGCTGCTGCCATATGCGCAAAGTTGAGCCTTTAACGCGGGCATTAAAAGGCAAAGCCGCCTGGGTCACCGGGATGCGTGCCGCACAAGCTACCACCAGAAGCAGCTTGCCCGTGCGCGAATATGACGAAGCACATCAGTTAGAAAAATTTAACCCGCTAAGCGACTGGACCGAGCAAGAAGTATGGGGCTATATTCGGATGCACGAAGTACCATACAATCTATTGCACGATGCGTTTTACCCCAGCATTGGCTGTGCACCTTGCACACGTGCAATTGCGATGGGCGAAAATATACGTGCTGGCAGATGGTGGTGGGAAGACCCCCTCAACAAAGAGTGCGGACTTCATGTAAAAAATTAAGTCTCAAAAAAAACAAGCCCAAAGCACATCATAAAGTAAATCAAAAAATACAATTTAAAATTAAAATTATTTAGTTAACCCTTAAAATTAAGTAAACAAATTAAGTTAATGAATATGTTAAATAAAAATAAATCAAATTATCAACCTTTGTCACATTTAGATTGGCTTGAATCAGAGGCTATTTACATTTTGCGCGAGGTGGCTGGTCAATGCGCTAACCCGGTGTTGTTATTTTCTGGCGGAAAAGATTCTTTGTGTCTTTTGCGTTTGGCCGAAAAAGCTTTTCGTCCTGGGCGCTTTCCGTTTCCTTTGATGCATATTGACACGGGCCATAATTACAAAGAAGTGATTGAGTTTAGGGATGGGCGCGCTGCAGAATTGGGTGAGCGCTTGATCGTGCGCTCTGTTGAAGATTCAATCAAGCGCGGCACTGTTGCATTAAAATCAGCTGACGAGTCGCGCAACAAGCATCAGTCGGTTACCCTGCTTGAGGCAATTGAAGAATTTGGCTTTGACTGCTGCATTGGTGGTGCGCGCCGTGATGAAGAAAAAGCCAGGGCAAAAGAGCGTGTCATGAGTTTTCGTGATGAATTTGGTCAATGGGACCCTAAAAATCAACGCCCAGAATTATGGAATCTTTATAACGCACGCACCCACAAGGGCGAGAACATTCGCGCTTTTCCCATTTCTAATTGGACAGAAATGGATGTTTGGCAATACATTGAACGTGAAAACTTAGCACTGCCCAGCATTTACTTTGCTCATCAGCGCGATGTAGTCATGCGTGGCGGGTCAATTGTGCCCGTCAATGTGCCGCTCATGAATGGTGAAATAAGTAACCCGGTTAAAGCAGGCGAAACCATTGTCAATATGCAGGTGCGCTTTAGAACCGTTGGGGATATTAGCTGCACGGCGCCTGTTATTTCAGATGCAGATACAGTGTCTAAAATTGTACTTGAAACAGCCACATCCACCATTACAGAGCGTGGCGCAACCAGGCTAGACGACCAAACCTCAGACGCATCAATGGAACAACGCAAGAAAGAAGGCTATTTCTAATGAATACCGTGAATACACAACATAACGAACACCAGCCTGACTCGCTTTTGCGTTTTATGACCTGCGGCTCTGTGGATGACGGCAAAAGCACACTGATTGGACGTTTGCTATTTGACACAAAAACCATCTTAACTGACACCTTAACGCAGATTTCAAACACCTCAAAAAAGCGCGGAATGCAAGCAGTTGATTTATCACTGCTGACCGATGGTTTACAAGCTGAGCGAGAGCAAGGCATCACCATTGACGTGGCTTACCGTTATTTCAGCACAGGCACACGCAAATATATTATTGCTGACGCACCTGGCCATGAGCAATATACCCGCAACATGGTCACTGCCGCCTCTACTGCCAATTTAGCAATTATCTTAATTGACGCACGTCGTGGTGTTTTAACTCAAACACGTCGCCATAGCTATTTAGCGCACTTACTTGGCATTGCTAACATTGTTGTTGCTGTCAACAAAATGGATTTAGTAGATTATAAGCAAGCAACTTATGAGAAGATTTGTGCAGATTATTTGGCGTTTTCAAATGAAATTGGCCTAGCACAAGCCAGAGATATCAAGTTTATTCCCATGTCAGCACTGGCAGGCGATATGCTGGTAGACCGTTTAGACAATATGCCTTGGTACACAGGACAAACATTGCTAGAGATTTTAGAATCAGCGCCCGCATCACACCGTGAACACGCGCAAGAGTTTCGCTTTCCTGTGCAATTTGTATGCCGCCCGCACGCCAGTGCAGATGTCAATTTACATGACTTCAGGGGGTTTATGGGCAGAATTGAAAGTGGTGACATTGCAGTAGGCGAGTCAGTCACCATTTTGCCTAATGGCTACCAGTCTAAAGTCAAGGCGATTCAAATAGGTGATGCCCCGCTACAAAGCGCACAAGCCGAGCAAAGCGTCACTTTACTACTTGAAGATGAGATTGATATTTCGCGCGGCGACATGATAGTCAAAACGCATCATGCCCTTGTTCCAGCAAAGCAAATCGAAGCTTTTGTTTGCTGGCTTTCAGAAACGCCATTATCGCCCGCACGCACTTATGTGATTCGCCACACTTCGCGTGAATCTAAAGCAAAAGTTGACACCATTTTATATAAGCTAGATGTCAATACGCTTGAAAAACAGGCAGCTTCAGACTTAAAAATGAATGACATTGCGCGCATCTCTTTTAAATTAGGTCAGCCACTTGTAACAGATAGCTACCATACCCACCGCGCAACAGGCGCTTTCATTGTGATTGACGAAAGCACCAATAACACCGTTGGCGCAGGCATGATTATCTAGCGATGACCTCGCAAAAGCCAATAATTAAGCGGTGCAAACTATTCTAAATTCAAATAAAATAGCGTTTTACACTGTAATCGCTGTGAAGGACTAAAATTATGACTTATGTCGTGACTGAAAATTGTATTCAATGTAAATTTACTGATTGCGTAGATGTGTGCCCAGTAGATTGTTTTGTAGAAGGCCCAAACTTTTTAGCCATTAACCCAGATGAGTGCATCGACTGCACATTGTGCGTTGCAGAATGTCCGGCCGAGGCCATTTTTGCTGAAGATGATGTTCCAGCTGATCAGCAAGAATTTATCGCATTAAATGCACGCTTAGCGCAACTATGGCCAGTCATTACTGCGCGTAAAAGCCCGCTTGAAGATGCCGATGCAATGAATGGCGTGCCTGGAAAACGCGATTTACTGCTAGAGTAATTGTCTACTCAAAAAAAGCGCTCATCACAAAGGGCGCGGCCCCAATACTTTTACCATACGCTCAAACCTTTATGTCAAATCATTTAATGAATACTTATGCACGCCAGCCTATTACCTTTGTTAAAGGTGCGGGTGTTTGGCTGTATGACGCCCAAGGCGATAAGTATTTAGATGCCCTTGCAGGGGTTGCCGTCAATGGCTTGGGGCATGGACACCCTAAATTAGTGGAAGCGATTAGTACGCAAGCTGCCAAAATGATTCACGTTTCAAACATTTATCACATCGCAGAACAAGAAGCGTTGGCAGATAAGCTTTGTCAAATTTCAGGAATGGATAAAGTATTTTTTTGCAACTCTGGCTGCGAGGCCAATGAAGCAGCCATTAAACTCGCCCGCCTTTACGGCCATAACAAGGGCATTTTATCGCCAGAAATTATCGTCATGGATAAATCATTTCATGGGCGCACAATGGCAACGCTTTCTGCTACTGGCAATCGTAAAGTGCAAGCAGGCTTTGAGCCGCTTGTGAGTGGTTTTGTTCGGGTGCCCTATGATGATATTGAGGCGGTCAAAAAAATCGCTTCGGGCAACTCAAACGTAGTGGCCATTTTGGTAGAGCCGGTGCAAGGCGAAGGCGGCATTAACATCCCTAAACAAGCAGGTGGCTATTTAGAAGCATTACGGGCTATTTGTGATGAAAAATCGTGGTTACTCATGCTAGATGAAGTACAAACAGGCATTGCGCGCACTGGCACTTGGTTCGCCTTTCAGCACAGCACCATTGAACCAGATGTCATGAGCTTGGCAAAAGGCTTGGGCTCAGGTTTGCCTATTGGGGCCTGCCTTGCGGCTGGAGCTGCTGCAGAAGTTTTTACATACGGAAAACATGGCTCAACTTTTGGCGGAAACCCATTAGCAAGCGCCGCAGGACTTGCCACGCTCAACATTATTGAGCAAGAGGGCTTGCGTGAAAACGCTCAAAAAATCGGCCATTTAATTCAACAAGGCTTTCATCAGGCACTCCAAGGCACTCAAGGTGTCACTGTGATTAGAAATGCAGGCATGATGATTGGCATTGAACTAGATAGACCTTGTGGCGACTTGGTTAAACTAGCGCTTGCAGAAAAAATGCTCATCAATGTCACGGCAGAAAAAGTCATCCGCTTACTGCCGCCTTTGGTGATGAATGAATCTGAAGCACATGAGCTGGTAGAAAGACTCTCTAAGCTTATCAAGCGCTTTTTAAGTCATTAAAATCATACAAAATAAAATAGCATAATCCACAGCGGCACACATCATGGCAATAAAACATTTTTTACAATTCAAAGACTTAAGCCAAGATGAGCTTGAATATGTATTCGAGCGCGCGCGCTTAATTAAGCGGCAATTTAAAGACTATCAGCAATACTGGCCGCTACAAGACCGCACATTGGTGATGATTTTTGAAAAAGCCAGCACACGTACGCGCTTATCGTTTGAAGCGGGCATTCAGCAATTGGGTGGATCTGCAATTTATCTCAATACGCGCGATTCGCAGCTAGGTCGGGGTGAACCTGTAGAAGACGCTGCACAAGTCATTTCTCGCATGAGCGATCTTGTGATGATTCGCACTTTTGAACAAAGCATTATTGAGCGTTTTGCCGCAAACTCACGCGTACCAGTCATCAACGGCCTCACCAACGAATATCATCCATGCCAAATTTTGGCTGATATTTTCACTTATATTGAGCATCGAGGCTCAATTAAAGGCAAAACAGTTGCCTGGATTGGTGATAGCAATAATATGTGCAATACATGGTTACAAGCCGCTGAATTACTTGATTTTAATGTCCACGTATCAACGCCGCCCGGCTATGAAATAGAACCAGAGCGAGCCAATGTATATGGCAATCAGCACTTTGAGGTTTTTACAGACCCAATGGATGCGGCAAAATCAGCGCATTTAGTGACTACCGATGTATGGACAAGCATGGGATTTGAAGCAGAAAATGAAGAGCGTTTACGCGATTTTGCTGACTGGCAAGTAGACAGTGACATGATGCGTGTTGCCGAAAAAGACGCCATTTTTATGCATTGCTTACCCGCACATCGTGGCGAAGAAGTCTCGGCAGAAGTGATTGATGGACCTCAGAGTGTGGTGTGGGATGAAGCTGAAAACCGCCTGCATGTTCAAAAAGCCTTAATGGAATACTTGTTATTAGGAAAAGTGTAAACAATGACGCTGACAAAAAAACAAATTAAAAAAGTGGTTTTAGCTTATTCTGGCGGGCTGGATACCTCGGTTATTTTAAAGTGGTTGCAAGATGAATATCAATGCGAGGTGGTTACTTTCACGGCCGATTTAGGGCAAGGTGAAGAGCTTGAGCCCGCGCGCGCCAAAGCCAAAGCCGCTGGGGTCAAAGAAAGTGATATTTATATTGATGATTTACGCGAAGAATTTGTCCGTGACTTTGTGTTTCCAATGTTTAGAGCCAATACGGTTTATGAAGGCGATTACTTATTAGGCACTTCCATTGCGCGCCCACTCATTGCAAAGCGTTTAATTGACATTGCCAAACAAACCAATGCAGATGCAATTTCACACGGCGCAACAGGCAAAGGCAATGATCAAGTACGCTTTGAATTAGGCGCTTATGCACTTAACCCAAACATTCAAATTATCGCGCCGTGGCGTGAATGGGATTTACTTAGCCGTGAAAAACTGATGCACTACGCTGAAAAACATGGCATTCCAGTTGACATGAAGCACAAGCAAGGCGGCAGCCCGTATTCAATGGATGCAAATTTACTTCATATTTCTTATGAAGGACGTCACTTAGAAAACCCTGCAGCAGAAGCAGAAGAATCAATGTGGCGCTGGAGCGTAAGCCCTGAAAAAGCACCGGATGCCGCAGAGTATTTAGATATTGAATATATCAACGGTGACCCCGTAAGCTTAAATGGCGAAGCGATGAAGCCACACGAGCTTCTGTTGCAATTAAACACATTAGGCGGCAAACACGGCATCGGGCGTTTAGACTTGGTTGAAAATCGTTATGTGGGAATGAAATCACGCGGATGTTATGAAACGCCGGGCGGCACCATTATGCTCAAAGCACACCGCGCAATTGAAAGCATTACACTAGACCGTGAAGTCGCTCATTTAAAAGATGATTTAATGCCGCGTTACGCCAGCATGATTTATAACGGCTACTGGTGGAGTCCAGAACGCACGGCCTTGCAAAGCTTAATCGACCATACACAAAAATCAGTCAACGGCTGGGTACGCGTAAAGCTTTACAAAGGCAACGTTATCGTCACTGGGCGCGACAGCGCAAGCCATTCTTTATTTGATTCTTCGATTGCCACTTTTGAAGATGATCAAGGTGCATATGACCAAAAAGATGCGGCGGGTTTTATTAAGCTCAATGCCCTCAGGTTAAGAATTGCAGCTAACTTAAAAAATAGAGCATGATGAGCACAGGGCACTTCATTCACAACAATGTTTCATTATTTAAAACATAACTTTTTAATGCGGGCTTTTTAAGCCCTGTTAATAACAATTTTTGTTAAAAAATTTGCTATTTTTAACGTTCACCTCTCTTACAAGGTTGATATGCCAAGTCGTTTAAGCATTTTATTGAAGTATGGAAGCTGGATGATGATCACTTTCATCATCCTTTCAGGGCTTTATACTTGGGCAAGCTTAAGCTGGGTGTACTCATCGGGCGAGCGTGCTGGCTATGTACAAAAGTTTTCTCACAAAGGCTATTTTTGTAAAACGTGGGAAGGTGAAATCGTGCTGGTTTCAATGCCAGGCACGCAAGCCGAAAAGTTTTTATTTACCGTCAAAGACGATGCTGTTGCAGAGAAAATCAATCAATCTCTAGGTCAGCGGGTAAAAGTAGCTTATGAAGAACATAAAGGCATTCCAAGCACCTGCTTTGGCGACAGTGCTTATTTTGTAAAAGATTTAGATGTTTTAGAAAAGTAAGTTTTGTTAAAAAAATCAGCTTCTGAAGAAAAAAATTACATCACGCCCGAGGGTCACGCCGCTATCGAAGCCGAGTATATTGAGCTACTCAAAGTAGAAAGGCCGGCGCTCGTAAAAGTCGTTTCGTGGGCGGCTGGCAATGGCGACAGAAGTGAAAACGGTGATTATATGTACGGCAAAAGGCGTTTACGCCAAATTGATGCACGACTGCGCTTTTTAATGCAGCGCATGGATTTAGCTGTGATTGTTGACCCTGAAAAGCAGCAAAATCTAGACAAAGTATTTTTTGGTGCATGGGTCAGCCTGTACTCCATTAAAAACGATACTGAACACCATTATCGCATTGTTGGTAAAGACGAATTAAATCCCGCTCTGGGTTATATCAGCTGGGTTTCACCACTGGCGCGCGCACTATTAGGTAAAAAAATAGGCGACACCGTAAAAGTCATTGCCCCTGCTGGCGAAGACGAGTATGAAATTCTTGAAATTGAATACCGCTCGCCTCCATCAACACGCACCTAAATGAATACTCAAATAAGCACTGGCGCGCATCAGCACTGGGATATTTTTTGTCGGATTGTTGATAATTTTGGTGATATTGGCGTTTGCTGGCGATTGAGCAGGCAGCTGGTTACTGAACATCATGTCAAAGTGAGGCTATTTATCGATAAGCTTGATGTCGCAAGTAACATCATCCCTTTTTTAGACTGCACGCTTAAAAAGCAAACTATTCATGGCGTAGAAATTCTTGATTGGCAAAACGCAAGCCAGCCTGCTGAAGTTGTTTTACAAACCTTCAGCTGCGAGCTGCCGGCACAGTATTTGGCAAATATGCAACAAAGCACATGGATCAATTTAGAATACTTATCAGCCGAGCCGTGGGTAGAGGGCTTTCATGCACGGCACTCAAACAACACGCAGCCCGTGCGGCACTTTTTCTTTCCTGGCTTTACAGATGCAACAGGCGGCTTAATTAGAGAATCTGATATTTTTAATAAAAATCAAGAGTTTAAGAATAATAATCAACTAAAAGATATTTTTTTAACATCGATGAGCACTGTCAATGCGCACCGCCGTCACGCCTTAAAGGTGTCACTTTTCTACTATGCTTATGCGCCCATGGACAAACTCATTGAGGCAATGGCAACATCAAACCAAGCGATTGACTGCTATGTGCCCGCACATGATATTTCACCTCATATTGTAAGACTTTTTGAAAAAGAGAACACTTCACCCCAAGCGGGCTCAAGTGTGCGCTTTGAAAAACTGCATATGCATATTGTGCCGTTTTTAAGCCAAGCCGAATATGACAAGCTACTGACCCTATGCGACATTAACTTTGTTCGTGGCGAAGATAGCTGGATACGTGCAATATGGGCAGCAAACCCATTTATTTGGTTACCTTATTTACAGTCAGAAAATACGCATATCACCAAACTCAATGCTTTTTTAGATAGATTTTATGAGCTGGATGATGACCCTACCAAGCGGTCTATTGTAGAGATGAGCCGCGCCTGGTCAACGGGCAACTTAACAAGCCAGACATGGCAAAATTATCTAGATCACCTCACTCAAATTAAGGCACTCACTTTGCAACAATCAAGCGCACTCACAAAACAAGCGGACCTTGCCTCTAAACTCGTGATTTTTTCAAAAAAATTACGAGTTCAAAAATCACGAGTTAAGGTATAATTTTTGACTTTATTATTTAACTCATTTATCTAGTTAAGGCAATCTCATGAAAACAGCCCAAGAACTTCGTGCAGGTAACGTTATTATGGTCGGCAATGATCCACTGGTGGTGGTCAAAGCCGAATACACTAAATCTGGTCGTAGCACAGCCGTGGTTAAAATGAAATTTAAAAACCTACTCACTGACACCCCAAGCGAAACCATCTATGGCGCTGGCGATAAGTTTGAAGTGATTGTGCTTGAGAAAAAAGAAGCCACATATTCTTATTTTGCTGACCCGAGCTATGTATTTATGGATGCAGATTACAACCAATATGATGTTGATGCTGAATTTATGGCGGATGTGTTGCCATTTTTAGAAGACGGCATGCCTGCTGACATTCGCTTTTACAACGAAAAAGCCATCTCTGTTGAATTAGCAACCACGGTTATTCGTGAAATCACTTATACCGAACCTGCCGTTAAAGGTGACACTTCAGGTAAAGTCATGAAGCCTGCAAAACTCGCCACGGGATTTGAATTGTCTGTGCCTTTATTTTGCGCACAAGGCGATAAAATTGAAATTGACACCCGTACTGGCGAGTACAGAAACCGCGTGCTTAAATAAAACTTAAAGCACCAAAATATAACGCGCTGAACTCAAGTGCCTAGCTCGCTTTTTATGAAAAAATTAACTTTCTAAACACCATATTAAAAAGTGCGCTGAGCGCGTTAAATCAATAAAAAATTGCTGGAGAATGTAATGAACGACAAACAACTCGTCGCTTTACAGGCCTCAAAGTACGTCAAAAGCGGAATGCTTGTGGGCTTAGGCACAGGATCTACCGCCAATTACTTTATTGAGGCGCTCGCACAACGGCAACGTGACGAAAATTTAAAAATCACCACCATCGCCAGCTCTACAATCAGCAGTATTTTGGCGCAAAATTTAGGCTTAGCCGTGAAATCATTAGAACATATAAGTCACATTGACTTATATGTAGATGGCGCTGATGAAGTTACCCCTGAAATGACGCTGCTCAAAGGGCGCGGCAGTGATTTAGTAAAAGAAAAAATGCTCGCCAAAGCCGCCACACAATTTATTGTTGTGGCAGATAATAAAAAATTAACTTCTTATATCGGGCAAAATTTTGCCATTCCCATTGAAGTCATCCCCTTCGCCTGGCAGCTCACGAAAAAAAGTCTTGAAAATTTAGGCGGGCAGGGAAATTTACGTCAAAGCGCAGCGAAAGATGGCTTTTGGGTGACATCTCACGGAAGCTATGTGCTTGAGATGACGTTTGATAAAGCCATGGATGCTCATACCCTCAACACCTTAATCAACAACACGCCAGGGGTGGTTGAGCATGGCATATTTTACGGGCTAGCCGATGCTGTTTTTATTGCCGAAAATGGCTTTGTAAGCGAACGCTGGGCAAAAAACAAGTGATTGCTCGCGCTCATCATAAAAATTTAACCAAGCCAAACCTACTGCTGTGGCTTATTGTATTGATTATTTTGAGCACCCTGCCCACTTTTTGCAACGCAGACACTATCAATCAAACTCAAAGCACGCGCCCTCTTCATCCCAAAAAAATCAACAAACGCGAACTCATTTTTGTCACTTACAATAGCCCAACGACTTATTATTTAAATAGCCATAATAGTTTTTCTGGTCTTGAATATGACTTGGCGACTTTGTTTGTTACAAAATACGCCCCCGAATATCAAATCAAATTTTTATTAGTCAATAACATTGGTGATGTTATCCCAACGCTTTTAAAAAGTCGGGCGCATATCGCGGTGGCAAATTTTTCTATCACACCCGCGCGGCAAAAGCTGGTGCAGTTCTCGAGCCCTTATCAAGACACACAACAACAACTCGTCTACAACAATGAAATCAATAATAAACCACTCGATTTAACTAAGGTGCTTGGCAAAACCATTTTTGTGCCTGCTGGCACAAGCTTTGAAGAGCGCCTGACCAATATAAAAAAAAACCAGCCTACCTTACGCTGGCTAGCGCTTCAACACACGAGCTCTGAATCTTTGTTAGATCAAGTTGCCAATGGGGCTTTAGATTACACCGTTGCCGACAATCATCTCACTGAACTCATGCAAAATTATTACCCCAACTTAGCAACTGCCATGCCCCTTGGCAAGCCAGAAAAAATCGCTTGGGCTTTACCTAAAAATGCTGATCCTAAGCTAGTTAGAAAAGTGAATCATTTTTTTGAGCAAATAAAAAATAATGGGACTTCGCATAGCTTGCTAGACCATTATTATGGCAATAATAAGCGACTCAACGCACAAGATATCACCAGATTTTTTGAGTTAGCTAAAACAAGGCTGCCAAAATATGTCTCTCTTTTTAAAAAAGCGCAAGAAGACACTGGCATTGACTGGCGATTACTCGCCGCTGTCAGTTACAGAGAATCGCATTGGGATGCCTTCAATACATCGCCCACTGGCGTGCGCGGATTAATGATGCTTACAGAAGATACTGCCGACTTAATGGGCGTTACAGATAGGCTAGACCCGAAGCAAAGCGTTGCCGCTGGCGCTATATATCTTCAAAAAATGATAGAAAAAATGCCTGAAAGAATTCCAGAGCCAGACAGAACTTACATGGCACTCGCATCTTACAACATCGGCTATCGACATTTAGAAGACGCCAGAGTGCTGGCAATGCGAATGAAATTAAATCCAAATCGCTGGGCAGATGTCAAAAAGACATTAGTCATGCTCAATGACCCTCAATACTATGCCACCGCCAAATATGGTTATGCCAGCGGTGGCGCGCCTGTTATTTTTGTGGAGTCTATTCGCAGCTATCAGCGCATATTAGAGCGCTACAAAAATCATCTTAGCCTGAACAAAGATTTTCTTAAAACACCCCACGCCGCGTTAAACTAAAATCCATTTAGGCGGACTGAAGTCTATTGGTGAGATGATGACTGATGTGCTTTTAGTTCTGTTAATCCCCTCATATAAGGTCTAAGCACTTCTGGCACTGTCACGCTACCATCGGCATTTTGGTAGTTTTCTAACACGGCGACTAAGGTTCTCCCCACAGCTAAACCAGATCCATTCAAGGTATGCACTAATTCAGGCTTGCCATTGTCATTTCTAAAGCGCGCTTGCAAGCGGCGTGCTTGAAAATCCTGACAGTTTGAAACAGATGAAATCTCACGGTAGGTGTTTTGTGCGGGCAACCACACCTCTAAATCGTAAGTTTTAGCCGCAGAAAAGCCCATATCGCCCGTGCAAAGCAATACCACACGATAAGGCAAGCCTAATGCTTTTAAGATGTTTTCAGCGTGACCCACCATGTCTTCAAGCGCGGCATCGCTTGTATCAGGATGGGCAATTTGCACCATTTCAACTTTATCAAACTGATGCTGACGTATCATGCCCTTGGTATCACGCCCATAAGAGCCTGCTTCAGAGCGAAAGCATGGCGTATGGGCAGTGAGCTTAATGGGCAACGATTCTAAAGGCAAAATTGTATCGCGCACCGTATTAGTAAGCGTCACTTCAGAGGTCGGAATCAAATAAAGCCTGCTGTCATTGTGCTCAAAGCCAAATAAATCAGCTTCAAATTTTGGCAGTTGCCCTGTACCGGTGAGCGTTTCGGCATTGACCAAATAGGGCGTATAACATTCTGTGTAGCCGTGTTTATCAGTTTGAGTGTCTAACATAAACTGAGCCAAAGCCCGATGTAATTGCGCCATTTGACCGCGCATCAAAGTAAAACGAGCCCCTGACAACTTGACTCCTGCATCAAAATCCAAACCCAGCGGCATCCCGACATCAGTGTGATCTTTTATCTCAAAATCGTTGCCATACTCTTTTTTAAAATCGCGCGGTGTGCCTACTTTTCTAACTTCAAAATTATCAAGCTCTGACCGACCTTGCGGCACCGTGCTGTGCGGCAGATTAGGCACGTTCAGCAATAAATTTTGCAAGCTCACTTGCAGCTCAAGCAAACGCGCCTCATCGGATTTTAATTGATCCCCCAAGCCCGCTACTTCGGCCACTATCGCGCTGACGTCTTCACCTTTAGACTTAGCAATGCCAATCTGTTTAGAAGCGTTATTGCGCGTAGCCTGCAAGGCTTGTGTGCGAGTTTGAACCGCTTTACGCTCCTGCTCTAAAGCTATGAAACTGGTGGAATCAAACTCAAAGCCCCGGCTTTTTAGCTGGGCAAGCACACGATTTAAATCACCTCTTAACGCTTGTATATCTAACATAAGGACTCTCTATTTTAATTTCTTAATTTTTGGCTTTTTTGTCTAATTCTTTTAAATGCTTTAATTTTTCTGTAATTTTACCTTCTAAGCCTCGCGGTGTGGGCTTGTAAAATTGTGGCACCTGATTTTTCTCAACTAAATCATCTGGAAAATACTCTGCACCAGCCGCATAGGCTTCTGGCTCATGGTGCGCATAACGATATTCTTTGCCATAATCTAATGCTTTCATTAGCTTAGTGGGGGCGTTTCTTAAGTGTAGTGGCACTGGGCGCGACTTATCTTGTGCGACAAAGGCTTTGGCTTGATTGTAAGCGTTATAAGCCGCATTGCTTTTAGGTGCAACAGCCAAATAAATCACCGCGTTAGATAAAGCAAGCTCACCTTCTGGTGAGCCAAGCCGCTCATAAATTTGGCACGCTTCAATCGCCATGCCTTGCGCGCGTGGGTCAGCCAAACCAATATCTTCAACCGCCATACGCACAATGCGGCGTCCTAAATATAAAGGGTCTGCACCACCATCTATCATGCGTAAAAACCAATATAAAGCAGCATCTGGGTTTGAGCCGCGCACCGACTTATGTAGCGCAGAAATTTGGTCGTAAAAAGCTTCGCCGCCTTTATCGAATCTACGTAATTTGCTCGCCATCGTAGTTTGCAAAAAGGCTTCATCAACGTCTGTGACGCCTGCACCCTCAGCCGCGTTGAATAAACCTTCAACAAAGTTCAATAGGCGCCTTGCATCGCCATCGGCATAGGCTAACACCTGCTCTCGAACTGCATCAGAAAGTTTTATATTTTCAGCGACTAATTGTTTGGCTCGGTCTAACAACAACGATAACTCGACCTCAGATAAGGCATTGAGTACAAAAACTTGGGCGCGGCTTAATAGCGCACTATTTACTTCAAACGAAGGGTTTTCTGTCGTGGCCCCAATAAAAGTAATTAAACCGCTTTCAACAAAAGGTAAAAAAGCATCTTGCTGACCTTTATTAAAGCGATGCACTTCATCTACAAATAAAATAGTTTTACGTCCATGTTGCTGCAAGCTAAGCTCAGCACGCTCTATTGCTTCACGAATGTCTTTAATGCCGGACAATACCGCTGAAATGGGGATAAAGTCAGCATCGGCAGTATTGGCAATAAGCCGCGCCAGCGTTGTTTTGCCAACCCCAGGGGGGCCCCATAAAATCATCGAGGGTAATTTCCCTGATTGAAATGCTAGCCGAAGTGGCTTATTAGCCGCCAGCAGATGCGCTTGACCCACCACCTCATCGAGTGTTTTTGGTCGCAAACGCTCGGCAAGCGGCGCTTGGGGCTGTGTTTGGGAGAATAAATTACTCAAAATATAAACGCCTATTCTGAGACAATATCAACGCCTTTGGGCAGCTCAAGTAAGAAAGCATTAGCTTCAATGACCGGGTTATAAACTACCTTGCTAAACACTACTTTTGTTTGATGCCCAAAATTATCCACCATGTACATTTCTTGAATCACATCGCCGTTAAATCCAAGTGAAATTTTATTAAACCCAGCATCTGCATCTTTGGGGCTTGCTCTTACCCAGTCAAGTCCGTCTTTACTTGCAACATTTAGTAACTGAAAGTTTTTTTCAAGCCCGTCATCCCCCGACAACAAGCCAGCAGGACTTGAGCCCAGCGCTTTACTTAAATCTTGCACCGAAACTTGTGCAAGCTCGGTGTCATAGAGCCAAATTTTTTTGCCGTCGCTCATAATCTGCTGCTCAAAAGGCTTGCTGTAATTCCAGCGAAACTTATTGGGGCGCTTTAACTGCATTTGCCCATACACTTCTTGAATTTTTTTGCCCTGTTTATCCGTCACCACTTGGTAAAAGTCAGCTTTTACGGTGTGTATTTCATCATAAAACTTTTTAAGTCTAGCCACGCCCTCTGCGCTTGCCGCCACAGGCCATATCAACACATAACTTAACAATAAAATAATCAGTCGATGGATGAGCGTGCTTAACTGCTGGCTTGCCTGATGTTTTAACTGCTGCATTGAAACCCTTCACTCATTTTGTAACATTTTTTTTGCACTGATGTTTTGCACTGAAGCTGCGAGATTATTTAATCGTCCGACGGCACAATCACTTCACGATTGCCATTACTTTGCATGGCTGAAACTAAGCCAGCACGCTCCATATCTTCAATCAGCCTTGCCGCACGGTTGTAGCCAATGCGTAATTGACGCTGAACGCCAGAAATGCTGGCGCGACGGCTTTTAAGCACAATGCCTACCGCCTCATCATAAAGCGGATCAGCTTCAGCCCCGCCTGCACCACCTTCAGAAAACTCCGCACCGCCCTCTTCAGCTTCGTTGCTTAAAATGCCTTCGATGTAATTTGGCTCGCCTTGCGATTTTAAGTAATCCACCACATGATGCACTTCTTGGTCTGACACAAAAGCACCGTGAATCCGAATGGGATATCCAGTGCCAGGCGGCATATACAACATATCACCCTGACCTAGCAAAGTCTCTGCGCCCATTTGATCTAATATGGTGCGAGAGTCAATTTTGCTTGAAACTTGAAATGAAATACGCGTAGGCACATTCGCTTTAATAAGCCCCGTAATCACATCAACCGATGGGCGCTGCGTTGCCAAAACCAAATGAATACCTGACGCGCGCGCTTTTTGTGCCAAACGTGCAATCAGCTCTTCTACCTTCTTACCTACAACCATCATCAAGTCAGCCAGCTCATCAATCACCACGACAATCAAAGGCATTTCTACCAAGGGTTCTGGCGCATCGGGCGTCAAACTAAAAGGATGTGGTATTTTTTCACCGGCTTTTTCAGCATCTTTGATTTTTTGATTGTAGCCTGCCAAGTTACGCACGCCTAAGCTAGACATGAGTTTATAACGACGCTCCATCTCAGCCACACACCAATTAAGCGCATTCGCCGCTTGACGCATATCAGTCACCACTGGTGCTAATAAATGAGGAATGCCCTCATATACCGAAAGCTCTAACATTTTAGGGTCAATCAAAATCATGCGCACCTGGCTCGCATCAGCCTTATAAAGCCAACTTAAAATAAGCGCATTGATTGCAACCGACTTACCCGATCCGGTTGTCCCTGCAACCAGTACATGAGGCATTTTTGCTAAATCAGCCACCATTGGCTTACCCGAAATATCTTTACCCAAAGAAATCGCCAGCGGAGATTTGACTTCAGCATAAGCTTGGCTACCCATAATTTCAGACAAATAAACGATTTGGCGCTTAGGATTTGGAATCTCTAAACCCATGCACGTTTTACCCGGAATAGTCTCAACAACGCGCACACTGGTGACAGAAAGCGCACGGGCTAAATCTTTAACTAGATTAGTAATCTGACTGCCTTTTACCCCAGGCGCGGGCTCTAGCTCAAAGCGCGTAATCACGGGGCCAGGTTGTGCTGTCAACACTTTGACCTCAATGCCAAAATCAATGAGTTTTCGCTCAATTAAACGCGAGGTAAAGTCGAGCGTTTCAGTCGAGGGCAACTCAACCACCCCAGAGGGCTCATCTAACAAATACAAAGAGGGCAATGTCGAGTCAGGCATTGACTCAAAGAGTGGGGTTTGCTTTTCTTTGAGCACGCGCTCGCTTTTTTCAACCACCAATGAGGGTAGCTCAATAGAGACCGGCTCGCGATCTTCTACACGCTTACGCTCAGTTTGAACAAACTCAGCACGCTCTAGCTCAGCCACCCTACCCGCTTTTCTATCTTGCCTATCTTGCCATTTGTATTGAATATACTCAAAGCTCGCGATAACAGCCGCGCCCAGCCGCTCAATGATCATCACCCAAGACCAGCCGGTAAACAAGCTAAAGCCAACGGCAAACATCACCAATAGCAACATGGTTGAGCCAGTAAAGTTAAATAAGCTTTGTAACTCTTTATCTACCGCCGCACCTAATATACCGCCACGCGCATCGGGCAAGTGCGCTGAAAAATCAATCAAATGACCAGCTTCTAACGCACACGAAGCCACAAGCAGTAACGCAAAACCAATAAAATTAAATATCAAAAAAGGCTTTTCATGTTCGGTAGCTTCATCTAGCTTTAAATACACTAACCACATAGCATAAAACGCTAAAATAGCCCACCACCAGGCTGAAAATCCAAATAAAAATAGCAGTAAAGCAGAAATTTTAGCGCCTACATAGCCGCCAGCATTGTGCACTAAGGGGGTATTTGTCGCAGAATGAGACCAAGAAGGGTCGTCACGATGATAGGTAAAAAGAATGACGGTTACAAAGAGCCCTGCCAGCACCAATAGGAGCCACCAAGCTTCTTTAATGAGTTTTGCGCCGGTGATATGTGGGCGAGTCATTTCAACTTCACGGCGGGCATTGGCGGGCATGGATTTTTTAAAAAACAAGATAGTAAAACCCTACAAATTTTAACGTCAAATCCAATTATAACAGTATCAAAGTCGCTTGGTAGCTAATACAATACACATCTAAATTTTAAATACTTTTTTAAGAAAGATTTCATCAGCTTAAATTGGCATTAAAGCGCACACCATGATTAAAAAGTGAAGAGTGGCTCATAAATAGCCGCCGCAAGGCGCGCAGTATATTTTCAGCAACGAAAAACCGCGGTGATAAATCAACAAAATGAACCCGCTCAAAACCTAAAACCAAACGAAAAAACAGCCTGAATGATACGAATACTCGCTTAAAAATAACCTAACTGCATGAGTTGAAAAATAAAGAACAAATACCCATTTAATCTAAATACCTTCAATAAAGAAAGCAATTGAACATGACCACTCGTCACGCCCATTTAATCATTTTAGGTTCAGGCCCTGCAGGCTACTCCGCCGCGGTTTACGCAGCACGGGCTAACCTTAAGCCCTTGCTAATCACCGGCATTGCGCAAGGTGGTCAGCTGATGACCACAACTGAAGTCGACAACTGGCCTGCCGATGTCGATGGCGTGCAAGGCCCTGATTTAATGGAGCGCTTTCAAAAACACGCTGAGCGCTTTAATACTGACATGGTTTTTGACCATATTCACACAACGCACTTGAAAGAAAATCCTATTCGCCTAGTAGGCGATAGTGGCGAATACACTTGCGATGCCCTTAT
Organism: Methylotenera sp.; assembly: GCA_031538905.1. Taxonomy (GTDB): domain Bacteria; phylum Pseudomonadota; class Gammaproteobacteria; order Burkholderiales; family Methylophilaceae; genus Methylotenera. The sequence continues at coordinate 57,099 of JAVKLV010000001.1, read as the reverse complement.
CATTGCAACAGGGGCATCTGCTCAATATCTAGGGCTGCCAAGTGAAGAAAAATTTAGCGGAAGAGGCGTGTCAGCTTGTGCAACTTGCGATGGTTTTTTCTATAAAAACCAAGAAGTTGCGGTGATTGGCGGGGGCAATACCGCCGTTGAAGAGGCGTTATATTTAGCCAATATCGCAAGTAAAGTGACCTTGGTACATCGCCGCGACAAATTTAAAGCGGAGGCGATTTTAGTCGACAAGTTAATGGCACGCGTTGCAGAAGGAAAAATCATACTAGAAACATTAAGCACCCTAGATGAAGTGCTAGGTGACAACACGGGTGTTACGGGGATGCGTATTAAAAGTGTGCAACATGGCAACACCAAAGAAATTGCACTCAAAGGCGTATTTATTGCAATTGGCCACAAACCCAATACCGATATTTTTGAAGGTCAGCTTGAAATGAAAGATGGCTACATTGTGACAAAAATGGGACGTGATGGTAATGCAACAGCAACCAGCGTGGCGGGCGTATTTGCCGCAGGCGATGTACAAGATCACATTTATCGCCAAGCGGTCACAAGTGCTGGCACTGGCTGTATGGCAGCTTTAGATGCTGAACGATACCTCGACAAATAAGCTCTTAAGCGCAAAAAAGCGTTTAAAGCAGGCGGCAGCACAAAAACTTGCTGAAAAAATCGCTGCAAAAAAAATCAGCGTGCCGCAAGCGCAGACGCAAGCTACCGATGAAACCGCTCTATTTCGTGATGCGGTTAAAGATGTCAAACCTTTTGTAGCAACGCCTCAGGCCTTATTCAAAACAAAGCCCAAGCCCATTCCTCTGAAATTTATTCAAGATGAGCGACAAGCACTTGCTGACTCACTGTCAGATGACTACTTTCCTGCACACGAACTAGAAACTGGCGAAGAGCTCCTTTATTTACGCGCAGGACATTCACCTGACATTTTAAGTAAATTACGGCGCGGATATTGGGTAATTCAAGCAAAAATTGACTTACACGGTCTCATCAGTGATGAAGCGAGGCTCTATGTTGCAAGCTTTATTAGTGATTGCAAAAAACGTGGTATTCGCTGTGTGCGCATCGTGCATGGCAAGGGACTGGGCTCTCGTAACCGCGAGCCTGTGCTTAAAAACAAATTACGTGGCTGGTTAATACAAAAAGATGAAGTAATTGCCTATGCAGAAGCCAAAAAAGAAGATGGTGGCAGCGGCGCTTTAATCGTGTTGCTGAAGGCCTAATCAATGCAAGAGCAAAACGAAAATTTAGATGACATTATGTGCTCATGCAGCGGCACAACGCGCAAAAAAATTAAACAATTGTTTAATGAAGGCATGGATATGGAGGCAATATCTAATTGGTCTGGCGCGCTTTCAGGCTGTGGCGGATGCGAGTGGGATGTTGAACAGTATTTAAAAGAACTTGAATCAAAAAAATAAACACAACAAATAGTTTAATTAGCCTCTCACAAGCCCAACGCAGTCAAGCCTGGATGATGATCGGGCCTGCGCCCCAGAGGCCAAAAAAATTTACGCTCTGTTTCTTTAATCGGCAAATCATTGATACTGGCGTAACGTAGCTCCATAAGACCACTGGCGTCAAACTGCCAATTTTCGTTGCCGTATGAGCGATACCACTGCCCTGTATTGTCATGCCATTCATAAGCAAAACGCACCGCAATACGCTGATGCTCAAACGCCCAAAGCTCTTTAATGAGCCTATACTCAAGCTCTTTTTTCCATTTGCGTGTTAAAAATGCAACAATCTCAGCACGCCCTTGCGGAAATTCAGCACGGTTACGCCACTGCGAATTCTCGGTATACACCATTGAAACACGTTGCGGATCGCGGCTATTCCAGCCATCTTCTGCCATGCGAACCTTTTGTTCGGCAGTTTCTCGCGTAAAAGGTGGCACGGGTGGGCGAGGCTCTATGTTGCTGGTCATTTCACTCTCCTAAAAATCGCTTTAATTAAAAGCCGCTTTGATAAAAAATTGCTTTGATAAAACCTAGCAATCAGCCATGCAAAGATTTTAGTCGCCAAAAAAACCACCACTTTGATGCGCCCATAGGTTTGCGTACACGCCATTTTTTTTCAATAGCTCCTGATGATTGCCCTGCTCGACTATATTTCCATCGTCTAACACAATCAGCCTATCCATCGCAGCAATAGTAGATAAGCGATGCGCTATCGCGACCACGGTTTTGCCCTGCATGAGATCATATAAACTGGCTTGTATGGCCTGCTCCACCTCAGAATCTAAAGCGCTGGTAGCTTCATCTAACAATAAAATAGGCGCATCTTTTAACATTACGCGGGCAATGGCAATGCGTTGACGCTGCCCACCTGAGAGCTTCACACCACGCTCGCCCACGTGCGCATCGTAAGCGGTTCGCCCTTTTGTATCTTTTAAAGACAAAATAAACTCATGCGCCTTGGCCTGCTGAGCTGCGGCGATCATTTCTTGTTCGGTGGCTTCTGGGCGCCCATAAAGAATGTTGTCACGCACACTACGATGTAATAGCGAGGTGTCTTGAGTGACCATGCCTATTTGACTGCGCAAGCTATTTTGCGTGACATTTTTGATATCTTGCCCATCAATCATCACGCGCCCTTGCTCAACATCGTAAAAGCGCAATAGTAAGTTTAAAAGGGTTGATTTTCCCACGCCAGAGCGGCCTACCAAGCCAACTTTCTCACCCGCTTTTATTGTTAAAGTTAAATCTTGCAATACCGGATTAGGCAAGCCATAAGAAAAACTAACCCGCTCAAACATAATCTCACCCGCATCAACAAAGAGCGGGCGAGCTTCTGCTTTATCTACAATCTGATGAGGCAACGATAGCGTACTCACGCCATCTTGCACTGCGCCAATTTGCTCATAAAGTGAAGTCATCTCCCACATCACCCAGTGTGAAATTCCATTTAAACGCAAAGCCATGGCAGTCACAGCAGCCACTCCGCCCACGGTGACTTTGCCTTGAGTCCATAACATTAAGGCCACGCCAGCGCTTGCAATAATGAGTAATACATTCAAAATATGATTCACCACTTCAACGCCTGAAACATAGCGCATTTGTGCGTGCACTTTGCTTAAAAATTCTTTCATAGCAGATTGCGCATAGCCAGACTCTCGCCCTGCGTGCGAAAACAATTTTACGGTGCTGATGTTACTGTAGGCATCAGTAATTCGCCCCGTCATGAGCGAGCGTGCATCAGCCTGCTGTTGTGAAACACTGGCCAAACGAGGCACAAAGTAGCTAAGAGAGAGCATATACAAGATTACCCAAGCGATAAAAGGCAGCATCACAAGCCCATTAAAATGTCCAACCACTGCCACCATGGTGACAAAATAAATCACCACAAACACCAAAATATCTGCCACGATAAACCATACATCACGCACGGCCAAAGCCGACTGCATGACTTTTGCAGTGATGCGTCCGGCAAACTCATCTTGATAAAAACTCATGCTTTGATTGAGCATGAGCCGATGAAAATTCCAACGCAAGCGCATAGGAAAGTTTCCCGCTAGCGTTTGGTGTTTAATTAAAGTTTGCAGCCAAATCAAAATCGGACTTAACATCAAAAAACTAACCAGCAATAACAGATGTTGCTTTTCAGTATGCCAAAACATGGCAGGCGAGCTTTTGCCCAGCCAATCTACCACCTGACCCATGGCCGCAAATAATAAAGCCTCAAAGCCGCCAATCAATGCGGTTAATAAGGTCATGGCAAATATCAAGCCACGCAAGCCCTTGGTTGAAGACCAAAGAAACGACCACAACCGATGAGGCGGCGGCGCTATTTCGCCAGCAGGAAAAGGGGTTAATAAGCGTTCAAACCAATGTAGCATCGTGCTTTTTCCAGTGTGCTAGATTTTTAAAAAGTGCTATTTTTTGGAGAGTTTTTTTTGAAGAGCGCCTTTTTTGAAGGGTAATTTTTTTGAAAATTAACATTTCAAAAAGCAGTGTTTAAAAGCAGTTTTTTTAAAAATGAGCGCGGCTCAATTAAGCAAACCGCTTCAGCAGCAACGCCCTCACCACGCCCAGTAAAGCCAAGCTGCTCAGTTGTTGTCGCTTTAACATTCACCGCACCTATTTTTAGCTGGCAATCTTGAGCAATATAAGCGCGCATTTGTTGCGTGTAAGGTGATATTTTTGGCAACTCACAAATGACCGTGCTATCGATGTTAATGACTCTGTAGCCATTCACTTTTAAGAGAGCAATCACGTGACGCAACAACTGGCGCGAGTCGATATCTTTAAAGCGTATATCGCTCGGTGGAAAGTGCTGGCCAATATCACCAAGTGCCGCCGCACCTAAAAGCGCATCGCAAATAGCGTGTAACAACACATCGGCATCAGAGTGCCCTTCTAAACCCTTGTAAAAGGGAATATGCACTCCGCCGATGATACATTTTCGCCCAAATACCGACCGATGCACATCAAACCCATGTCCTATACGCATGATATTTCTTTCAATGATTGATTTAGCATAGCTTAAGGCTTAAGCCATGCCGCTAATACCGTTAAATCTTGCGGATAAGTGACTTTAAGGTTTTGCAACTCACCTCTGACTAATTTAGGCCGTAAGCCCAACGCTTCAATCGCTTCAGCTTCGTCAGTGGGAGTGCCCTCAAAGTTTGTCAGCGCTTTTTTAAGGGTGGCATAACGAAACATTTGCGGCGTCTGTGCCTGCCATAAATCATTGCGCGGAACAGTCTTTAACACACAGCCTTCGGCATCTGCACGCTTTAAAGTGTCGGCTACAGGCAAGGCCAATAACCCGCCCACCGCATCTTGCGCCAACACATTTAAAAACTCATCTAGCAAACGCAAACTTAAACCTGGACGCGCGGCATCATGCACCAAAAGCCAATCATCATCATCCACTTGCGCGCGCATCGCCTGCAAGCCGTTTAACACTGTACCTGCGCGAGTATCTGCGCCGCATGCAGTTACTTTTAATTTAGGGCTTAGTAGCGCAGGCTGATGATACCAATGGGTGTCATGCGGGCTAATCACCACATGAATATGAACGATTCTAGGGCATGACTCAAACACTTGAATAACGTGATGAATAAGCGCTTTTCCATGTAACTTAAGGTATTGTTTTGGCGTATTGTGCGCCATGCGACTGCCATTGCCTGCCGCGGGAATAAGAACATGAAAACGCGCCATATTGAATACTTAAAAACACACCATGTGATACTCAAACTTTAATATAAATAGTCGCGCTTCAACTTAATAAAAAAACCTCACCCAACGCAACGCAACTCAACCAACACATTAAGCCTTAAAACTGCGAGCGCAAGCGCTAAAAAATAAAATTATTCGCTTGCAGGTTGAAAGCGAGCAATATCAATCGTCCGCACTAGAAACAATTTTATGAATACTTAAATCAGCACCATCAAATTCTTCTTCTTGGTCTAAACGAATGCCAACCAACTTTTTAAGTACGCCATAGATCAGCACGCCGCCCAAGAGCGCAACCACAAGCCCTAAGCCCGTACCTAAAATTTGTGACATTACACTAATGCCATCAACACCGCCGCCTGTGCCACCCAAAGCTTTCGCACCAAAAATACCAGCTGCAATACCCCCCCAAGCGCCACATAAACCATGCAAAGGCCACACGCCTAACACATCGTCAATTTTTAAGCGATTTTGCGTCATAGTAAACGCCCAGACAAATAATGCGCCCGCAACACCACCCGTAACCAATGCCCCGAGCGGGTGCATAATGTCTGAGCCAGCACACACTGCAACCAAGCCCGCCAAAGGACCATTGTGCACAAAACCCGGGTCATTTTTGCCCATCACCAAAGCCACCAGCGTGCCACCCACCAGCGCCATTAAAGAGTTGACGGCAACTAAGCCAGAAATACCTTCAATAGATTGAGATGACATCACGTTAAAGCCAAACCATCCCACCGTGAGAATCCAAGCGCCCAAAGCAAGAAATGGAATGTTTGAAGGCGGATACGCGTGCAAGCGACCATCTTTTGTATAGCGCCCCCGACGTGCACCCAATAAAATAACCGCGACAAGAGCAATCCATCCACCCATCGCATGTACCACAACCGAGCCAGCAAAATCATGAAATTTAGCGCCAAACGTGCTTGCAAGCCACGCTTGAAATCCAAAATGATTATTCCAAACAATACCTTCAAAAAATGGATAAACGAAGCCAACCAACATAAAAGTAGCGACAAGCTGTGGGTTGAATTTAGCGCGCTCTGCTATGCCGCCTGAAATAATCGCAGGAATAGCCGCAGCAAAAGTAAGTAAGAAAAAGAATTTGACTAAATCAAAACCATTTTTAGCCGCCAGCACATCAGCACCGCTCAAAAAATTAACGCCGTAAGCGATGCTATAACCTACAAAAAAGTAAGCAATAGTCGAGACTGAAAAATCAACCATAATTTTAACCAAGGCATTGACTTGATTTTTTTTACGCACAGTGCCAAGCTCTAAAAATGCAAAGCCAGCGTGCATTGCAAGCACCATAATTGCGCCTAGCAAAACAAACAATACATTGTTAGATAAAAGCAATGCTTCCATTTTTAACTCCCTAGGGTTTTATACAAAATTTACTACTTGAGCTTAAGCTACTTATCACTCACTAGCCACTTAATAACTCACTACTAAATCAATTTTACGCCTAACTACTATAAATCAGCTGTTAAAATATCACAATGAAAAAAAACCACGACACACTACAACGCTTTATATTTGAAAACACCTCGGTGAGAGGTAATTTAATACAGCTCACACACACCTTAGAAGATGCGCTTCATCAGCAACGCTTGCCTTTTTTGTTAAAAAAAGCACTTGGCGAGCTTATGGCAGCAAGCGCCTTGCTTTCGGCCACGCTTAAAATGCAAGGTAGCTTAATCATGCAAATTCAAAGCCAAGGCTTATTAAAATTGCTCGTTGTAGAATGTACCACGCACGCCGATGGCGGCATCAAAATGCGTGCAACCGCAAAATGTAGCGATGATATAAGCGACCAGCAAGACGTATTTGAGCTCATTGAGCATGGTCAATTTATGATGACGCTAGATCCGAAAGATGGCAAGCAAATATACCAAGGTATTGTGCCCATTGAAGGCGCAAGCATGAGCGATGTGCTTGAAAATTATATGCGCCGATCTGAACAAATTGACACAAAAATATGGCTCACGTGTGATGGCAACATTGCCGCCGGAATGCTCATTCAAAAACTACCTAAAACCATGAGCGATACAACACCGCCCGATGATGATGCTTGGAATCGCGTCTGCCACTTAGCTGACACCATCACCCATGATGAGCTTCTTCAGCTACCAAGCAACACCTTGCTTAAACGCCTATTTCACCAAGAAGACATCCGTATCTTCGAGCCCAATATGGTTCAGTTTTATTGTAGCTGCTCACGTGAAAGCGTTTCAAATATGCTCCGTATGCTAGGCGAAATCGAGTTAAACGACATCTTAAAAGAGCAAGGCAAGATTGAGGTGAACTGTGATTTTTGCAATACACATTATAGTTTTGATGAAGTAGATGCGGCACATTTGCTGATTTCTGAAGTGAATCTAGCCAATAGCCCCAACGTGCATTAAAAAATTACAAACGCAGCGCCCATAAACATTTTTTTGTAGGCGCCATCACACCTTCTTATGAGTGGCATTAATTAAGCCTGCTCCAACTCAAGGGGTCAAACGGGCGACTCTGCCTGCGAAGCTCGTAGTAAAGCCCATTGGTAACATTGCCGCCACTATTTCCAACCGAGGCAATCACATCGCCCGCATTAACACTATCGCCGACTTGCTTCATCACCGCCTGATTATTGCCATACAAACTCATATAACCTTCGCCGTGATCTAAAATAATTAAATTGCCAAAGCCACGCAGCCAGTCTGCAAACACCACGCGCCCAGTCGCAATTGATTTCACCTCTGCGCCTTCATTGGCTTTAATAAACAAACCTTTCCATAAAATTTGACTCTCTTCGCGGCTAGAGCCAAAGCGATGAGCAAGCTCGCCACGCACTGGCAAGCGCAGCTTGCCTTTAAGCGCTGAAAAACGTTCTCCAGAAAGCGCTTCACCTGGCTCAACATAATGCAAAGCTAATTCTTTCGCGGGTTTATTATCAACAGATTGCGCCTCTGCAAGCCCTGAAGGCGTGCGCTTAGTGTCTGACCGTTTAGACACTGGCGGAATGATTTTAGCTAAACGCTCCACCAGCAAAGAGAGTCTTTTTTCATCCCGCATGAGCTTTTTAAGCTCACCGCGTTGCTCCACAATCTGCTGAGATAAGCCCTGCACCATTTTTGATTTTTCTTGCTTTTGCTGCTCTAGCGTCTGCTTTTCTTCAACTTGCTTTTGCTTTAATTCTGCGATTCCTTTTAAAGCATTGGCGGTTTCATCGTTAAGCTGACTAATTTTATCAAGATTAGCCTGCATTTTACTCATGAGCGCCGTGCGCGCTTTTGCAACATACGAGTAATAATGCACATTACGCGCAACTTCACTTGGGTTTTCGCTTTGTAAAACCATTTGAATATAAGGCTGCTGCCCATAGATATATTGCTGATAGAGCTGCGCGCTCAAAATCTTTTGTTGCGATGCCAAATCTTGATGCACGCTTATCGAGTGAGATTTTAGCTTTGTTAGCGTCTTTTTGTTTTCTTGCTGCTGCTGGTTAATTTCAAATAATTTTTTATTCGCAAGACTAATGGCAAGCTCGCTTTCTTTAAGCGCATCTGCCGCATCTTTGTGGGCTTCTTCAGAGCTATCTAACTCTTTTTTTAAGACTTCTAAGCGCTGCTGAACATCATTTAAAATTTCTTTTGATTGCTCAATTTTTTTATTTGCGCTCGCCACAGGCGCGCAAGCTAACATCAACACACAAAGTGCAATTTTTAATCTAAAAAATTTTAATTTTTTCATCTTAATTCGTAAAAGTAATCATACTTCTACCCGTCATTTCAGGCGGCTGAGGCAGACCCATCATGTGTAACAAAGTAGGTGCAATATCAGACAAAGCCGCTTCTGAAGCCAAATGCGCATTGCGTCCAATATAAATCAAAGGCACTTGATTGAGCGTATGCTGCGTGTGCGGCTGATTATTTTCAATATCAAACATGGTTTCAGCATTGCCGTGATCAGCTGTGATAATCAGCTCTCCACCAACACGCTGCATGGCCACCACAATACGCCCAATACAGGCATCTAGCGTTTCTACCGCCTTAATTGTAGCCTCTAAAGAACCCGAATGCCCCACCATATCGCCATTGGCATAATTACAAATAATGGCATTGTATTTTTTACTCGCAATGGCTTCTTCAAGCCTTTCGGTGACTTCAAAAGCGCTCATTTCTGGTTGCAAATCGTAGGTTTCAACCTTCGGAGAAGGCACTAAAATACGATCTTCTCCAGCAAATACTGTTTCTTCTCCACCATTAAAAAAGAAGGTCACATGCGGGTATTTCTCTGTTTCGGCAATGCGTAATTGCGTCATGCCCAGCCTAGAAAGGTATTCGCCAAAAGTATTTTTAACCTCAAGCGGCGGAAAAATCACAGAAGCGCGCGTTTCATTTTTATCAAACATGGTGAGCGTGAAATAAGCTGCCAAAGCAGGCACATGGCGTCTATGAAAACCGTCAAAATCATCACTCAAGAAAGCCTGCGTGAGCTGCCTTGCACGATCAGACCTAAAATTCATAAAAACAAGCAAGTCACCATCTTCTAAATAAATAGATTTTTCACCGGCTTTGACAATAGCGGTAGTTTTAACAAACTCATCCGTTTCGCCGCGAGCATAAGCATTTTTTAACCCTGCCATTGCAGACGGCGCTGTAAACTCTCCAAGCCCTTCAGTGATTAAGTGATAAGCGGCTTCAACGCGAGGCCAGCGCTGATCTCTATCCATGCCGTAAAAACGACCACTTATGGAGGCTATTTTACCTACGCCAAGCGTCCTGCATTTTTCTTCAAGCGCTTCAATATAGGCGCTAGCGCTGATTGGAGGGGTGTCGCGACCATCTAAAAATGCGTGAATATACACTTTAGCAATGCCCTGCTTTGCCGCCATTTCTAGCATGGCGTACAGATGATCTTGATGGCTATGAACGCCACCATCTGAAAGCAAGCCCACAATGTGTAGCGCACGATTACTTTGCTTAAGCGCCTCAAGCGCGGCAGACAGCGCCGGGTGTTTAAAAAAATCGCCACTGGCAATACTGTTGTTAATGCGCTCAAAATCCTGAAAAACCACACGTCCAGCACCGATGTTTAAATGACCCACTTCTGAATTACCCATTTGTCCTTGAGGCAAGCCAACATAATGTTCAGAAGCATGAATGAGTGTATGCGAAAAATCTTTCCACAAGGCATCCCAATGCGGCTTTTTGGCTTGTAGAATGGCATTATGACTAAGCTCTTCTCGATAGCCAAAGCCATCAAGAATCAGTAAACATACGGGCTTTGTGTTAAGCGGGAGGGGCATCAGTATCAACCTTACTGTTTGTTTTAAAAAACTACGTACAATGTGTACATTTTAACTTATTTGCACGTAAAATCTGCTTAAATAACGCAGTATAAAATACTTGCAAAGCCCTATTATCAGGCAAGCTCACACCCGCACTCAATGGACCATTTAATCGAAAGGAAATACGTGGATTTTATTCAACATAACATATTACTCATTAGTTTGGCGTTGGGCTCAGGGCTCATGCTCATCATCCCTCACATTAAAAAAGATAAAAGTGCAGTAAGCCCCGCTGAAGCGGTGACTTTAATTAACCGCTCAAACGCTCTAGTGCTTGATGTGCGTGATGCAAGTGAGTTTTCTGGCGGGCATATCGCGCAGGCTAAAAACATTCCACTAACTGAGCTTGCAAACAGGCTTGATGAGTTAAAAAAGCATCAAAATAAAGCTATTTTAGTGCATTGCCAGCGTGGAGTGCGCTCAGCCAAAGCGTGTGCTATTTTACGAAAAGCCGAATTCACGCAAGTCACCCACCTGCAAGGCGGTCTAAATGCTTGGGCAGCAGCCAAGCTACCTATGATGAGTGATGTGAGCATGCAAAAAGCGCGTAGCCAACAAGCCGCCAATGATGAGACTTAAAAAACAATGCTACTTCTAAAATACAATTAGAAATGAAATAAAATGCCCAAAATAACAATGTATGCAACCGCAGTATGCCCTTATTGTATCAATGCCGAACGACTACTTAAAAGCAAAGGCGTCACTGAAATTGACAAAATTCGTATTGACTTACACACTGACCGACGCGATGAAATGATACAAAAAACAGGCCGGCGCACCGTGCCACAAATCTACATTAACGAGCGCCATATCGGTGGTTTTGATGATTTACACGCACTTGATATGGCAGGTGGTTTAGACCCGTTGCTCGCGCTTTAAAAACTATGCGCTAAAGTCTGCTAAAATAGTGCTTTAACCATTGACTCATTTCATTTTAACTACTTTTAATTTTTTTAATTTTAACCACAACCACCTCATAGAAAATAAAAATCATGACCAAAAAAGAAGAGAACCAAAAAGAAGAAGCGCAGCCTGGCTTTAGCATCGAAAAAATTTACGTGAAAGATGCTTCATTAGAAATTCCAAATGCACCGCGCATTTTTACAGAGCGCACCCAGCCACAAGTGAGCGTTGAATTAGGCAACGCTATACAAGCGCTTGAAGAAGGCATATTTGAAGTGGCGCTTAAAGTAACCGTGACTTCAAAAATTGAAGATAAAACAGCATTTTTGGTAGAAATTACACAAGCAGGTATTTTCCAAATTCGCAATGTTCCACAAGAAAGCATTGAAATGATTGCAGGCATTACCTGCCCTAACATTTTATTTCCCTACGCGCGTGAAGCTGTTTCAGACTTAATCATTCGCGCTGGCTTTCAGCCCGTACTGTTAAGCCCAATCAATTTTGAAGCCTTATTCGCTGATCAAAAACAAAGGCAAACGGAAGCCGCTCAAGCCGCAGAAAAAAAATAAACAAGCAAGATTGTTGCACAATGCTTACAACTAAAAAAACACGCCTACTTGCCTGCAACATACTGGCAATTTGCTTTTTTGCATTGGCGCCACAAATAGCACTAGCGCTCGATTTTCGTTCAGTTTCCGCATCTAAAGCAGTGCTTTACGACGCGCCCTCAGCTTCGTCAAAAAAAGTCTTGTTGTTGAGTCAAAACTACCCGGTAGAAGTGGTGGTAAATTTGGGTGATTGGCTAAAAGTGCGAGACGCTGAAGGCGCGCTGAATTGGATAGAAGCAAAATTCTTGTCAAGTAAGCGCACAGTGATCATCTCTGCTAGCAAGGCAGAAATACGGCAATCTGCTGATGCAACATCCACTTTACTTGCAAGTGTAGATAAAGACGTGTTGCTCGAAGTTGCTGATGCGAAAGCTGGTGATGCGAAAATTAACCAAGGCTGGATTAAAGTTAAGCATCGCGATGGCTTAACTGGCTATATGCTCATTTCATCGACTTGGGGGTTTTAAGTTAAGTGGCTAAAGTTGCAGTATTAGGTGCGGGCGCTTGGGGTACGGCCCTTGCAATCAATATCAGTCAGCGCCACCAAGTTTCACTTTGGGCACGCAATGCTGGCCACGTATCGGGGATGCGCAAAGCGGGCGCAAACCCGATGTATTTAGGCGACTTTAAATTTAACGCTCAACTGCAGGTTGAAAATGATTTGGCAAGTGCGCTCAATGGCGCAGACTTAATACTCTCCGTCGTCCCCACCGCGGGCTTCAGGCAAATGTTACAAGCGATTAAAGCACTTGGCAGCCAACTGCCTATTGTTTGGGCGCATAAAGGCTTAGAGCCCGCATCGGCCAAACTCCCTTACGAAGTTGCGCTAGAAGAGCTTGGTCACGCCCAAAAATGGGGCGCGCTTTCAGGGCCTAGCTTTGCCGCCGAGCTAGTGCGTGGTTTGCCAACTGCAATCACCTTGGCGGCTAATGATGCAGCATTTGCCAGCGAAGCTGCTTTAATGATTCATGGCGCTAACTTACGTGTTTACCACAGCACGGATGTTATTGGGGTTTCTGTGGGAGGTGCGATTAAAAATGTGATGGCCATTGCCGCAGGCATTAGCGACGGCATGGGCTTTGGAAACAATGCACGCGCCGCAATGATTACCCGCGGCTTGGCCGAAATGACGCGCTTTGGCGTGGCACTGGGTGCCTCTCATGAAACCTTTATGGGTTTAGCTGGTGCGGGAGATTTAATTTTAACTTGCACAGGACAATACTCGCGTAATCGTGAAGTAGGCTTGCAACTTGCAAGTGGCAAATCACTCGCTGATATTTTGCAAGGCTTAGGTCATGTAGCTGAAGGGGTCAATACTGCCCGAGAAGTGATGCGAAGAGCTGGTCAAATTAAGGTAGAGATGCCCATCACCTCTGAGGTTAATCAAGCATTATCCAATGGCAAAAGCGCCGAAAATGCAGTAGCAGATTTATTGGGGCGCACACAAAAACCCGAGGTTGTTTAGCGGCTCTATATTTGCCGCGCAATTTTAGGGTGCGCAGCACGCAACAAAAATCAAGCTAAAAAATCAATCTATTATTAAAATCTGTAGATTCAGGCTCAATTTAAACGCCCCCTGCAAAATCCACCTGCCGCCAAGCCTCATATAACAGCACTGCGGCAGAGTTAGATAAATTTAAGCTACGGCTAGTTGCAAGCATCGGCAAGCGCAAGCGATGCTCTGCGGCAAATTCACTACGAATCTCTTCAGGTAAGCCCCGTGTTTCAGGGCCAAACACAAATACATCATCTGCTTTAAACTGAATATCGCTGTGGCGCGTGCTACCTTTGGTGGTGATTGCAAACAAGCGTTTGCCAGCCAATGCCGTTTTACACGCAGCCCAGTTTTCATGCACGTTGATAGCTGAATACTCGTGATAATCCAAACCAGCACGCTTGAGCTGCTTATCATCTAAACTAAAGCCCAAAGGTTTAATTAAATGCAAAGCCGCCCCCGTATTAGCACATAGCCTAATGATATTGCCGGTGTTAGGTGGAATTTCAGGCTCAAACAATACAATTGCAAACATAATATAAATACCATTCAGATGTTATTAAAGTGACTTTATATTGAAAGCATTGAATAAAGACTATTGTTTATAAATTGCTTTTGATAAAAACTATTGATCTTAAAAGTGACACATTCTCTTAACGCCTTATCGGCGCGGCAAGCTACGCGCAAGCACCGAGCACAGCACATGGCTCGCGCCTTTTTGCTTAAGCGCTTTCGCAAGCTCATTTAAGCTAGCCCCCGTTGTCATGACATCATCCACAATCATAATGCGTTGACCTGTTACATCATGCACCACCTTAAATGCACCTTTGATGTTTTTAACGCGCTCTTTAAATGGCAAGCTTGCTTGTGGTTGTGTGTATTTTTGCCGCTGTGCGGTTTTAGAGTCGAGCTTTTGCGGGCAATGTTGGGTCATTATTTTAGCCATTTCTAAAGCCTGATTAAAGCCTCGCTCTTTTAAGCGGACAGGGTGCATCGGCATAGGAATAACTAAATCAACGTTGGCTAAGTTAATTTTTTGACTCAGCAACGTGCCAAAAACATACCCCAAGCTCAACATATTGCCATACTTATAGCGCTGAATCATCGCATCGAGCGGAAACTCATAAACAAACAGACTACGTGTTGCATCAAAACTTGGCGGTGCACTTAAACAAGCACCACATACCAATCCATTAGATAGCAAGCCGCACTGCGGGCATTGCGGCTGGGTGTGCCAAGGTAAGTCTGCGTAACAAGCACGGCACATTCCAAGCTTGTCGCCATCACTGGCTACACACAAAAAGCATGCTTCTTTAAATAAATTTTTTTTAAAGAAGCGGCTCAACAAAATTGCAGATAAATTACCCGTTATAATTTGCTTAAAATTTAATCGCATATTTAACTTTTATGACACTTTTGGTTGACAAGGTATAATCTTGCGGTCAATCAAGCACCCTAATAAGGAAATAATCAATGTTCGAAAACGCAGCACAGACCGTCATTAATACTGATGGCTTAAAAGCCAATGTTAAGGCATCTCATGAAACTCATACCGTCAATCGTTGGAGCGTTGCTGACATTGTCGCATTATTTGAGCTGCCTTTCAGCGATTTAATGTATCAAGCACAAACCGTGCATCGTGCACACTTTGACCCTAATGCTGTGCAAGTGAGCACGCTACTCTCAATTAAAACCGGGGGTTGTTCTGAAGATTGCGGTTACTGCCCACAAGCGGCGCGTTATCACACCGAGGTTGAGGACGAGCCCTTGATGAAGCTTGATGAAGTGCTAAGTGCGGCACAGACAGCTAAAAATAATGGCGCAAGTCGCTTTTGTATGGGGGCTGCATGGCGCGGCCCAAAACAGCGTGATTTAGAGCCTGTATTAAAAATGATTGCCGAAGTAAAAGCCATGGGCTTAGAAACGTGCGCAACATTAGGTATGTTAAAAGAAGGTCAAGCTGAGCAATTAAAAGCGGCTGGTTTAGATTATTACAACCATAATTTAGATACCGCACCAGAGTTTTATGGCAACGTGATTAGCACCCGCACTTATCAAGACCGCTTAGACACCCTAGATCGAGTGCGTCAACAAGATATTCACGTGTGTAGTGGCGGCATTATTGGTATGGGAGAAACGCGTACTCAGCGTGCCGGCTTATTGGCAGAGCTGGCTAATATGGAGCACCCACCAGAAAGCGTGCCTATCAATTTACTCACACAAGTTGAAGGCACTCCTTTGCACGGCACAGCAGAGTTAGACGCTTTAGAATTTGTACGCACCATTGCCGCTGCCCGTATTACCATGCCCACAAGCTATGTGCGCTTATCAGCAGGCCGCCAAAGCATGAATGAAGGCATTCAAGCCATGTGCTTTCTGGCAGGTGCAAACAGTATTTTTTACGGTGAAAAATTACTAACTACCGCCAATCCAGAAACCTCTAGCGACCAAGCGCTGTTTGCCAAACTTGGCATCAATAAAATCTAACTATAAAACTCACCATGCTCGCATTTTTACAAGGCGCATTAGAGCAACGTAAAGCAGCTGGGCTTATGCGTCAAAGACGCCTGCTTGATTCGCCGCAAGCTGAACATATTGTGGCAAATAGCCAGCCGTATTTATCTTTTTGTAGCAATGATTATTTGGGGTTAGCTAACCACCCAAAGCTCATTCAAGCCATGCAAAATGCCGCGCAAGAGTCAGGGGTAGGTAGTGGCGCATCCGCGCTTGTAACGGGGCATCACCGCCACCACGATCATTTAGAAAAACAACTGGCTCAGTTTGTCGATATGCCGGCAGCACTGTTATTTTCTACTGGCTACATGGCAAACATTGGCGTATTGGGCGCATTACTTGGGCGAGAAGATGCCATTTTTGCCGACAAATTAAATCACGCCTGTCTTAATGACGGTGGGTATTACTCGCTGGCAACGTTTAACCGCTTTGCCCATAACGATGTGTATGCGCTTGAAAAGCTACTAGAAGCCAGCAAGGCGCAACACAAAATAATCGCGGTGGACGCTGTATTTAGCATGGATGGCGACATGGCGCCATTAGCAGAGTACTTAGCACTGTGCGAAAAATACGATGCGTATTTATACATTGATGATGCGCACGGCTTTGGCGTACTAGGAGAACATGGGCAAGGCACACTCAATCACCTTAAATTAAAGTCACCACGTATCATCATGATGGCTACACTAGGTAAAGCCGCCGGCGTTGCGGGCGCTTTTGTTGCAGGCGAAAGTGTGGTGATTGACTACTTAATTCAAACTGCAAAAAGCTATGTTTACTCAACCCCCGCCCCGCCACCTTTATCTGCAACCTTATCCGCATCGCTTGAGCTTATTGAACAAAGCGATGATTTACGCACGCATTTGTCTTGCCTGATTACTTATTTTAAAAATCATTTAAAATGTGAAAAATGGCAGCTCATGCCTTCACAAACAAGTATTCAGCCTTTGCTAATAGGTGAAAATTTAGAGGCGCTGGCACTGAGTGAGTATTTACAAAAACAAGGCATTCTCGTGCCAGCCATACGTCCGCCTACAGTACCGTTAGGCACGGCAAGATTGCGCATCTCGCTATCGGCCGTACATTCGTTAGACGACGTTAAGAAACTCATTTTAGCTATTCATCAGGCAGAAAAAATTTTATGACTATCGTTCCGGCTAATGTTCATATCGAAGTAAAAGGCAGCGGCCCTAGCCTAGTGTTATTGCACGGCTGGGGCATGAGTGGCGTGGTGTGGCAGCCGCTCATAAAAAAACTAAGCAATTTTTTTACACTGCATATTGTTGATCTACCAGGCATGGGCCTAAGTCGCCCTACTGAACCCTACCACTTACATAGCATTGCCGAAAAAATAGCTGAAATGCTCCCCGCTCATGTTGATATCTTGGGCTGGTCTTGGGGTGGACAAGTGGCTATGCGTATTGCCTTAAATTACCCGAAAACTGTACGTAGCTTAGTGCTAGTTGATTCTACACCCTGCTTTGTTAATAAAGAAAATTTAGCTGCTCAAGCGCCATGGACTCAAGGCATCAGTGCAGAGGTTTTTAGAAACTTTGCTCACAGCATGGATTTAAATTATCACAAAACGCTTACACAATTTTTAACGCTGCAGTGCATGGGCGATATCAACGCAAGGCTCACCATTCGGCTCTTGCGCAAAAAATTAGAAGAGCGTCCAGCCCCAACGCAACAAATTTTACGGCAGGCGCTCAATATCTTGATAGATACTGATTTACGCCTAGAAATCGAACATTTAAGAAAACCCATTTTACTTATTCATGGCGACAAAGACACCTTAGTACCCGTGCAAGCCGCTCACTGGATGATGCAAAACCTACCAACAGCTTACCTCAGGGTGATTGCGGGCGCTTCACACGCACCATTTTTATCTCACCAGGCGTCTTTTTTAGAGGCTGTCATACAATTTTTAGGCCCCTCAAGCGTTTAAACGTATGAACCCAAAAGAAAAAGATAGCTACTATATTGACAAAAAATTGGTGCGCGCTTCATTTGGGCGCGCCAGCAATACTTACGATGCCGCAGCTGTCTTGCAAAAACAAGTGCGCGAAGAAATGTTAAAACGCCTAGATTTAGTGAAAATAAATCCACACAGCATTCTGGATGCGGGTTGCGGCACCGGTCTTGGAAGCCATGCCCTACAAAAGCGCTTCCTGAAAGCAGACATCGTGTCTTTAGATTTTGCGCTGCCCATGCTGCAAAAAACGCGCAAAACCAAGCCTTATCTTGGCTTGATTGAGCACATCAAAAACCTAGTGAGTGGCAGAAGCCCAAAACTCTTGTGCGCAGATATTGAAGCCTTGCCAATATCAAATACGAGCGTTGATTTTTTGTGGTCAAATTTAGCCATTCAATGGTGCAATGACTTAGACATGGCTTTGCAAGAATTTTACCGCGTATTACAGCCTGAAGGCTTATTGATGTTTAGCACATTTGGACCAGACACGCTCAAAGAGTTACGTGCTGCCACAAGCTCACCTCATGGTAATACGAGCGTAAGTCGATTTTTAGATATGCACGACATCGGCGATGCAATGGTGCGCACGGGTTTTAGTGCACCAGTACTGGATGTAGAAGTTTTCACACTCACTTACGATAATGCAAGAAGTGTCATGCGCGACTTAAAAAGCATAGGCGCACACAACGCCACGCATGGTCGTGCGCGCGGCTTACTTGGTCGCGATTTTTTAAAAAACTTAGAAGCCAATTACGAAGCTTTTAGACATAATGGAAAATTGCCCGCCACTTTTGAAGTGGTTTATGGGCACGCTTGGCGCGGAGCAAGTCAGCCAAAGCTTGACGATGGGCTTGCACCCATTGCATTTAAGCCAAGAATAAAATCAATATGACCACCTCTTATTTTATTATTGGCACCGATACGAATGTAGGCAAAACCTATGTGGCAAGCAGCTTACTTCATCACTTTGTTGCTTCAGGGCTCAAAGCAGTGGGCATGAAGCCGGTGGCATCGGGGTGTGCTTTTAATGAAAGCAATGAGTTAATCAATGCCGATGCAAGTGCGCTCATCAAGGCGAGTAATGTGTATGCCCCGCTAGAGATTGTCAATCCTTATCGCTTTGCCCCTGCTATTGCACCGCATATTGCTGCAAAACAAGCGGGCATAGAAATTGACCTTATCAAAATAAAACACGCTTATCAGCAGCTTGCAAGCATGGCTGAAGTGGTAGTGGTTGAAGGTGCGGGCGGTTTTTATGTGCCGCTTAATAAAACACAAACACTCGCAGATTTGGCTTCGCTTTTAGATATTCCAGTGATATTGGTGGTTGGAATGCGCTTAGGCTGTATTAACCACGCGCTCTTAACCAGCGAGGCCATCAAAGCCCGTGGCTTAAAATTAGCTTATTGGGTTGCCAATGCGCTTCATCCAAACTTTGCCATGCTCAATGAAAACTTAGCCAGCCTGCAACAGCGCATCGACGCACCATGCCTCTGCGCAGTGAGCTGGCAAGGTCAACTTGAGCTAAATAGAGATCAAATAAAAGCACTGTAAAGAATCATGCTTTGATAGCAACGTTTTAGAGTAAATTTTTTATCATCAGTCGCTATAGAGATAAATGAGTCAGGTAAAATGCCACTTGAAGTAATTTTTTAATACCTTTGCAAGGGCGCTTAAGTTGTAAAAAAGCACTCATGGCAAGCAAGCGCATTTGCTATAAACCATGCTTCTGCTAAGATTTTTTATCTGTTTTTGAAAGCTCACATATGTCACTCACCACACTCAATGCTCTCTCCCCTCTTGATGGTCGTTACCAAACTAAGTTAGACGCGCTACGCCCTTATTTTAGCGAATATGCACTCATCAAACACCGCGCCTGGGTAGAGGTAGAGTGGCTTAAAGCCTTATCTAAACAGGCCGAACTGCAAGAAATTGCACCGTTTAGCCCAAGCACAATCAATGCGCTAGACGATGCAATGATCAATTTTAGCGAGCAAGATGCCGCAGAAGTAAAAGCCATTGAAACGCGCACCAATCATGATGTAAAAGCACTTGAATACTGGCTTAAAGATAAGTTTAATGACAATCCTGAAATCAAAAAAGCCAGTGAGTTTATCCACTTTGCCTGCACTTCTGAAGACATTAACAACCTGTCACATGGACTAATGCTAAAAAACGCACGTGATTTAGTCATGTTGCCATTTTTAAATAATCTCATTGCTCGCTTAAGCGCGCTTGCACACAGCTTAGCTGACGAGGCGATGCTATCACGCACGCATGGCCAAACAGCCTCACCCACCACCATGGGTAAAGAGTTTGCTAATGTGGTGTATCGTTTGCAGCGTCAGCAAAAGCAGCTTCAATCTAACGAGATTTTAGGCAAAATCAATGGCGCCGTAGGTAATTTTAATGCGCATTTGTCTGCCTACCCTCATATTGACTGGGAAAGCTTTGCAAAGCATTTTGTTGAGTCACTGGGTTTAACCTACAACCCCATGACCATACAAATCGAGCCACATGATTACATGGCAGAACTGTACGATTGCCTAAGCCGCATCAATACCATTTTGATTGATATTAATCGCGATATTTGGGGCTATATTTCAGTCGGCTATTTCAAACAAAAGCTCAAAGAAGGCGAAGTCGGTTCATCCACCATGCCGCACAAGGTGAACCCTATTGACTTTGAAAATTCTGAAGGTAATTTAGGTTTAGCCAATGCTCTACTGCGACACTTAGCCGAAAAATTACCTATTTCACGCTGGCAGCGCGATTTAACCGACTCCACTGTTTTACGTAATATGGGCGTGGCTTTTGGCTATACATTATTAGGCTATGACTCATGTTTGCGTGGTTTAAATAAATTAGAAATCAATCCAGCAAAACTCGCTCAAGATTTAGATAATAGCTGGGAGGTGTTAGCTGAACCCATTCAAACGGTAATGCGCCGTTATGGCTTTGAAAATCCCTACGATGTGCTCAAAAAACGCACGCGCGGACAAGCCATTACAAAAGACTCTCTACATGAGTTTATTCACGGCTTAGAGCTACCCGATGATGTTAAACAAGCACTACTCAATATGACGCCTGCAAGCTATATTGGCAAAGCCAGCACACTTGCAAAGCGCCATATTTAAAGCGCTATAACTACTATTGCGCTTTGATATTTAAAATACCAAAGCGCAAAATTGACTAATGACTTCTTTTAGCCTTAGAAACCGCATACGCTTCTGCTCTGGCTTTTAAAATCGGGTCATCACTTGGCTCAATGCCTTTTGGTAAATTAGTTGGCACATACACTTCGTTGTCACAAGCTTGTGCAGCATTGTTTTTTACAATCAACTTACCAAGCTCTATACGGGGTCTGTCTTCAGGCCAAATTGTTGCAGGATTAACAACTGAATCACCTTGACCTGGCAACTGTGCAAACACTGTAAATTCTGCGGGCGCTTTATCCAAACGAGCTTTCAACTCATCTTCTAAGAAGCTATCTGCAAAACTATGCTCTTGCTCTTCGGTTAAATAATATTTTCCTTTCACAGGCTCAACCACAATACGTGCAAATTGTGAGTGATGCGCTTCATTGGTAAATTTAAAAGCATTGGTGCTATAGTAAGGGGTAGTCACATAAGAAGCTGGTGCTGGATGAGAGCCAACCAAAGCTCCCTGCAATTTAGCTTCTGGATAATGATGATTATGTGCTTTTACTTTTTCTGGATCAGGTTTTTTTGTTGCTGGATCAGCAACACGTGCCTCTAAAAAGCCTACAAATGACGCTAAGGTTGAGGCAAAAAATACCGGCTCTGAAATCAACACAAGGTCGTATCTTTGATCTCCACTCCTAATGCTCGCGCTCATACCACGGATACTACGACTTTTATCTGAGGCTTTTGGATTACCACCGCCGATTGAAAAGCGAATATTCGCGGGTAAAGTTGCCTGCTTAAACATCGGTGATGCAGATAGTTCAGCTGCGTGCGGTGTAGGTACAAATTCTCCTGCGGCACAAAAGCCTTTAGCATGAGATGCGCGCATATGTTCGTGTACGCCGAAAGTGCCATTTAAAGCATGAACCAAGCCAGCGCCGCTGGTGTCAACTTTTGCGGGATGAACAGGTTCTGGATTGACATGAGTAGCACATCCACTTAAGGTTGCTAAAAATGTGAAGCCTGCTAGCGAAAGCGTGTGTTTGAGTTTTTGCATCATACATTCCTTTAATTTAAATATATCTAAAATTATAATTACTGACTGAATAGCTTTACATTCAAGAGCTTTCATTCAAAGACTCTCGGGACATTCAAAGACTCTCGGGTATATTATGCACTTTAAATTAAACTCTTTCCAATACGTATTTCCATGAAATCTAAGCGGTAATTTAAATGAGTTATGCTTAATGCCAAGCACCACTCATGCATACTTGAGTTAGTAGCAATCTCCGCTGGGCTTAAGTTTCCGATGGGATTAAGTCAGCATTGGGATTAAACCAATTTAGCTGATCGCGCAAACTCACCACTTCGCCAATAATGGTTAAACATGGCGCTTTAATCTGCGCCTCTTTCACTTTTGCGGCCAAGTCTTTGAGTGCGGCTGTCACAACACGCTGGTGCTGTGTGGTGCCCTGCTGAACCACTGCCGCAGGCATATCAGGCGACACGCCATGCCTTATGAGCTGCTCGCATATTGTATCCATGCCGGCTAAGCCCATATAAATCACCACGGTTTGACGAGGGCGCGACATAGCCACCCAATCTAAATCTACCGTCCCCTCTTTCAAATGCCCTGTAATAAACAAGCAAGCTTGCGCATAGTCTCGATGTGTCAGCGGAATGCCTGCATAAGTAGAAACGCCATTGGCCGCCGTGACGCCAGGCACAACTTGAAACGGCACGCCTTTTTGCATGAGCGTTTGAATTTCTTCTCCGCCACGCCCAAAAATAAAAGGGTCTCCTCCCTTTAAACGCAACACCCGCTTGCCTTGCAAGGCAAGTTTGGCAAGTAAATCGTTGATTTCTTCTTGCGGCAAGGTGTGTTGATCGCGCGCCTTTCCGACATAAATGAGCTCAGCATCACGGCGCACGAGCTCCATTACTTCTGGGCTCACTAACTTATCGTAAACACACACATCACATTGCTGCATGAGGCGAAGCGCTCTAAAAGTCAATAAATCAGGGTCTCCTGGTCCACCACCCACCAAATACACTTCGCCATGTTGTTTTAAATCAGAGGCTTCAGAAAGTAAATCGTCTAATGCTTTTCTCGCGGCGGCTTCTTGCCCTGACAAAATGCGCTCTACAATCGGGCCTTGCAACACACCCTCCCAAAAGATACGGCGCTGCTGCGTTGTGGCAAATTTTTCTTTCACTTTTGCTCTAAATTCACCCGCAATTTCAGCGATTTTGCCATAACCAGAGGGCAACATCGTTTCAATTTTAGCGCGAATATAGCGGGCTAATACAGGGGCGTTACCTTCGCTAGAAATTGCGATAACAATAGGGGCGCGCTCTACAATAGAGGCCATTGTAAATGTACATAAATGAGGGGAATCAACCACATTCACCGGTATATTGTGCGCTTTTGCTGCCAATGAAACCGCTACATTCACCGACTCATCATCTGTTGCGGCAATCACCAAACAAGCCCCATTTAATTGAGAAGGCTCAAAATGAGCGCTCACATGGCTTATTTTATTGGCTTCTACCAAAGAGGTGAGCTCATGACAAAGCACTGGCGAATAAATTGTCACTGCTGCATGCGCCTTTAACAACAAGCTCACTTTGCGCGCAGCTACATCGCCGCCGCCAACAACAACACAGCAACGCTTGGTGATATTTATGAAAATGGGCAGTGCTTGCATTTGATGTTGATTGATTGATTTATGTTTATTTTACCTTGCTACAAGCAAGTTTGCGTGATGCAAATGGTCAAATGCGCTAAAATCATGTTTTATCAATTTCATGCCTGATCAATCGACACGCTCTCATTCATATCCTTAAAAGAAAAAATAAACCCCGCGCGCACCGCCACCACAATGCAAAAAAAAGTATTTATTAAAACCTTTGGCTGCCAAATGAATGAGTATGACTCTTCACGCATGGCAGATATGCTAGCCTCTAGCGATGGCATGGTTGAAACGCACACGCCTGAAGATGCTGATGTAATTTTACTCAACACCTGCTCTGTACGTGAAAAAGCCGAGGATAAAGTATTTAGCCATTTAGGGCGGTTTATCCCACTTAAAAAGGCTAATCCAAACTTGGTGATTGGCGTGGGCGGCTGTGTTGCCTCTCAAGAAGGCGACAACATTATCAAACGTGCGCCTTATGTTGATGTGGTATTTGGCCCGCAAACCCTGCACCGCTTACCTGATCTTATTAAAGAAAGTCAAGCAAGCGGTCGCGCGCAAGTCGATATTCGCTTTCCTGAGGTAGAAAAATTTGATCATTTGCCACTACCTCGCATTGAAGGGGCGAGCGCTTTCTTAAGCATTATGGAAGGCTGTAGCAAGTATTGTAGCTTTTGCGTTGTACCTTATACGCGCGGCGAAGAGGTCTCTCGCCCATTTGAAGATATTGTGGCTGAAGCCATGCACCTTGCCGAGCAAGGCGTAAAAGAAATTACCTTGCTTGGGCAAAACGTCAATGCTTATCACAAAGAGTATGAAGGCGTAGAAGCTGACTTGGCCATGCTCATTGAAACCATTGCCGAAATTCCACAAATTGAACGCATTCGTTTTACCACAAGCCACCCAAACGAAATGAGCGAGCGACTCATTCACTGTTTTGCAAGCGTAGCAAAATTAGCTAGTCAGTTGCATTTGCCTGTTCAAGCTGGCAGTGACCGCATTTTGATGGCAATGAAACGTAACTACACAGGGCTGCAATTTAAGTCAACGATTCGTAAATTACGTGCTGCCAACCCAAATTTAACCTTCACTTCAGACTTTATTGTGGGCTTTCCAGGCGAAACAGAGGCTGATTTTGAAGCCACAGTCAAATTGATGCAAGATGTTGGCTTTGATACCAGCTTTAGCTTTTTATACAGCCCACGCCCTGGCACACCGGCATCTTTTTTACAAGACAACACGCCTGAAGAAGTAAAGCTCGCCCGCTTAGCTCAATTACAAGCAATCAACGAAGCTCAAGCCAAGGCCATTTCTGACGCCATGCTAGGCAGCGTTCAACGCGTTTTGATTGAAGGTAAATCTTGGAAAAACAAGCACTTATTGGCAGGAAAAACCGATAATAATCGTGTTGTTGATATTGCTGGAGAAGCAGATTTAATTCATCAATTTGTTCATGTAAAAATCACCGACGTATCTAACCCACGTCGTTTAATAGGCAGCATTGTGTAATATGGAAATCACCCTAACCCCAGAAGATAATTTATATCTTGCTAATTTATGTGGTGCATTAGATGAAAATATCAAGCAAATAGAAGATGCGCTAGATATTGATATTACACGTCGTGGCGCGCATTTTAAATTCACGGGCAAGCTTCATAACAGTCGCTTGGCCGCTCAATTACTTGAAAATTTTTACCTGCGTGCCAAAAACCCGATTGGCCTTGAAGAGATTCAGCTTGGCTTAGTTGAAATAGATAGACTCAAACCTGAAGATATTGCAAGCTCGGCCACGCCTCTACTCATGACGCGTAGCGGCAAGTTGCAAGGGCGTACGCCTCGCCAAGTGCAGTATTTACAGCAAATTCAAGATCACGACATTAGCTTTGGCATTGGCCCTGCTGGCACAGGCAAAACCTACCTAGCAGTTGCCAGCGCAGTAGATGCGATGGCACGTGACCGTGTCAAAAGAATTGTACTGGTGCGACCCGCAGTTGAGGCTGGCGAACGCTTGGGCTTTCTACCAGGTGATTTAAACCAAAAAGTTGACCCTTATTTACGCCCACTATACGACGCACTTTACGACTTAGCTGGTTACGATACCGTGAATAAAATGTTTGAACGCGGTGCGATTGAAGTGGCGCCACTGGCTTATATGCGGGGGCGCACGCTTAATCAAAGCTTTATTATTTTAGATGAAGCGCAAAACACAACACCAGAACAAATGAAAATGTTTTTAACCCGCATCGGTTTTGGCACAAAAGCTGTCATTACAGGCGACGTGACACAAATTGACTTACAGCGCCATCAAAAAAGCGGCTTGGTTGAGGCACAAAAAATCCTTAAAGACATTAAAGGCATTTCCATGACTCATTTTTTATCTGCCGATGTGGTGCGTCATCCATTGGTGCAAAAAATTGTCAATGCGTATGAATCTTACGAGCTGTCTCATTCAAAAAATGAGCCTTAATTTAAGTTGCCATTAGCATTAAAAAAGTCATGCGCTCAATTTATTGCAAAAATATATTGTGCTCAATTGCGCGTGACACTATTTTAAAATCATCAAAAATTTACCATGCAATCAATAAAATAATGGGGAGCTTTAAGCAAAATGAACTCTAATCCATACAGTCAGCTCATGCAGCGGGCGATTAGCGCTATTGGACAAATGGTGCTTATCTTAATTGCCATTTCCACTATTTTTGCAGTGTTTCAGGCTATTTACCATATTTGGCTCGCCCGCAATATTACTGTTGGCGACATTCTCTTGCTATTTCTCTACCTTGAAGTGATGTCAATGCTCAATCATTACTTTAGCTCAGGTAGCTTGCCAGTGCGCTATCCACTTTATATTGGCATCATCGCTTTAGCGCGATTTTTAGTGTTAGATATCCATGATTTAAACGCTCAAACAATGATTTCACTTTCAGGCTCAATCTTGCTCATTTCATTGGCTGTGCTGGTTTTGCGTTATGGTCATGTGCGTTTTCCATACAATGATGAAAATGAAGCTACAAAAGAAAATTAAATCCATGCAGCTCAATTAAGCAAATTAAGTTCATCTCATTCAATTTATGCCAACACTCTCTTTAACCCTTCAAGTTGCTTCAACACAAGCGCAACTGCCTTGTCTTGGTCAATTTAAAAAATGGGGCAAGGCGGCTATTCGGGTCAATACTGAAGCCACCATTCGACTTGTTGATGAAGAAGAAAGTCGCGCGCTTAACAAGGCGTATCGTGCTAAAGATTATGCGACCAATGTGCTCACATTTTTTATTACTGACGAGCCGCACTTATTAGGCGACATTGTCATTTGCGCCCCCATCGTTGCGGCTGAAGCGATTGCACAACAAAAATCACTCGAAGCGCATTATGCGCATTTAGCCGTTCATGGCATTTTACATTTGCATGGTTATGACCATGAAAGCGAACCAGAGGCAGAGCTAATGGAAGGTTTAGAGACTGCAATTATCATCAAATTAGGGTATGCTGACCCCCATCTCATTACATAGGACGCCAAATAATGGCTGAAGAGTCGGAAAAACCTAGCAACAAAACCAGCTTATTAGAGCGATTAAGTGACTTTTTACTCCGCGAACCTGAAGACAGAGAACAGCTTGTAACGCTTCTCTATGGCGCTTATGAAAACAACTTAATCGATGCAGACTCACTTGCCATGATAGAAGGCGTCATGCAAGTGAGTGAAATGCAAGTGCGTGACATCATGATTCCGCGCTCGCAAATGGATGTGATTGACATCTCTAACCCTCCTGAAGTTTTTATTCCCCACCTGATTGAAACAGCGCACTCACGCTTTCCTGTGATTGAAGATGATAAAAATAATGTGATTGGCATTTTGCTTGCCAAAGATTTACTGCGCTACTACGCTGGTGAAGACTTTGAAGTGCGCGATATGCTCCGCCCTGCTGTGTTTATTCCTGAATCCAAACGCTTAAATGTACTTTTAAAAGAGTTTCGCAGTAACCGCAACCACATTGCCATTGTGGTTGATGAATACGGCGGCGTGGCGGGCATGGTAACCATTGAAGATGTGCTAGAGCAAATTGTCGGCGACATTGAAGATGAATATGATTACGACGAAGACGAAGACAATATCATTCAAAATGCTGAGGGTCATTATCGTGTTAAAGCGCTCACTGAAATCAGCGATTTTAATGAAGCTCTCGGCACAAAACTAAGCAATGAAGAATTTTCAACCATTGGCGGACTGGTTGTTCATCAGTTTGGTCGCCTGCCCAAGCGTGACGAAGAAACAAGCTTAAGTGGACTAAAATTCAAAGTCTTGCGCGCAGATAGTCGCCGCCTGCACTCCCTCATCGTTGAAGTATTGCCAGCGCAGCATGTTGAAGATTAACGTTATTCAAGAGCACGCTCAATATGTATTGATATTTTTACTGGGGGCCTTGTGCGTTTTTGGCTTTGCGCCTTTTTATTGTTACCCTGCAAGCTTTTTATCACTCATCGGTTTATGCTACTTCTGGCATCAAAACCGCACCCCAAAACAAGCCGCGCTTATCGGCTTTATTTACGGGCTTGGGCTTTTTTGCACTGGAATATATTGGATATATATCAGCCTGCATGATTTTGGCAATATGCCAAGCCCATTAGCCGCTCTCGCAACTTTTATCTTGTCTGCATTTATGGCTTTATTTACTGGGCTTGTAGGTGTGCTGAGCGTTAAAATTTCAAGGCCACACTCAACGCAGCTCATCATCAGCATTGCCCTATTTTGGGGTCTGGCTGACTGGACACGTAGCTGGATTTTTACTGGCTTTCCATGGCTCACAATGGGGTATAGCCAAGTTCCTAACAGCCCATTAGCCGCTTATGTGCCAATGACTGGCATTTATGGCGTTTCTACACTCACAGTTTTAATCGCCAGCATTATCGGTTATTGGCTTGCTAAAAAATCAGTATCAATGACTTTTAAGCGTAATAGCATTGCGAGCTTATTGCTTATTTTTGTGACGGCTTCCCTTTTAAAAGAAGTGGCGTGGTCTACCACAAGCGCAAACCCCATAACGGTTGCTTTATTACAAGGCAATATCACCCAAGATTTAAAGTGGAATCCAGAAATATCTGAACACACCATAAATCAATACCTCACCATGACAAAAGCTTCTCAAGCACAGCTCATTATCATGCCAGAAACAGCCATGCCCGTACTCTCGAGCGAGTTCCCTCAAGCGCTTACCAGCGAGCTGCAACAAATATCAAAACGCAATCAAGGCCACATTTTAGTGGGCGCTATTGAGCAAGAAAATGGCGCGTACTTTAATAGCCTGCTCAATATCAGCGAAGCTGCAACGCAAGCCTACCGCAAATCTCATCTTGTGCCTTTTGGTGAATTTATTCCATTAAAAACCGCCTTTGCTTGGGTTTATCGCGATTTACTTAATATGCCCCTCAGTGACTTATCACGCGGCAGTATTCATCAACAAGCCATGAGTATTGCAGGTGAAAAGGTAGCCATGAACATTTGCTATGAAGACGTATTTGGCGAGGAGATTATTAGGCAATTACCCAATGCGACGCTATTGGTCAATGTCAGCAATGACGCATGGTATGGCACATCTTTTGCCTCATATCAGCACTTGCAATTTTCACAAGCACGCGCCCTAGAAACAGGGCGCACCGTGCTTCGTGCAACCAATACTGGCGTGACAGCCATTATTGACCCCCACGGAAAAGTACTCGCCGAAGCGCCACGCTTTATCAGAACCACGTTAAATGGCGTGGCACAAGGCTATATTGGCAGCACGCCTTTTGTGCGCTGGGGCAATCACTTATTTCTAGCTATCAGCATCATGGGGCTTACCGTTATATCTTTAGCCAATTTTTTGGCAAGCCGGCGTAAAACAAAGTAAAATGAGCGTTTTTTAGACAGCAAAAAATTTAAGTTACACAACTTAAAATCTATAGAATTCAATCATGGCGCTTACTTTTCAACAAATCATTCTTAGCTTGCAAAATTACTGGAGCGATCAAGGCTGTGCATTACTGCAACCTTACGACATGGAGGTCGGTGCAGGCACCTCACACACGGCAACTTTCTTGCGCTCATTGGGGCCAGAGCCTTGGAAAGCCGCTTATGTGCAACCAAGCCGCCGCCCAAAAGATGGGCGCTATGGTGAAAATCCAAACCGCTTACAGCATTATTACCAATTTCAAGTAGTGCTCAAACCCGCACCTGCAAACATTCTTGAGCTGTACTTAGGCTCGCTCGAAGCTTTGGGTTTTGATCTTAAAAAAAATGATATTCGCTTTGTTGAAGATGACTGGGAAAACCCCACTTTAGGCGCGTGGGGCTTAGGATGGGAGGTGTGGCTCAACGGAATGGAGGTCACGCAATTCACTTATTTTCAACAAGTAGGCGGCATTAACTGCAAGCCGATTACCGGTGAAATTACTTACGGCTTAGAGCGTTTAGCCATGTATTTACAAGGAGTGGATAATGTTTACGACTTAATCTGGACAACGGATTTAACAGGTAAGCACTTAACTTATGGTGATGTGTATAAGCAAAATGAATTCGAGCAATCAACTTACAACTTTGAGCACTCTGACACTGACTTTTTGTTCACGGCATTTACCGCCCATGAAAAAAAAGCACTGCATCTTATTGAAGAAAAGCTTTCCTTACCCGCTTACGAACAAGTGCTAAAAGCCGCCCATACATTTAACTTGCTTGATGCGCACGGTGCAATCTCGGTTACAGAGCGCGCAGCTTATATTGGCCGTATTCGTAATTTAGCGCGAAGCGTTGCCGCCGCTTATTTAGAAAGTCGCGCCAGACTCGGTTTTCCTATGGCGCCCAAAGATTGGGCAGATGAAGTGTTAGCAGAATTAGCTAAGAAAGCCGCAGCATGAACAATCTACTTGTAGAACTTTTTGTTGAAGAATTACCTCCCAAAGCACTCAATAAGCTGGGCGAGGCTTTTGCCAGCCTATTATTTGAAGCGCTTAAATCTCAAGGATTAACCACCGAAAACGCTTTAGCAACGGCTTACGCCTCACCACGTCGATTAGCTGTGCATGCAAGCCATATATGTGCGATTGCTCCAGATAAAACGTCCACACAAAAACTCATGCCCGTGAGTGTAGGTTTAGATGCAAGCGGCAATGCAACGCCCGCCTTAATCAAACGCCTGAACAGCATGGGCTTAACAGACGCCGCGGTTAAAAACCTCACAAAGCAAGCTGATGGTAAAAATGAGGTCTTGTTTTTAGAGGTCACACAAAAAGGCGTTTCATTAAAAGATGGCTTACAAATTGCATTAAATGAAGCCATATCAAAACTGCCTATTCCCAAAGTTATGGCTTACCAATTGGCAGACGGCTGGACCAGTGTCAATTTTGTTCGCCCCGCGCATGGCTTAGTCGCCCTGTATGGCGATGAGGTTGTTGCTGTCACCGCCTTGGGCTTAACGGCTGGCAACACAACGCAAGGACATCGATTTGAGGCAACAAGCTCGCCTGTTGTGCTCAACACTGCTGATAGTTACGCTACACAACTAAAAGCCGAAGGCGCAGTGATTGCAAGCTTTGCAGAGCGTCGTGCAGAAATCGTACGTCAACTTAATTCTGCCGCTGCAAAACAACATCTCAAACCAATTGAAGATGATGCGCTGCTTGACGAAGTGACGGCCTTGGTTGAACGGCCTAATGTATTACTTGGTCAGTTTGAAGAAATTTACCTAGAAGTACCGCAAGAGTGTTTGATTTTAACCATGAAGGCTAATCAAAAATACTTTCCGCTACTTGATGCGCATGGCAAGCTCACCAATCAATTTTTAATCGTTTCTAATGTCAGCCCAGACGATGTCAGCGCAGTCATCGCAGGCAATGAGCGCGTGGTGCGCCCCAGGCTCGCAGATGCTCAATTTTTCTTTGACCAAGACCGTAAAAAAACACTCGAAAGCCGTCTGGAATCATTAAATAAAGTCGTTTACCACAACAAACTAGGCTCGCAAGGTGAGCGCAACTTACGTGTGGTCAGTATTGCTACTGAAATTGCCAAGCAGTTAGGCGATGCGGCTTTTGTAGCTAAAGTTGAAAAAGCTGCACGTTTATCTAAAACAGATTTAGTCACTGACATGGTGGGCGAATTTCCTGAATTGCAAGGCGTGATGGGGCGTTATTATGCGCAACATGAAGGCCTAGATGACGAGATTGCTTTTGCGATTGAAGACCATTACAAGCCACGTTTTGCGGGTGACGTACTACCACGCAATCAAGTGGGCATTTGTCTAGCCTTGGCAGACAAATTAGAAACGTTGCTAGGTCTTTTTAAAATTGGTGAAAAACCAACCGGCGACAAAGACCCATTTGGATTACGTCGTCATGCCTTGGGTATTTTGCGTATGCTCATCGACAACAAACTCCCGCTACAATTAACGCATTTACTCCACATCAGTCATTTAAGTTTTTCAAAAAGTCTAGAGCCATTTTTTAACGAGATTGACAGCCCTGAGTATGTTTCAAGTGTGTCAACATTTTTAAATGACCGTCTTGCGATAAGCCTTCGCGAGCAAGGCGCTAGCGCACAAGAGGTCGATGCAGTGTTAGCGCTTAATCCGCCATTATTGTGTGAGATTCCACAACGACTATTAGCTGTTCGGGCATTTTCATCACTCAATGAAGCGCCATTTTTGGCCGCCGCCAATAAACGTGTGAGCAATATTTTGAAAAAAATTGAAGGTGAAGTCAACGCAAAAGTTAATCCTCAATTATTACAAGAAGTCGCTGAAATCACACTCAATCAAATTTTAAGCACAATAAAACCTAAAGCTGATGAGCTATTTGAAAGTGGCAACTACACAGCATCACTGCAGTCACTCGCAGCGCTCAAAGCGCCAGTGGATGATTTTTTTGACCATGTG
The DNA here is from genome assembly GCA_031538905.1 of Methylotenera sp. Lineage (GTDB taxonomy): Bacteria > Pseudomonadota > Gammaproteobacteria > Burkholderiales > Methylophilaceae > Methylotenera. The sequence goes on along the minus strand of JAVKLV010000001.1, from coordinate 24,326 downwards.
ATGGTCAATGTAGATGACGCGGCATTAAAAGAAAATCGCTTAGGTTTGCTCACTGTTTTACATCAAACGATGAATCGCATTGCAGATTTATCGAAACTGGCAAGCTAACCCAAGCGCGCCATGAAACTAGTCATTTTAGATAGAGATGGCGTCATCAACCAAGACTCCGCTCACTTCATCAAAAGCACGAGTGAGTGGGTGGCAATTTCTGGCAGCCTAGAGGCCATTGCGCTCCTTAATCAATCTGGCTTCAAAGTAGTCATTGCAAGCAACCAGTCTGGTATTGGCCGCGGCTTATTTGATATGACAACACTCAATAGCATTCATGACAAAATGCTTAAAGAATTAGCCGCTCTTGGTGGGCGTATTGAGGCTATTTTTTACTGCCCTCATACACAAGATGCTGATTGCGATTGTCGCAAACCGAATGCCGGCATGATGAAAGAGATTGGTAATCGATTTTCGATAGCGTTAAACAATGTGCTCGCCGTGGGCGATGCGCTACGCGACTTACAAGCCTTTGCGAGTGTTGGCTGTCAGCCAATTCTAGTACTCACAGGCAAAGGTGAGGCGACATTAGCAGAGTCTAAAAAAAATCCAGAAAAAGCCCTACCACCAAACACTTGGATTTGTGCAAATTTACTTGAGGCGGCACAGCGTATGACTGCCAAATTAAATTAAGCTTAATTAAATAGAAACACTTACGCAAAAGTTCGTATGTTATTTTTACGCTCTCTACTTTTTTTTATCGGCCAAGCAATCACTGCCCCTATATTCACGCTGATTGCCCTTTTTTCACTGCCGCTTAACCCGATTTTACGCAACGATTTAATTTCTGGCTGGGCACGCAGTATGTTGTGGTGGCTAAAAGTTACCTGCAATATCCGCCATGAAATTACAGGCTTAGAGTACATCCACAATACCCCTACCATTATTTTATCTAAGCATCAGTCAGCATGGGAAACGCTCGCTTTTCAGGCTATTTTTCCGACACAAGTGTATGTCCTTAAGCGTGAGTTGCTTTGGATTCCTATTTTTGGCTGGGGTTTGGCCATGTCATCGCCGATTGCAATTGACCGTAGCGCAGGGCGCGAAGCACTAAAAAAACTCGTTGCACATGGACAAGCGCGATTAAATCGTGGATTTTGGGTGGTGATATTTCCTGAAGGCACGCGCACAACCCCTGGCGCATCGAGCAAATATCATATTGGCGGCGCATGGCTTGCAACACACACACAGGCACCGGTGATTCCCGTGGCACATAATGCTGGCGAGTTTTGGGCAAAAAACTCCTTTATCAAAAAACCAGGGATTATTAAAATACATATCGGCGCCCCCATTAAAACCGCTGATCTAAAGGCCGACGCGCTCAACCAGCAAGTACAAAGCTGGATTGAAAAAGAAATGACCTTGTTAAACTAATGCAACTTAAGCCACCTCAATCAACTTAAGCTACCTTAATCAAACGAATGCAACATATCATCACCCTACCCTCTGGATATCAATTGCATTATCAATTAGAGCGCCGCGCGCGCCGCACGGCTGGGTTAAAAGTCACGCAAAAAGGGCTGATTATTTATGCGCCAAAACACCTTCTAGAAAACCAGCTCAATGAGATTATTTTTAAAAAATCCAGCTGGATTTTGCAAAAAATAGCTTCAGTTTCAGCCAACAAAATGCCAGAAATGAGATGGCAACATGGCGAACAATTATTGTTTTTAGGTCACCCCCATACACTCATTTTAGAGCATAACGTACGATCAAAATCGGTAGAATATCAACCTGGCATCTTGCAGCTTGCCATGCCAAACCACGAGCCTAATTTAGTCAGCAAAAAACTTGTGCAATGGTATAAAAAACAAGCGATATCTGATTTTACAAGGCGCTTAGAGTTATTTTCAACAAAGTTAGGCGTTTCATTTACATCGCTCACTTTATCTAACGCCAGCACTCGCTGGGGCAGCTGTAACTCTAAAAAAGAGATTCGACTAAACTGGCGCTTAATCCAAGCCCCGCCTCATATTATCAATTATGTTGTTTGTCACGAGCTTGCACATATTAAAGAGTTAAATCATTCTGCTCAATTTTGGGCAACCGTTTCCAGCATTTATCCTGACTACAAGCTCGCAGAAAGGGCATTAAAAGCTTTATCGCCAGCATTGCATCGATTTTAACAAAAGCACTGCAATTAAAATGACTGGGCACTGGGGGAGTGAATGTTATACTCAAAAAATCTCAAAGCTTTATCAGATTACTCAAATAAAAAGCCGAGATTAAACGCTTGGTTTTAAGCCACAAGACTCAAAATAACTTATCTCAAGCTGGCATCTACACTCAACAAAAGTACTTATGATTAAAATCAAACTACTCATTAACCAATGGCTCGCTGACGTTACTCGCAAGCTTAGTAATAATTTCTACATTTACCTTTGCGCTTTGCTAAGTGTCATGGTTTTGCTTGATGCAAACCTTTTTCACGTTGGGCAAAATATGCGCGATCGTGCCTTTGATCTCATGGTAAAAAAACGTATCGTTGTGCCTAAAGTCGATCCCGATATTGTGATTGTAGACATCAACGAAGCCTCATTAAGCGCAATGGCAAAAGAGTATGGCCGTTGGCCTTGGCCGCGCCAAGTGTTGGGTGAGCTTGTTGAAAACATTGAAATGCAGAAACCTAAAGCAATCGTATTTGACATTCTTTTTAGCGATGCTGATTTATATAACCCAGACAGCGATGCTTATTTTAATGATGTGATTGCTGGCACAAACAATACTTTTTTTCCGATGTTGCGCTTATCTCAAGCCAGCGACCATTTAAGCAAAATCACAGCAGAGATGATTCCTGGCATTAAACCAAGCACGAAAGAAGTAACAAGTCAGCCTCAAAAGCCCATTGCAATTGTATTACCCCATTTTGAAGCCGCACTCAACTCTCAACATTTAGGCACACATAACATTTACACCGATGCTGATGGCATTGCCCGTGAATATAAACTTTGGCACGATGAACATGGCTGGTTACTGCCCTCATTACCCTTGATTGTGGGTAACTTTTCAAAAGAAAATTTAGCGCCACTGCCAGAAAACATGCTCATCAACTGGCGCGGCAAGCCATTTACCTATCCATTTGTGAGCTTTAGCGATGTTTACAGCGACATGGCTAACAAGGTTAAAAAGCGCCCAGCCAATGAATTTACTAACAAGATCGTTATTATTGGCTCTACCGCCCCATCACTTTTTGATATTAAAGCCACCGCCATGGCAAAAGAGTTTCCTGGTGTTGAGATTTTAGCCACTACGATTGACAACGTTAAACATCTAGATTACTTACAAGTATGGCGTGGCAAAACACCTTATATTCTGATGAGTTTACTGCTCATTTGGCTTACCTCTCTTGCATTTTACCGTAATGTTGATAGAGACAAGGTAACGCGCGTATTTAGTAGTAGTCAAATTGCGTTACTCGCCCTTTCTTATCTTGCGCTCAATTTCACCAACACTTACCTCGACATTACAGGCCCTATTAGTTGGGCGATTGTCTATTTTAGTATTGCTAAAATATATGCCCTGGCAAATGACCGTGCAATGCAACGACTCCTCGCCCATGACATTGAATCTGGTAAAAAAGGTGAGGCTATTTTGATGATGCCTATACTCATAGAAAGCCAGCTTTCGCTAAGCGATGCAATGCTCAAAACGCTACGGCAAAAAATCGTAAAAAAATGTACTACTGCAGCCTCGGTTGAGGTGTTAAAAGGCACGCAAAGTGGTGTTTGGGGCTTGTTTGGCGACATGGTAATTGTTAGCTGGGCTTATTCTCATCATGATGCAACTCAAGCTGATACAATAAAAGCTGATGCAGAGCAGCTCGGCGCGCAATTAACACAACTACTCCATCATACTGGTATGCCAAGTAACACCACCGTGCGTTATGCTCAACATATTGGCATTTTAAATACCGAAGTGCCTATGGACAGACAATGGCGAAGCATTTTTGCACAAGCCATTATTAAACTAGATGCTTTAAAATAAACTTCATTTACCTTATCAACTTAAAGCCTTAAATCAGATGAAAAAATTAAAAATCACACTTTTTGCAACAAGTTTGACTGCATTTCTACTGATGAATGTCAGCTTAGCAGCAGAGATGGGCAGCGTCATTAAAAATGACAGCCTGCGGATTGAGCCTTTTGCGGATGCAAAAATATCGGGTACTTTAAATCGTGGTGATAATATTGAAATCCTTAGTAAACAAGGTGCTTGGCTACAAGTTAAATCTAAATCGAATACTGGCTGGGTGAGATTGCTTTCAGTTAAACGCGGCAGTTCAAGCTCGGGCAACCAAGCGGGCGGTGTACTCGCCGTTGCAAATGGGCGCGCAGGCACAGGGCAAGTGGTTTCAACCACGGGGATTCGAGGCCTAAGTGCAGAAGAGCTTAAAGCGGCTAAATTTAATGCCTCCGAAGTGACTTTGCTCGAGAGTTATACGCAAACCCCAGAGCAAGGCCGCCAATTTGCTGACGCAGTCAACTTAAAGGCCATTTCGTTTTCAAACTTAAAAACAGCAAAATAGGCGCAAAATGAACGTTATACACACCCATAAGCTCAAAAAAAATATCATCGTTTCAAACTTGCTAATGAGCTTGTTGCTTATTTTTAGCCACCATAGCATGGCTTTAGATTTAAACTCTGCACTCAAAAACGCTGTAAAAAAACAAATTAAGCAACGAACTGGTCAAAACAATGCGCCAATATCAACATCCGCAAATGAAAACTCAAAAGCCACAACTGTAAATAATCCCCAAATTGATTCAACTGATACCACAGCCGGCACCTCTCAAAAGCCACAAACAGCGATTAACTGGAAAAACCCAAGTAAAGAAGAAGAAATTGCGTTGGGCCGTGAAATTACAGGCAATTTACTTGGTGCCGCACCTTTAGTAAAAGATGAAAACTTGCAAAAATACGTAAATTCTGTGGGGCGCTGGGTGGCCTCGCAATCGGAAAGACCTGACTTACCTTGGCATTTTGGGGTGATTGAAAGTGAAGACTTAAACGCGTTTTCAGCAGCAGGCGGCTATGTCATGATCACCAAAGGTTTATACCGAAAAATGAGTAACGAAGCACAATTGGCTGGTGTTTTAGGCCATGAAATTGCTCACATTGTGGCCAAGCATCAACTCAAAGTTTTACAAAAACAGCAGCTCCTCAATTTTGGCGCAAGTTTATTGAGTAAAAAATTAGGTAATGACAATAAAATAATTAGCAAAGCGATTGGTAGTGGCGCTGAGATTAGTGCTAGAGGCTTAGACAAAGAAGCTGAATTTGAAGCCGACAGATTAGGGCTAAGCTACGCAACACGGGCAGGCTATGAACCCTTTGGCTTAACTGAAGTGCTGCAAATTTTGGGGCAAGTAAACTCAAATGACAATAGTGTTGCCCTGTTATTTAAAACACACCCTCTTCCCGATGAGAGACTGGTTTCACTGAGTGAATCGATTGATGGCAAACTTGATGATATAAAAAATGGCAAAACGCTCGAGAATAGATTTTATAAAATCACAAACTAAATATAAGTGCGACTAGACTAAATTTTTCTCGCGTAGTTCAGACTTGATATAAGCATAATAAATGGGGGCAGCAATCACCCCCGCTATACCAAACGCGGCTTCCAAACATACCATGGTAATTAAAATCTCCCAGGTGTTAGCGCGAATTTTTCCGCCAATGATGCGTGCATTTAAGTAATACTCAAACTTATGAATGACCACCAAGTAACTTAAAGAAACCATTGCCACAATAAGCGACTGACTCAAGCTAACCACTACAATCACTGTATTAGAGATTAAATTACCCACCACTGGAATCAACCCAACCAAAAATGTAATGGCAATCATTGTTTTAATCAGCGGCAAATGTATTCCCATCAGCGGCAAAATAATTGCCAAATAAATACCTGTCAGTGTCGTGTTAATTGCTGAAATACGTAATTGTGCAAAAACAACACATCTAAAAGCATCGCCAAATAGCTCACCGCGACAGCTCAATGCTCGCGCAAATGGCTTTAAATCTTGACTAGCAACGCTCTCTCGCACAGCTAAAATGCCTCCGATAATCAAGCCAATTAAAATATGTACCGTGACCCGCCCAGCTTCTTGACCAACACCTTGCAAATCATCAGCATGAACGCGCAACCAAGCTGAAGCTTGCTCTTTCAATGCAATTGCATCAGCCGGCAAATGTTTAATCATCCAAGCAGGGAGTATTCTGCGTGAGTCTTCAAGAATCTGCGCCATTTTTGCAAGCAATGCAGGAAGGCTGCCCGAGTCTGACCTTAAAAAAGTCGCCAGCGCTCCACCTGCCAACGTCAATAAACCTACCAAAGTAAACACCAAAATACCCACAGCCCAAAACTTAGATCGGTTGCTAGGTTTTTTACTTGGGAATTTTTGTGCAATTAAAGGGGTAATCATGCGAACAAGCTCGAAAATCAAAAGCCCAGCAAGCAAAGCAGGCAGCAAGCTAAATTGAAGCACAAATATCAAGAATAATCCCGTGAGAAGCCAAGCGGCTATCTCACATTGAGACACGGATGATGAAGCGGATTCTTTTGTCATGATGCTTTTTTATTTCTACAAACGATCAATATGATGAAACGATAGCACACATCATCATTTAATTGAGATTCCTGTAAAAATCCACCTGAGTAATAAAAAATTAAAAAAAGTAAACCATATAATAAAAACAATGATTAAGTGAATTTTTTAAGCATACTCAAAATAAGCTTGGTTACATTTTTTGCGTGATAGGCTCGTTGAAACAATCATCGACCTAGCATCACTATATTTGCCTCACAGAGACGCTTAACGGGCGCATAAGTCATGCGATGCCAAGGGCAAACGCCATGCTTCTTAAGTGCCGACAAATGCATGGCTGTTGGGTAGCCTTTATGTTGCGCAAAACCATATTGAGGATAATCTTTATCGAGTATATACAACTCGGCATCTCGCGCCACTTTAGCTAGAATAGAAGCGGCTGAAATTGCTTGCACTTTGCTATCTCCCTTGACAATTGCCTCACACGGAAAAGCAATTTGAGGACATCGATTACCATCAACCTGAACCAAGATCTCACCTATGTTTTGGCTGATATCAAACTGCGTCTGCATATGCTCTATCGCACGTTTCATAGCAAGCATGCTGGCTTGCAAAATATTGATTTGATCAATTTCTTGGGCGCTCACACTGGCTATAGCCCAGGCAAGTGCGTGCTGTTTAATTTGAATGCTTAATAAGTCACGTTTCTTTTCAGAGAGTTTTTTAGAGTCTGCCAAACCCAGTATGGGATGAGCAGGGTTTAAAATAACCGATGCAGCATAAACAGAACCTGCCAAAGGTCCGCGTCCCGCCTCGTCTACACCACAAATAAGCCGCGACATCAATTAAGCCTATGTGTTAATTAAACAAAGTGTGAAAGTACTGCATCTGAAGCTTTTTCGGCTGTATTTTGCCGTAAAAGATAATGAATTTTTGTAAATTCATCTTTGATTTCAGTAAGACGAGTTGCATCATTGATTTGCAGCATGGCAGCTTCAGCTATTTTTTCCGGGGTAGCGTCATGTTGCAAAAGCTCTGGCACCACAAACCTTTGTGCCAAAATGTTTGGCAAGCCCACATAGGGCTGCAAACGCATCCACTTCAGAATATACCAACTCAAACGATTCATGCGATAAGTAATGACCATTGGTTTTTTAAGTAGCGCAGCCTCAAGCGTTGCAGTACCTGAGGCAACAATGACAACATTTGCAGCCTCCATCGCATCATGTGCGTGACCAAACAAAATTTGAATGGGTAAAGTATCTGGCTCATGAAATATCATTGATTCAACAATATGTCGCGTTTGACGCGTCACCAAAGGCAACAAAAAAACTGCATCAGGATAATCAGCCAAAATCAATTTAGCAGTTTTTAAAAACAAATCTGCGTGTTGCTTAACTTCACTTTGACGACTGCCAGGCAGCATCGCAACCACCAGCCTGTCTGACTTTAACTTCAAGCGCGCACGCGCAGCAATTACATTGGGCTCGATCGGCAATATATCAGCCAAAGGGTGCCCTACATAGCTCGTGGTAATGCCTGCATTTTGGTACAAAGTAGGCTCAAATGGAAATAAAGCCAACATATGTGAAACAGAACGTTTAATTTTATAAATACGGTTTTTTCGCCAAGCCCATATAGAAGGACTCACATAATGAATGGTTTTAATGCCTTTGTTTTTTAATTTTCGCTCTAAGCCAAAATTAAAATCAGGCGCATCAATGCCAATAAACAAATCTATTTTTTGAGAAATTAGATAATTAAATAATTGACGGCGTAATTTAAGTAAGCCATAAAGGTGTTTAATCACCTCAACATACCCACGTATAGAGAGTCGCTCAATCGGAAACATTGACCGCGCGCCCTCGTGCATCATTTTAGGCCCAGCAATACCAATAAACTCAATATCTGAACGCTTGGCTTTTAAGGCTTGCATAAGGTGGCTGCCAAGCAAATCACCAGAAGCTTCTCCAGCCACAATGCCAATTTTAATCATAACAATCGATAAATTAGTTAGCGCACAATACCGCGCGTGGATTTATTGAAAAAATCAGTCAGCAAGCCAATTTCTGGCGCTGTTAAGCACATCTCTGTCAGCTCTATTTTCGCTTCTTCTAAGCTTAAACCATTACGATACAAAGCCTTATAAGCACGCTTAATTTGCAAAATACTTTCCGCACTAAAGCCTCTACGCTTTAAGCCTTCGGCGTTAATGCCATGAGGCTTGGCATCGTACCCTGCAGCAGTCACATAAGGAGGAATATCTTTAAATACAACAGACCCAACCGCGGTAATAACGTGCGCACCCACTTTACAAAACTGATGAATAAGAGTGAAGCCACCAAGAATTGCATAGTCATCAATATCCACGTGACCGGCTAACGAAGAGTTATTGGCAAAAATCGTGTGATGACCAATTTGACAGTCATGTGCAATATGCACATAAGCCATCACCCAATTATTGTTACCCATTTTAGTCACGCCCTTATCTTGCGAAGTGCCTCGATTGAACGTACAAAACTCACGAATGGTATTATTGTCACCAATTTCAAGCAAGGTCGGCTCGCCTTTATATTTTTTATCTTGCGGGGCCTCGCCTAAAGAAGAATACTGAAAAATTTGGTTATTTTTACCAATTGTTGTGGGGCCGTTAATCGTTACATGACCTGCAATACGAGTGCCCGCATCAACTTTAACGTGAGGACCAATAACGCTATAAGGCCCTATTTCAACACTAGAATCAATCTCTGCGCGCGCATCAATGATTGCCGTCGCGTGAATTTTTGTTGTTTGCATCGCTTACTTCTCTTTTTTTTCTATCTCTTTTAGGATACACATCATTTGAGCTTCAGCCACCACAACACCATCCACCGTTGCAACGCCAATGTACTTCCAAATACCTTTGAGTATACGGTCAATTTTTACATTTAAAATCAGTTGATCGCCCGGAGAAACTGGTTTTTTAAAACGCGCGCTATCAATGCCCGCAAAATAGTAAACCGAGTCGTCGCTTGGCTTTTGCCCCATTGTTTTAAAAGACAACACCGCCGCAGCTTGAGCCATCGCCTCTACAATCAACACACCAGGCATCACCGGATGATGAGGAAAATGGCCCGGGAAAAATGGCTCATTCATTGTTACATTTTTTAATGCAGTGATTTCTGTGCCTAGTTTTAAGTCAATCACGCGATCAATCAGAACGAACGGATAACGATGCGGCAAATGCTCAAGTATTTCATAAATATCCATACTGATGGGTTCGATATTATTGGTCATATTGCCTCGATTAACTTCTTTATTAAGAGATATTTTGTGGTCACACTTAAATGCGTGCTACTCATCTTTTTGTGCGCTTGAATGATTTAATTTTAACAGAGCCAAGGCGCTTTCTAGCGCTTTAATTTTATCTGCAAAGCTGTCTAAGTGACGAATTTTAGCAGCGGTATTTAACCACGCACGATGATTTTGAAAGGGCATTAAAGCCGTATAAGTATCAGAAACAGATAAGGATCGCGTAATCATACTGCCTGGAGAAATCGTCACATGATCAGCAATGCTCAGGTGCCCTAGAATCATTGCCGCCCCGCCAATTTTACAATGACGCCCAAGCCTAGCGCTGCCAGCAATCCCCGTGCAAGCTGCAATGATTGTATGCGCGCCAATCACACAGTTATGACCAATTTGAATAAGATTGTCTAATTTAACACCTTCTTCAATCACAGTATCATCAAGCGTTCCGCGGTCTATGGTGGTATTTGCACCAACATCCACGTTATCATGAATAATGACACGACCAAGTTGTGGGATTTTTAACCACCGTCCCTCTTCTTCAGTATAACCAAAGCCATCTGAACCAATTACAACGCCAGAAAATAGGTGGCAATTCTTACCAACAATGCAATGCTGCTTAATCGTTACGCCAGACTCTAATTTAGTACCAGCAGCAATCGTCACATGATCTTCTATGAAGCAGCCACTGCCAATTACCACACCCTCGCCCAGCACAACATGTGCACCAATCACAACAAAAGCGCCAACACTACAAGTGGGGGGTATTTGAGCGCTCACATCTACCACTGCACTAGGACTGATACCTAAAATAGGTAATGAAGGAGGGTTAAGCAATACAGCCAACTTAGCAAAGTAGGCATAAGGCTGATCTACAATAATTTTGGGAATAGCCGCAAATGCGGCATCTTTTTCACGCAATATAACCGCACTTGCAGCGCTTATGCTAAGTGCTTGCTGATATTTAGCATCACTAATAAAGCAAATATCACCTGATGTTGCATTATCAAGAGATGAAACTCGAGAAATTTCAATCTCACCATCACCTACAACACGACCACCTAATATACGCACGATATCATTAAGAGTGTAATTTTTACTCATCACAACGCCTTAAAAATTACCTATCGTGCTATATTGCGTTTTAATCAATACTATTTTTTACCTAAAGATTTCAATATCTTATCAGTAATATCAATTTTATCTGCAGCATAAGCAACGCCACTGTACATCACTAAATCATAGTTTTCGGCTTTGGCAACTGACTGCACAGCCTTATTGATGCGCTCTTGCAAGCCAACCAGCTCTTCATTTTTACGTAAGTTAATATCTTCGCGTAACTCGCGTTGTTTACGTTGAAATTCAGTTTTGATATTTTGCATATCACGCTCTTTTCCGCGACGGTCAGCATCGTTCATGGTTGAGCCATCTTTATCAAGCACGTTTTCTAAATCTTTAATCTGCCTTGCCATACGATCTAACTCTTGAGTGCGAGGACTAAATTCTTTTTCCAACTTCTTACCACTTTCAGCTGTTTGCGGCGCTTCTTGTAAAATTTTATCAACCTGCACGTAAGCGACTTTAACTTCAGCAGCTGCAGCAAGCAAAGAAGTACTCATAAAACCAGCTAAAACTAATTTTTTCAATAAATGACTCAATTTAATCCCCTAAAAAATACTTTATAACAGCTATTATTATGACACAGCATACTCATTTTTCATGCCCGACAATCACTCAAATACAATTGAAATTTAACACTGAATGTTGATTAAATCTTATTGGCCAAGCTGAAACTGAACACTCTGCACAAGATCGCCAGTTTTATTATTGATTGGTTTAGCATAAATAAGCTTGATGGGACCAAAGGGCGATATCCAGCTCACACCCAGCCCTGTAGAGTAGCGCAACTCATTCAAGTCGTAGTTACCGTCATAGACATTGCCGCCGTCTACAAAGGCACTTAACCTAAACTGCTTAGAATCTTTTAACCCTGGAATGGGCGTAAAAAACTCAGCATTACCCAGCAGGCGCTTGTTACCACCAGTCGCATAAGTACCATTACTACTAGGATCTACTGCCCGCGAACCCAATGAACTCTCTTGATAACCACGCACACTGTTTACGCCGCCCATGTAGTAATTTTTAAAGAAAGGATAATTTTTGTTACCGTAAGAGTTGGCATAGCCTATTTCGCCGTTCAGCATCAAAGTTACGTCTTTATATACACCCTTAAACCAACTTTGCTTATAGTCAAGCCTGTAGTAGTTCAAATCCATCACTGGCAAAGAAAGCTCAGCGCTAATTTTCTGCAATACACCATCATTGGTATATATCACACTGTCGCGCGTATCATGTGCCCAGCCCACCGAGGCCACAAAAGAATTGCTGCTACAGCCTGTTGAGTTTCCACAAAAATCTCGATATTGCACCGGACTTGCTGAATTTAAATCAATTTTAGTTAAATCGACCGCCAAACCAAAACTTGCGGCATCACGCTCATTTAAAGGAACACCAAATCTCAGCCCGCCACCATAGGATGATGAACGATAAGAGGCCACATTGAGCGAGTCGGTATTAACATCACGACGATAAAAATCAAAGCCGCGACTTACCCCGTCTGGTGTGAAATATGGGTCAGTAAACGACATCGAATAAGTAGTATTTACTTTGGCTGTATTCACTTGAGCCCGCACTTGGTTGCCGGTGCCTAAAAAGTTATTTTGATTAACAGTCACGCCAAACGTCACCCCATCACTACTCGATAAACCCGCGCCAAACTGCACGCTGCCAGTTGATTTTTCGGTAACACTGATGTTTAAATCCACTTGATCTGACGTGCCAGGAACGTTGGGCGTTTCAACATTCACATCAGAGAAAAAATCAGTTCTAATCAAGCGCTCTTTAGAACGATTGATTTTATCTGAAGCATACCATGCTGACTCCAGCTGCCTTACCTCACGGCGCACGACTTCATCACGTGTTCTGGTGTTGCCAGCGATATTGATGCGCCTAATATAAATGCGTCTTCCAGGATCAATATAAAAAGTAAATGCCGCAGTATGCTGCTCTTTGTTTATCTCTGGCACAGGATTAACGTTTGAAAACGCATACCCATCATTACTTAATCGGTCACTAATAGCCTTGCTTGCTTGTGTAATTTGCTCGCGGCTGAAGGTGTCGCCTTTTTTAATGGGGATGAGTCGCTCAATTTCATCTTTACCCAAAATAGTTTCGCCAGCCAGCTTGATTTCTGAAATAGTGTATTTTTGGCCTTCTGTGACATTCACCGTAATGTAAATGTCTTTTTTATCAGGCGTAATTGAAACTTGCGTTGAGTCGATATTAAACTCTAAATAACCTTGGTTTAAATAAAATGAACGCAGCGTCTCAAGGTCTGCATTCAACTTTTGCTTGGAATACTGATCATCTTTATTCCACCAACTCATCCAATTAGGTGTTGTAAGCAAAAATTCAGCTTTCAAATCATCGGTACTAAAAGCTTGATTGCCTATAATGTTAATACTACGAATTTTTGAAACCGACCCCTCTTCAATATCAAAGCGCACAGCAACTCGATTTTGATCTAACAAAGACTCGACAGCCTTAACAGTTGCACCATACTTACCCTGCGACAGATATTGGCGCTTAATCTCTTGCTCAGCCTTATCTAATTTTGAGCGATCAAAAATTTCACCTTCAGAAATACCAATTTGTTTTAATCCCTCTTTCATCTTTTCTGTGGGAAAAGATTTATTACCACTTAAGTCAATTTTTGCAATAGAAGCGCGCTCTTGCACCGTAACAATCAAAACTTCATCTTCTACCTCAATGCGCACATCTTTAAAAAACCCTGTGCCATATAAAGCTTTAATGGCTTGCGTAGCAAGCTCATCATTCATCATCTCACCCACTTTTACTGGCAAATAGGTGAATACCGTGCCCGCCTCTGTGCGCTGTAAGCCTTCAACACTAATATCTTTTACAATAAAAGGCTCTAACGCAAAAGCTGAATTTGCAAACAATCCTAAAACACACATTGCACAGAACTTAAGTTTTAGAGTTTTAATGATATTTTTTAAATGTTTCATTTTTTTAAAAGTGTTGCAATTTAAGCTGCGATGAGCCTGTGAATGTCGTTATAAAAAGCCAAAGCCATCATACAAGCCAGCAAAAAAATACCTATTTTTTGCCCTATATTTACAGCTAAATCAGAAGCTGCTTTTCCAGTAAAAATTTCTACAACATAATACATCAAATAGCCGCCATCTAACACTGGTATAGGCAATAGATTAAGCACACCAATGCTAATACTTATCGCCGCCAAAAACGCACCCAGAGCTTCAAAGCTTATTTGTGCGCTTTGCCCAGCATAGCTTGCGATGGTAATAGGGCCACTCACGTTACGAAAAGAGGCTTCTCCCGTGATCATTTCTCCTAACATTTTGAGCGTAAAAATTGAAGTTTCCCATGTTTTTTCGACAGCTTTTAAAAAAGCATCAGATACAGCGTAGCGGCTGGTTATAAAAATCTTGTCCAGCTCTTTTTGGGGCACTTTAAAAGCGATGCCAACACGCCCTACTTCTTGACCATACTGACTCGTCTTTTCTGGAGTTAAATTTAAAGTAATCTGCTTTAAATTTCGCTCAATCAAAACCTCTAACGGTTGATTTGGATGACGCTTAACCTCGTCTACAAAGTCATCTAAAAGCGCAACTTGCTGATGATTCACCATCAAAATTAAATCGTTTTTTTTAATGCCCGCTACATCTGCCGAGCCCCCTTTAACCACCTCACCCACAATCGCCAAGCCACTTGGCTGATACATTGTAAAGCCAGCCATTGTTAACACATTTTTCGTCGTGTCATCTAAATCAATTTTTGTTAAATCTAAATGGCGCTCTCTAATCTCATTTTTTGAATTCAGCGTTTCTATTTTTAGGTTTTTATTTTTTAAAGATTGATTTAACAGCATCCAGCTCACTTCTTGCCAAGATTCAGCCGGTTTTCCATTAATTTTTTTGATTTCTTCGCCAGAGATAAAACCTGAAACCTGAGCAGGGCTCTCATCAATCACCTCACCCAAAATAGGCTTCACGCCCACAATGCCTGCTACAAATAATATCCAATATAAAGCAATGGCGAACAATAAGTTAGCAAGCGGCCCTGCAAGCACAATAGCAATACGCTTAGCTACCGACTGACGATTAAAAGCGCGCATGAGCTCTTGTTCAGAATGCGCTGAGCTTGAAAACTCACCCCGACCCTCTAAAGCAAGGGCTTTCTCGTCTAACATTTTGACATAGCCTCCGAGCGGAATCGCAGCAAGGATGAACTCTGTTTTGTCTTTTCCAAAAAATTTGCGCCACAGAGGCTTACCAAAGCCAACAGAAAACCTCAATACTTTAACGCCACACCACTTGGCCACCTGAAAATGACCATACTCGTGGACAAGCACCAAAATGCCCATGGTAAATATAAAAGCGAGTGCGTTTAGCATATTGCCTTAACCTGCACCTGTGCTTCTAGCCTAGCCTCAGCGTCAACAGCCTCCAGCTGCTCAATTGATTCAACTTGCACAATATGTGCACACAGTAATATATTTTCAATTATTTTAGGAATATCCATAAATCCGATTTTTTCAGCTAAAAAAGCTTCGACAGCCACTTCATTCGCGGCATTCAAGATTGCCGGCGCTGTTCCGCCCATATTCAAGGCATCATAAGCAATGCGCAAGCAAGGAAAGCGCGTCATATCTGGTGGAAAAAAATCTAATCGGGCAGTTGTCAACAAGTCTAAGCTACTCACTCCGCTCATCATTCTTTCTGGATAAGCCAAGCCATAAGCGATTGGAATACGCATATCTGGATTGCCTAACTGGGCAAGCACACTGCCATCAATATACTCCACCATTGAATGAACAACACTTTGTGGATGAATAAGCACCTCTATTTGTTTGGGTGCAGCCTTAAACAACCAATGCGCCTCAATCACCTCTAAGCCTTTATTCATCATTGTGGCTGAATCTATGGTAATTTTAGGCCCCATCACCCAATTAGGATGATTGAGCGCTTGCGCTTTAGTCACCGTGTTGAGTGTGCTTAAATCTGAGTGACGAAATGGGCCTCCGGACGCGGTCAGCAACACACGCTTTACGCCTAACTGACTTAATGGTGCATGGATTGAGTATTGAGCATGGTTGTGTGGCATCACTTGAAAAATAGCATTATGCTCACTATCAATAGGTAATAATGTTGCACCCCCATCAATCACGGCTTGCATAAATAAGTCACCCGCCATCACCAGTGTTTCTTTATTGGCTAACAATATACGTTTACCAGCTTTTGCTGCCGCAATGGCTGGATGCAAGCCAGCAGCGCCCACAATTGCCGCCATCACAATATCCACTTGTTCATGTGATGAAATCTCATTTAGCGCTGTAGCGCCAGAGAGTACAATCGTATTCAAACCAAGGCTTTTTAACTCCGCACTCAAGTCTTTAGCTGCAGACTCTTGCAACATCACAGCGTACTGAGGTTGATAAGTGCAGCATAAAGCCTGCATTGAGTTAACATTATTATTGGCAGCTAAAGCAAAGACTTTAAAGCGCTCTGCGTGTTGAGAAATAACCTCCAGCGTTTGTAGTCCGATAGTGCCAGTGGCACCCAGTATGGTTACATTTTGCATTTACTGACTGACCAATTTAGCCTGCATATGGTTGAATGTTTGACAATAACGGGGAATAGGCATAAAGCAAAGCCAAAGGCAATGTAGAAATTAAACCATCAATTCTATCTAAAATGCCTCCATGACCTGGCAATAGCTGACTACTGTCTTTCACCCCCGCTTGACGCTTTAATAAAGACTCAAACAAATCACCCATGATACTCAGCACCACAATCAGGCACAAACCCAATACCAAGCAAAGGTGATAATGCCGATAATAACAAAGCGCCAAGCCATACATTATGACCACCAAAACCCCACCTGCGACGCCCTGCCAGGTTTTACCCGGGCTAATTTCAGGTGCTAACTGATGTCGCCCAAAGCGTTTGCCAGCAAAGTAAGCACCACTGTCTGCCAGCCAAACAGTTAAAAGCACACCAAGCAGTAGCCAAGGGCTTAAATTCTTCAAGCCATCTAAAGCAAGCCAAGTGGATAACAAAAGCACCAAGCCCCAAAACCCCATCAGCCATTTATTTTCGATTTTCTTTCTCAAGGCAAGCCAAATTGGAGCGATAAACAGCCAAAATAATGCAGATAACCCAAGCAAAGCAAGCACGCATTGATGTCTATAAAAAGCCCATTGAGTATCGGCAGAGAATACCAACAACAAGCCCAGCAGTAGGGCTAAACCCACATAACAATATATTGCTTGCTTGTTAAGCTTGATTAACCTTGCCCACTCCCACACACCAAGCAAAGTGACTGCAAAAATAAGCCATGTCCAAACTGCTTTAGAGGCAAAAAACAGCGCTAATAAAAAAGCGATACTTAAAAATATAGCGGTAATAACTCTAGCTTTTAACATAGATAATCAATTTAAAACAAATGGTTAGAATCATAAATGATGAATTTTTTAAGCTTTTGATGGCGTTAATTGCTCGCTAGTGCGACCAAAACGACGCTCTCTATTTTGATATGACGCAATCGCCAAATTAAAAGCCGCTTTGTTAAAGTCTGGCCATAATGTGTCAGTAAAATACAATTCGGTATATGCAAGTTGCCATAACATAAAGTTACTCATGCGCTTTTCGCCACCTGTACGAATAAATAAATCCGGTTCCGGGGCATAGCTCATCGAAAGATATGGCGTTAAATGATCTTCACCATAACGCCCAGCAAGCTCTGGCTTAGCTACCTGCATTTTATTGAGCGCCTGTAACATATCCCACCGACCACCGTAATTAGCCGCTATTGTGAGTATTAAGCCCGTATTGCTTTTGGTAAGATTTTCAGAAGCTTCTATTTCAGCAAGCAGCTCGCTTTCAAAGCGACTGCGATCACCAATCAGAACAAACTTGATATTATTTTGATGCAGCTTTGCAACCTCACGCTTAAGTGCAAGCATAAACAACGCCATTAAATATGAAACTTCTTCTACCGGTCTGCGCCAATTTTCACTGCTAAAAGCAAAAATTGTTAAATACTCAACTTTTAATGCCACACAATTTTTAACCAAATCACGCACTGTTTCAACGCCGCGCTTATGCCCTGCAACCCGAGGCAAAAAACGCTTACGTGCCCAGCGCCCATTGCCATCCATAATCACTGCAATATGCTTAGGAATCTCAACCGTGAGGGGTATCTCTTGCGTGGCACTAGTAAAAAAATTCAAGCAGGCCCCCTAAGCAAGCACTGAATAACTAAGAGCGTACAAAGAAACTAAGTGTAAAATCACTTTTTGCTTACACTGCCATCAACTCAGCTTCTTTAATTTGTAATAATTTATCCACTTCTGCTACTGCTTTATCCGTTGCTTTTTGAATATCATCTTGTGCACGACGCTCGTCATCTTCTGATATTTCTTTGTCTTTCAAGAGTTTTTTTAGCGCATCATTCGCATCGCGGCGCACATTGCGCACTGAAACCTTCGCACTTTCTGCTTCGCCCCTCACAATTTTAGTCATATCGCGGCGGCGCTCTTCAGTCAGCATTGGCATTGGCACACGAATTAAATCACCATTTGTTGCTGGATTTAAACCTAAATCACAGTCACGAATGGCTTTCTCAACCTTAGCAATCATACTCTTTTCAAAAGGCTGCACATTGATAGTACGGGCATCGCCCAAGTTGACGTTGGCCACCTGATTAACCGCAACCATTGAACCGTAATACTCCACCATCACATGATCTAAAAGACCGGTATGTGCACGCCCCGTGCGAACTTTTGCCAAATCAGCTTTAAGCACTTCTAGCGATTTCTGCATTTTTTGTTCTGCTGATTTTTTAATTTCGGCTAACATTTTAATTTTCTCCAACCCAATACTTTATTTTTTTAATATAACTGTAATTCGCAACGCCTGTTAAATCTAACGTTATGGGGTAACCATTGTGCCTTCATCTTCGCCCATCACAACTCTTTTTAATGCCCCTTGCTTAAAAATACTAAAAACAGAAATAGCGAGCTTTTGATCTCGACACAAAGTAAGCGCGGTCGCATCCATAACTTTCAGATTTTTGTTAATAGCCTCATCAAAGGTAATTGTTTTATAGCGCACCGCATCTGGATTTGTTTTTGGATCCGCCGTATAAATCCCATCGACTTTAGTGGCCTTAATGACAATATCTGCATTCATCTCCATGCCACGCAACGCAGCAGCAGTGTCTGTAGTAAAAAATGGATTGCCAGTACCCGCACCAAAAATCACCACACGCCCTTCTTCTAAATAACGAATGGCCTTGCCACGAATGTATGGCTCGGCCACTTGCGCAATGTTTAGAGCACTTTGCACACGGGCATTTAAGCCGACATTTTTCATAGCATCTTGCAGCGCCATCGCATTCATCACTGTGGCAAGCATCCCCATATAGTCAGCAGTCGCTCTATCCATTCCCTCTGCGGCGGGAGCGATTCCACGGAATATATTTCCACCGCCAATCACAATCGCCACCTGAACTCCCAAATCAACAACATCTCTCACTTCTGTCACAATTCGGGCAATCGTCGAGCGATTGATACCGTAAGCATCTTCGCCCATTAAGGCTTCGCCCGATAGTTTAATGAGAATACGCTTATAGGCTGGCACAACCATAATGCTCCTTTTTTAATTTTGCTTATTTAAGCATAAAAACTGAGATTGATGAGCAAAATTAACTTAACAAATTGTTATTTTAAAACTAAAAAAATGGGCTAAGCACGCTGCTTAGCCCATGGATTAAAACATATTCACAAAAACTCGAATAAGTGCCGAATGTTTGCCAATAATGCTTATACTTTTGCTGCTGCTGCAACCTCTGCTGCATAATCCACAACCGCTTTTTCAATGCCCTCGCCAACAACAAACATCGTAAACGATGCAACGCTAGCGCCTTTAGATTTAAGCAATTGCTCAATAGTCATTTTGTCATCCTTAACAAAAGCCTGACTTAGCAAGGTCACTTCTTTTAAGAACTTTTGCACAGTACCCTCGGCAATTTTTTCTAACATTGCATCAGGCTTACCGGCCTCTTTGGCTTTTTCAATCGCAACGCGACGCTCAGCCTCAATGAGGCTTGCATCAATGCCCGAAGCATCTAATGACTTAGGTTTTGCCGCAGCAATATGCATTGCGATGTCTTTAGCCAAAGCATCATCACCGCCCACCAAATCAACCAGCACGCCAATTTTAGCGCCGTGAATATAACTAAATAATTTGCCTTGCACAACAGGGCGCACAAAGCGGCGCGGAGTGATATTTTCACCAATCTTACCAACCAATTGCGCACGCGCCTCTTCAACTGTTACGCCGCGCATAGGCAGCGCAGCAACAGCTTCAATATCCGCAACATTATTATTAGCTACAACCGCAGCTAATTCATTTACAAATTTCAAGAAATCTTCATTTTTTGCACAGAAATCTGTTTCAGAGTTCACCTCAACCATCGCACCGATTTTTTTATCCGCACTAATGCTAATACCCACAGTACCTTCAGCAGCCACACGGCCAGCCGCTTTACTTGCCTTGTTACCAAAACGCACACGCAAAATCTCTTCTGCACGTGTCATATCGCCATCAGCTTCCGATAAGGCCTTTTTGCAATCCATCATCGGCGCATCTGTGCGCTCACGTAATTCTTTTACCATACCTGCGGTAATTTCAGCCATTTTAAACTCCTAGACTTATTAAATCACTTTATATTAGAGATTTAATTTATTGATTTAAATATAAAATTTAAAAATTAAAAAAGGGGCTAAAAGCCCCTATTAAAATAGAAGAAATTACATCACTGTCGCTTCGGTAACTTCAGCCGTTTCTTCAGAAGCTGATTTAACAAGCTCAGTAATCACAGAGTTGCGTCCTTCTAATACCGCATCGGCAATACCACGAGCATACAAACGAATTGCGCGTGAAGAGTCATCATTACCCGGAATCACAAAAGCTACGCCATCTGGTGAGTTATTTGTATCCACAACACCAATCACTGGAATACCCAATTTAACCGCTTCAGTAATTGCACCACTTTCATGACCAACGTCAATGATAAAAATAGCATCTGGCAAGCCGCCCATTTCTTTAATGCCGCCGATAGAGCGCTCTAATTTTTCAATTTCACGCTTGTAGCCTAAGGCCTCTTTTTTACCAAACTTATCCAAACTGCCATCCTCAAGCATAAGCTCAAAGTCATGAAGGCGCTTAATAGATTGTTTAACTGTTTTAAAGTTAGTCAACATTCCGCCTAACCAACGATGATTAACATAAGCGCAGCCAGCACGACTCGCTTCTTCTTTAATAATATCGCGCGCTTGGCGCTTTGTGCCTACAAATAAAATACGACCTTTGTTTGCAGCTAAAGTACGCACATGCTTGAGGGCATCTTCAAACATTGGAAGTGTTTTTTCAAGGTTTACGATATGAATTTTATTGCGATCGCCAAAAATAAATGGTGCCATTTTTGGATTCCAATAACGTGTTTGATGACCGAAGTGAACTCCAGCCTCCAGCATTTGACGCATGGTGATAGACATATTTTTATCTCTTTTCAAAAGGGTTATATATATTCACACAACTCCAAAAAACACATTTAATTACAATACGTTAACAAAAATAACGTTTACATTAAAAGCACCCTTGATTGGGCTGTGTGTAAATTTTTTAAAACTTTACTGAACATCATGTATTTTCCGCAAAATTGCGGAGTCAGAATAATACCACTAACCATGTATTTGCGAGCATTTTTATCTCATCAATACCAGTAATTTTTTGTTCTTAATAAACCCTTCACTACAGACCAACCCTTCTCACAGGGGGTAAATTTTGCAATTCTTCATCAGAATAAAGTCTTCCACGAGTAATAAAAGCAAAACCGGTACCACAATCTAGCGAAAATGAACCGCTAGAATTAGGCGTTGCATCTAAAATCGTATGCATATTTTCAGCAAACGTAAAATGACTATTCCCCATATAAAATATCGCGTCTTGCCACTCGCCTAAAATAACATCTGACGCACTGGGGTTAAATTCTCCTATTGGCATGCAGATAGGACCACTACCCTCACAGCAACCACCCGATTGTAAAAATGCAATCGGACCAAACTCACCAGTAAGCCTATGTATAAGGCTTAAGGCACTTGGCGTAGCTGAAACGCGGCGCGTTTTCTCAGGATCATTCAATGTTTTTGGACGATTTTTAGTTATATCAGTCATTTGACTACTCCAAGACTGTATTTAGTTTTCAGGCTTTGCTTAACTCAAAAAATTCACTTAATTTTAAAGTTTAATTTAGCAACATTTTATCAATGCACATCTCACGTAAAAAGAAATAAAGGGCAAGTAAACTCGCCCTTTATTTTTCTCATCATGACTAAAAAATCAAATCAGGTAAGAACTAATTCAACTAGAAGAATCCTAGTTTATTAGGGTTATAGCTGACTAAGAGGTTTTTAGTTTGCTGATAATGATTGAGCATCATTTTATGATTTTCACGACCAATGCCAGATTCTTTGTAGCCTCCAAATGCAGCGTGGGCCGGATACGCGTGATAGCAATTGGTCCAAACACGACCCGCTTTAATGCCGCGCCCCATTCTATATGCCACTGTGCCATTACGTGTCCAAACACCTGCGCCAAGACCAAAAATAGTATCGTTGGCAATAGCTAAAGCATCAGCCTCATCTTTAAAGGTAGTTACGGCAAGCACTGGGCCAAAAATTTCTTCTTGGAAAATACGCATTTTATTATGCCCTTTAAGCAAAGTAGGCTCAATATAATAGCCACCCGCTAAGTCGCCTGACAATACATTACGCTTGCCGCCAATAAGAACCTCCGCGCCCTCTTGCTTACCAATATCAATGTAGTTCATGATTTTGTTCATTTGATCTTCAGAAGCTTGCGCGCCAAGCATAGTGCTTGAATCTAAGGGGCTTGCTTGTTTAATTGCTTTAACGCGCTCTAGCACGCGAGCAATAAATTTTTCGTAAATTGATTCTTGAATAATCGCACGCGATGGGCAAGTACAAACCTCACCCTGATTAAAGGCAAATAACACCAAGCCTTCAATAGCTTTATCAAAGAAAGCATCATCTGCATCCATAATATCGGCAAAGAATATATTAGGCGACTTGCCACCCAATTCGAGGGTTGCAGGAATCAAATTGCTCGCAGCAGCCGTTGCAATGGCACGGCCTGTAGCGGTAGAGCCAGTAAAGCCGATTTTTGCAATACGCTTACTATTTGCGAGCGGAGCCCCTACTTCACGGCCATAACCATTCACAATGTTGACTGTACCAGGAGGTAATAAATCACCAATAATTTCCATTAAAATAAGTACACTGACAGGTGTAAATTCTGCTGGTTTCAACACAACGCAGTTACCTGCCGCTAAGGCTGGTGCCAATTTCCAGGCCGCCATCAGTATTGGGAAGTTCCAAGGGATAATTTGACCAACAACACCCAAAGGCTCATGAAAATGATAAGCAATGGTGTCATTGTCAATTTCACTAATACCGCCTTCTTGCGCGCGAATAGCACCTGCAAAATAGCGGAAATGATCCACTGTTAGCGGAATATCAGCATTGATTGTTTCGCGAATGGGCTTGCCATTATCAACCGTTTCGGCAGTAGCAATCAACTCAAGGTTAGCTTCTATACGATCAGCAATTTTAAGCAGTATATTTGAGCGCTCAGTTGCAGATGTTACCCCCCAAGCATCAGCGGCTTTATGGGCGGCATCTAGCGCCAACTCAACATCTTCAGCGCCAGAACGTGCAACCTGCGTGTAGTTTTTACCAGTAATAGGTGAAATAACGTCAAAATACTGACCCTTTACAGGGGCTACCCATTTGCCGCCAATGTAATTATCGTACTTTGCTTTATAAGGTATTTTGACACCCATGCCCTTTAACAAATCTAAACTCATGCTAACTCCTATAGTCTTTTTATAGTTAATGTAGTATTTCTAATTTAAAAACCGCATCCTTATAAACCGCATATTAATCTTACGGTTTATCGTATTTCTAAAATACTCGAACTCACAACTTTATTCATTCATCAGCTAATTAAGAGCCAAGTCTTAACTAAACAATAAACCTTAGCCTTAAGCAAATCAAGCAAAATGTAAGTGGATTATTAACATTTTTTGCAATTTATTTTGGGGCTGTCCTAGATAACTAGCCAATATATTGTTTAACCCATTGTTTTAATTGTAATAACTGTGCTTGCGGTGTTGGGTTATTAAAACGCCACTCGCACTCCTTCAAAAACAGCTCAAAATTAGCCTTTGGAACACCATTAAATTTACGCATAT
>JAVKLV010000031.1:0-31538 GCA_031538905.1 Methylotenera sp. | reverse complement strand
CCAATCAAATCTGCTGCACATCTAGCCGTTGTGCCAGCAACAAAATGTTCAATTAACCTCGACTGCTTAGCTGAATTTAATCTGCTCTTTCTCATGACGTCCTTATAACATTTTATGTGTTATCTAGGACAGCCCCTAAATTTTTATTAAACCTTAAAATAAAAACGCGCTTGCCGTCAAAGCAAGCGCGTTTTTATGAGGTATATTTAAGAAAATTTCTTGCTAATTATTCGTTACCTGTGATGGTTCCCATGCTGCGAACCCAAGCAATCACTTTTAACAACTCATCTGGACTAATGCCATTTTTTGGATCTGTAGGATCCATTAAGCCAAGACCTTTTGCACCCATGCCCCCATTGGTGCCATGCCAAATAGTTTCAAACATTCCTTTGTTTGTTGCATCTTTTGGGTAGCGGAATGTGGGGCCAACTAAACCAGGGCCAACTTGACCTTTTGCTTCTGGGCCGTGACACTGCGTGCATGAATATAAACCAAAAATCTTTTTGCCCTTGGCAACGGCTTCTGCATTGCCAATGTAAGAATTTTTACCCGTGGCTAAAAATTCTTTGGCCGCTGGTGTGTCAAATAGTGCAGCATCAATTACTAGCGGCTTGCCTTCTTGCGTATCAACAAAATTGATTGCAGAGCCGCTAGAGGCCTCACTGCTTGAATTGGCTGATTTCTTTCCGCACGCACTTAATGCCAGTAACATGAGCGCCAATATCAAACAAAATTTACTTTTACTCATTTCTAATCTCCGCATATCTAAAATACAAGATCTCAAATATAAGATCTCATACTTAAGTTTATAAAATTTTAAAAAATTCTTAAATCAAGCCTTTATTATAATTTACGGTTTTAGTAATTTAAAGTCTTTATTTTGCTATGGTCTTCATAGCAAGTAGTCAATGCAAAGTTTGCGACCACAAAAAAGCCATTGTGATTATACAATGGCTTTTTAATATACTACTGCATCACTCAATTGACATAATTGAGCTTAAAATTATTTTAACCAATCTTTTTCGCCATCGCCTTTGTATACACTACGAATGTAAGCAACCGCTTTCAAGATTTCGTCTGTACTTAAGCCATCACCAGCATGCTCTGCTTGTTGTGCGTGCCAAACTGGCATCAAGCCACCTGAAACACCTGGTGTGCCAGCGGCAATGGTCTCAAACATACCTTTGTCAGTTGAGTTTTTAGCATAAACCCATTTGGTGTCAAATGCACCTGTGCCGCCATTTTTAATTAATGAAGGTGCCATCAATCCACTTAAATTACCACCATGACAACCAGTGCAACCGTTGAAGGTCATGACTTTTCTACCCGCTTTAGCTGCTTCAGCATCGGCTAAGAATTTTTTTGTATATGGGTTAACACAAGTTTCTAAAAATGATTTAGCTTCAGGAGAGTCAGTATCTACGGCTTTAACCGTTAAAGGCGAATTATCTTTTGTTGAAACTAAATTACAAGCAGCACTTGCTTGTGTGGTTGCAGTTAATCCTAAAAAACCAAAAATAGAAATTAACAACGCCACTTTAATTGATTTAAAACCTAACATGCTATCTCCTAATTAAATAAAAATACTCTGAATAACTTCAAGCCTGCATTGTAGCCTGAGTATCTAACGAATAAAAAGTTTCTCGGTTGACAGTATCAGCCAAGCAACTTTTCATTTTATATAATTATGAACTAATTGCCTTCAACTTTTTTAGGATTAGCGCCATATTTTTTGTATGAGTTCATCAAGCTATCTCCTTCAACGACTGGCACGTGAGGAATGCCGTACTCATCCAAAATTTTAATAATTTTGTCTTGATTTCTATCTAAAGCGCCCTGAATAACGGCCAGGCGCTCTTTATCTTTTTTGCGCACGCCTACAGAAATGTTCCAGTATTCTTTGCCTTTAGCATTTTGAGCTTCATATTCTGGAATTGGCACAACAACCATAGGCACTTTTGATTGCTTTGCGAAGTAGCCACCAATGGGGCCCCATGCAATGGCAATATCAATCTGACTTTTTGCTAAATCATCAATCATAAAACTAGAGGGTAAATTCAAGTCGCGCTGTATACGATACGGACGTGCGTTTGAGATTAAGCCATTTGCATCCATTGGAATAGTCGCTGGGCTATGATCAATCACGCCTATCAAGCCTTTGTGTAAGTCAGCTGAAGACCAATCTTTAATATCAAAATTACTTTCTTTGCGCCATACAAATACATGGCCTGAACGATAATAAGGTTTTGATGTTCTCATGGCATCGTTATCTGAAGTGGTGCCAATTACCACATCGCAACGATTAGCGCCTAGCGTGTTTCTAAAAAAACCTTGGCGGCTATAAGCGTACGTGTAGACTAGTTTTTTACCTAAGTCATTGGCTAAAATCTCAGCGATTTTGTCTTCAAAACCTTCTTTTTTTAGATTTGAATAAGGCATATTTTCAGGATCTGCGCATACTCTAAACTCGGTATTATCTTCAACACGCCTAATCTCACCAATACGACCTTCATCGGGATTAAGAGAGGGTAATTCTGGCTCTGCCGCTAAACTTATGTTGGTGATGATTGCCAGTAGCAAGGTTGCACCGAGTTGCTTATTAACGTTTTTTAACATGAGTTATTCCTTTTGGTTGTCAAATTTTAGCTTCACTTTAAAGTCTAGGACGCTTTAATCAATGAGAGTATTGAGCTAATAAAAAAGTTCTATCTTTTTAATTCTGTTGAATTGTGGCTTTGTAGAGCAGGTCTACATTGTAGCGACTTTACTTTTTTATACTATACTTAAAATCACTAATTTTTAAAGTGACCTTGCCTGAGGGTAATAACTTAAAAATACTAAAGCAACAGCCTTCTTACATCGCTTAGCATCATACGCAGGTGGCTGGTAAAGCGTGCACCGTCTGCACCGTCAACCACGCGGTGGTCATATGAAAGTGACAGTGGCAACATGAGTCTAGGTTCAAAAATTTTTGTTTGGGGGTTGTAAACGGGCTGCATACTAGAGCGTGAAACACCTAAAATTGCCACTTCTGGGCAGTTGATAATTGGTGTAAACATGGTGCCGCCAATGCCGCCAAGGCTAGAAATCGTAAAGCAACCACCTTGCATTTCCTCTATTTTTAGCTTGCGTTCACGTGCTTTGCTTGAAAGATCCATTAAGTCACGTGCAATATCCAGTACATCTTTTTGCTGTACATCTTTAACTACTGGTACAACCAAGCCATCTGGAGTGTCACAAGCAAAGCCGATGTTGTAGTAGTTTTTTAAAATCAACTGATCGCCATCAGGTGAGAGCGAGGCATTGAAATTAGGATAAGCTTTAAGCGCATTGACAGAGGCTTTAATCAGAAATGCGAGCGTTGTGAGCTTAACGCCACGCTTTTCAGCATCTGCTTGCATTGATTTTCTGAAGTCTTCTAAATCGGTAATATCAGCTTCATCAAATTGTGTGACGTGCGGCGCTGTAACCCAGTTACGATGTAAATTTGCTCCCGATAGTTTTTTAATGCGCGACAATGGCTTAGTTTCAATGTTGCCAAATTGGCTAAAATCAATCACGGGCATTGGCAGTGCAGCTAGGCTACTGACACCGGCTCCCATATTTTCTGTACGTGGTTTTGCTAGCTCACTATTAACATAGGCTTGTACATCGGCTTCAAGAATGCGGTTTTTGGCTCCGCTGCCGCTTACAAAGGCGAGGTCAACGCCTAGCTCACGCGCAAATTTTCGCACTGACGGGCTGGCATGTGAAAGCTTGCCAGTTTCAGCAACGATGCTTGCCCCAACGGGCGCAGGCTGGTGTGCAGGGCTAATTGTTTTGGGCGGCTCAGGTGCAGGGCGGCTTGGCTCTGGAATAGCCACTGAAGCGGTCACAGGTTTTTCTGAAACGGCTTGCGCTACTTGATTTTCTTCGGCTTTAGTCGTTATTGTGTCAGTAGTATTGACCTCCAGCGTTAAAATTAACGTGGATTTAGCGGCTTTATCACCCACTTTTATTTTAATTTCTTTCACCACGCCAGCTAATGGCGAAGGAATATCCATTGAAGCTTTGTCTGACTCTACGGTAATCAATGAATCTTCTTTAGCGACGGTATCGCCTTCTTTAACTAGAACATCAATCACGTCCACGCTATCAAAATTACCAATATCAGGAACGAATATGTCTTGAATTGCCATGTGTGCGCTTTCTTAAATTGTGCTTGGGTTAGGTTTATTAGCGTCTAACTGATATTTTTTAATGGCATCAGCTGCTTTGCTTGCTGGCAATTTACCCTCATCTGCAAGGGCTTTAAGCGCGGCTAATACCACGTAATATCTGTCGACTTCAAAGAAGCTTCTTAACGCCTCGCGTGAGTCTGATCGCCCGTAACCATCTGTGCCTAAAGCTACAAAGCGTTGTGGCACAAAGTTTTGGATTTGATCTGCAAATGAGCGCATATAGTCAGTGGATGCGATAACCGGACCTTCAGCTTTTTCTAAACATTGCGCCACATAGCTCAATTTAGGTGTGGCTTCTGGGTGTAATAAGTTATATCGCTCTATATCAATACCATCACGACGCAACTCTGTAAAGCTCGTGACGCTCCATATATCTGCTGAAACTCCCCAATCTTTCTCAAGCAAATCACCCGCGGCAATTACTTCGCGCAAAATAACTCCTGAACCCATCAGCTGTACTTTAGGGCCTTTGGCTTTTGATTTACTTAAGTTATACATGCCTTTTAAAATTCCCTCTGCTGAATCTTGTGGCATTTCCGGATGCGTGTAGTTCTCGTTCATTAACGTGATGTAGTAGTAAATATCTTCTTGGTTTTGTACCATGCGGCGCAAACCTTCTTGAATAATCACTGCCAACTCATAAGCAAATGTTGGGTCGTAGGATACGCAGTTTGGAATAGTGGCTGACATCAAATGGCTATGACCATCTTCGTGTTGCAAGCCTTCGCCATTTAATGTAGTGCGGCCGGCTGTGGCACCTAATAAGAAGCCACGAGCACGGCTGTCGCCCGCTGCCCAAGCAAAGTCACCAATACGCTGAAAGCCAAACATTGAGTAGTAAATATAAAATGGGATCATTTGCGTGCCTGTGACGCTGTATGACGTTGCTGCCGCTAGCCAGCTTGCGAATGAGCCTGCTTCGTTAATGCCCTCTTCTAAAATTTGACCACTTTTTGATTCTTTGTAATACATGACCTGGTCAGAGTCTTGTGGCTCATATAGCTGCCCCACAGAAGAGTAAATGCCCAATTGGCGAAACATACCTTCCATACCAAAAGTGCGCGCTTCGTCTGGCACAATGGGCACAACGAATTTGCCTATTTCTTTATCGCGCACTAAGGTTGAAAGAATGCGTACAAAAGCCATGGTGGTTGAAATTTCACGGTCACCTGTGGCGGTGAGCATATTTTCAAATGCGGCAAGTTCAGGCACCTTGAGCGCGTTGCCTTGGCGCCGCCGTTGTGGCACAAAGCCACCCATCGCATTGCGGCGCTCAGCCAAATACTTCATTTCAGGGCTATTATCAGCGGGCTTGTAGAAAGATAAGTTTTCAACCTGCTCATCGCTTAATGGCAGATCAAATCGGTCGCGAAATTTCTTAAGTGATTCGATATCCATACTTTTTTGTTGATGCGTGGTATTTTGACCTTCGCCTGCATCGCCCATGCCATAGCCTTTAACGGTTTTGGCTAAAATTACAGACGGTTGCCCTTGATGATTAACCGCCGCATGATAGGCTGCATACACTTTATGCGGGTCGTGTCCACCACGGTTTAAGCGCCAAATATCTTGGTCAGACATGGCGGCTACCATTTCTTTTAATTCAGGATATTTGCCAAAGAAATGCTCACGCGTATAAGCGCCGCCTTTTTGTTTAAAGTTTTGGTACTCGCCGTCCACACATTCTTCCATGCGTTTTTTGAGTAGACCATCTTTATCCATTGCCAGCAGAGGGTCCCAATATGAACCCCAGACTACTTTAATTGCATTCCAACCCGCACCGCGGAAATTAGACTCTAACTCTTGAATGATTTTGCCATTGCCACGCACCGGACCATCTAGTCGTTGTAAATTGCAGTTAATAACAAAAATGAGGTTGTCTAAACCTTCACGCGCCGCCAGTGAGATTGCGCCTTGTGATTCGGGTTCGTCCATCTCGCCATCACCACAAAATACCCAAACTTTACGTCCTGAAGTATCTGCAATGCCGCGATCGTGCATATATTTTAAGAAGCGCGCCTGATAAATGCCAGCGAGCGGTCCCAACCCCATAGACACGGTAGGAAACTGCCAGAAATCAGGCATGAGCCAAGGGTGTGGATAGCTTGATAAGCCTTGACCACCTGTTTCTTGACGGAAATTATTCATTTGCTCTTCAGTAAAGCGCCCTTCTAGGAAAGCGCGCGCGTAAACCCCAGGCGATGAGTGGCCTTGAAAATACACGCAATCACCGCCGAAATTTTCATTGGGTGCGCGAAAGAAATAATTAAATCCCGTGTCATATAGCGTGGCAGCAGACTGAAAGCTCGCAATATGCCCGCCCACGCCAGGCGACTTTTCGTTTGCGCGCAGTACCGTCATAATCGCGTTCCAGCGTACTAAAGCGCGCACACGGCGCTCCATTTCTGGGTCACCAGGCAATTTAGACTGTAAATGCGTTGGAATCGTGTTGACGTAAGCAGTCGTTGCTTTGTAGGGCAGGTTACTGCCAGATCGGCGGGCTTTATCTATCATCGCTTCAAGTAAAAAATGCGCGCGCTCAACCCCTTCGTTTTCAATCACCGAAGTGAGCGCGTCTAACCATTCTTGGGTTTCTTGAGCATCAGTTTCTTTAAAATTTGTTTGATTATTCATCGCCATGCGTGACATACCCTCCGTATTGTGGCGGCGGTGCGTACAGCTTCAAATGTAAGCGCGTACTTTTGGCAATTTAAGCTTAATAAATTGCTTTGCCGATTACTTAAAACCACTATAAAAACTTTAATTTAAGCCTACAGTGTGGCTTTTTTGGGCTTTTTGGTCAAGTTAAACCACGTATTTTAGTGCTTGTTTTTGATGTATTTGCTACATTTGTAATACATTATATATAAGACTTGAGAGTTAAATTTTGTCTCTAAAATTAAACAAAATTCACGAATGTGCGATTAAAAAACATTTTTCGTACTTAAAATGTCATGTAGGATTTAACTCTTGTTTAAGCTTGGCGGCTTTTGGGCGATGGAGCATATGGAGCTCAAAAAAGTGAGCTATTGATTTAATAGTTTCGTAATTAACAAGCCTGCTGCAATGAATCCAAAGGGTGCAGTTACGCATACGCTTGAGCCATAGCCTGCGCAATTTAAGCCGCTGATTGAAGTGTCGCCGCTTTCGCAGATCAGGGTGGGTCGTATGGTTTCTTCATCTGAATAAACGCAATAAATGCCTAATTTTTTTGATGTGCCTTTTGTGTTTTCGCCGCCCGAAAAACCGTAATCACGGCGCAATAAATTGCGCACTTTAGCAAGTAATTTATCATGGCTTACGTGGCTAAGATCGATGTGTTCGATGCGGCTTGCGTCTAAGCGTCCGCCTGCTGCGCCAGTCATGATCAATGGGATATTTTTTTTCTGACAATAGTTTGCAATGGCGGCTTTTGCTTTTGCATCATCAATACAGTCGATGATGCCATGAAAGCCTTGGTTCAGCATGACATCAACATTCTCGGCGCTTACAAAATCTTCAATTTCGTGAACAATGGCCGTGGGGTTGATAAGTTTTATTCGTTCACCCATTGCGCTCACTTTGGCTTTGCCAAAAGCGCCTTCTATTGCGTGCAGTTGTCGGTTGATATTTGATTCAGCGATATTGTCTAAATCAATTAAGGTCATTGTGCCAACGCCATGACGTGCTAATGCCTCTGCGGCCCAACTGCCTACACCGCCTACGCCAATCACGCACAAGTGCATTTTTTGTAATTGAGTTAAACCCTGTGCGCCATATAACCTTGAAACGCCGCCAAACCGACGGGCTAGATCTATTTCTGCACTCATGTTTCAAGCACCACAAAGGCGGCGGCTAAGTTTTTTTCATCACTCATGCTAATGTGTGCTTTAGAAATGTTTTTTGATTGAAGAAAAAGCTCTAATTCTTGAGCCAAAATCAGTAATGGTTTACCTAATGCATCATGAGAAACTGCAATATTTTGAAAAGTGGCCGGCGCACGTAACCCCGTGCCAAGCGCTTTAGAAAAGGCTTCTTTTGCAGCAAAACGTTTAGCTAAAAATCGCGCTTTAATTTTAGATTGAAAATAGCTCGTAAATTCACTTTCTGCCAGAATTCGCCTAGCAAATTGATCCCCAAAACGCACAATGGAGGCTTCAATTCGATTTACTTCTACAATATCTGTACCAATGCCAAAAATCATGATGTGTGCGCTTTGTGATGGAGTTTATTTAAAAGAACATTCTTTCATGAGTGCTTTCATTTCACGCACCGCATTGTCCCAGCCTACAAACAAGGCGTGTGCAACAATAGCATGACCGATATTGAGCTCATCAATCCCTTCAATAGAGGCAATCTCATGCACATTGTGATAATGTAAGCCATGCCCGGCATTGACAACTAAACCCAGCTTTAATCCCTCACGAACAGCGTCTTTAATACGCGCTAACTCACGGGCTTTGTCGGCTGGATTTTTAGCATCTGCAAATGTGCCAGTGTGTAGCTCAATGAAAGGCGCACCTGTTTTTTTTGCGGCATTAATTTGCTTTGCGTCAGGCCCAATAAAGAGTGACACGCGAATACCAGCATCACTTAATTTTTTAACAGCTTTTTGTACATCAATAAAGTGACCAATGACATCTAGCCCACCTTCTGTTGTGCGCTCTTCGCGGCGCTCTGGCACTAAGCACACATCTTGCGGCGCAACTTCTAAGGCAATCTCAATCATTTCATCTGTGATAGCGCATTCAAGGTTCATGCGCGTTTGAAGCAAACCGCGTAATGCACGGACATCAGCGTCTTGCATATGTCGACGGTCTTCACGTAAATGTAGTGTAATGCTGTCTGCGCCTGATTGCTCCGCGCGTAAAGCGGCTTGTATAACACTGGGGTATTGCGTGCCACGCGCTTGCCGAATGGTGGCTACATGGTCGATATTGACACCAAGTTTAATCATTTTAAAAACCTTTTAAAAATCTTGTAAATCAATTAAGAGTTGCCGAGTATGCAAGGGATTTTCTCCTAAATAATATGCTAATAAATAGCGCATCAATTGCTTGCTTTGTTGTTGAGTTTGCGTGTTGCTGTAATCATCGTTTGCCATATCAATGAGCGTTTTGCCAAGCAGTGCGACACCTTGTTGATTGTCTAACTGAGCAAGCGTTGTTTTGTGAGCGCCATGCTCTGCCACATAATGATAATGGGCATTTTCTAAAATAGGGCTTTTGTTTACATCATGCTGGAGTGGAATAGCATAGCCCAATTCTTGCAATAGCTTTAACTCAAAGCGCCTTAAGCTCGTGGCGAGGTGTTCATTATTTGCCAGTGTTTTTAAAGTTGCGCTGTAGTATTCAAATAAAGCTTCGTGAGGATCTTCGCGTGGTAGTAGTCTTAATAAAAGCTCATTTAAATAAAATCCACACATGAGCGCCTCGCCTTTGAGCAGCAATAACCCGCCCCCCCAATCTAAACTGTGCAATGTTTTTAACTCAAGCTTGCCTGACCAGGTAGCGAGTAAGGGCTGAAAAGATTGCAGCATTCCTCGCATTGCAGAGCGTGGTCGGCGGGCGCCTTTCGCAGTTGTTACCACACGACCAAAGTCATGCGCAAATAACTCAACGAGCAAGCTGGTTTCTTTGAAAGGATACGTGTGCAACACATAAACAGCTTGATTATCCTGGCGATGATTGTGATTAACGGTAACCATATTGTTTACTTAAGCAAAGCATCACCACTTGATATAGCAAGGCGACATCGATTATTTTAAATTTTTAACTTAAATGCTGCGCTAACCATTGCGCTAAATGGTTTTTAGGCAGATTTCTTCGTTTTGCCATATCTTCTAATTGATCCTCGCCAATTTTATCTACACTAAAATACTTTGCTTTTTTGTGTGCAAAATAAAAGCCTGAAACCGCGGCCGCCGGCATCATGGCGAAGTTTTCAGTGAGCGTCATGCCTATTTCATTGCATTGCAATAAAGCAAACATCTCAGGTTTTACCGTGTGGTCTGGGCAAGCCGGATAGCCAGGCGCAGGGCGAATGCCTTGATATTGCTCTTTAATTAAAGCATTGATTTCTAGTTTTTCATCGGGCGCATAGCCCCAAAAATCAGTACGAATACGCTCGTGCATATATTCGGCAAATGCCTCTGCTAGACGATCTGCGAGGCTTTTAAACATAATACCGCTGTAGTCATCGTGGGCATCAATAAAGCGCTGCTCAATTTTTTCGGTATCTAAACCAGCGGTCACGGCAAATAAACCAATATAGTCTTTGGTGCCTTTAGGTGCGATAAAGTCGCTTAAACATTGGTTAGGGCGTGCCAGGCCATCAATCACGGGTTTCAGGCTTTGTTGGCGAATACCGTAATAAGTAAAGGCTATGTTGCTGCGCGTATCATCGGTGTAAATTTCAATGTCGTCATCATTGACCGTGTTGGCGGCTTGTAAAGCAATCACGCCATTAGCACTTAACCAGCGACCTTCAATGATTTTTTTTAACATCGCTTGTGCTTCTGCAAACACTTTTGTGGCGGCTTCTCCTACTAAGTTATCGCTTAGAATAGCAGGATAGCTGCCAGCTAAATCCCAAGTCTGAAAAAATGGTGTCCAATCAATGTATTTGGCAATAAGGCTTAAATCAATGTTTTTGAATTCACGTCTACCCAGAAATTTTGGTTTTATTGGCGCAAATTCGCCCGTAAAATTTAACACCATTTTATTTTTACGCGCATCTGCAATGCTAAGTAATGGCACACCTTTTTTATTGGCGTGTTGCGTGCGCGCTTTTTCGTAATCCGCCTGAATCTCTGCTAAATAAGCCCCGCGCGTTTCTGGCGTGAGTAGATTTTGCATGATTGAAACCGAGCGTGAGGCATCTGGCACGTACACAATCGGGCCATCATAATGAGGTGCTATTTTTACTGCGGTATGTGCACGTGAAGTTGTTGCGCCGCCAATGAGCAAAGGGATTTGCTTATCTTTAAAATACGCATCGCGCTGCATTTCTTTGGCGATATAGGTCATTTCTTCTAGGCTGGGCGTAATTAAACCGCTAAGACCAATAATCTCGGCGTTTTCTTTTTTTGCCATGGCTAAAATTTCAGCTGCTGGCACCATCACACCCATATTGACCACTTCAAAGTTGTTACATTGCAAAACCACAGAAACGATATTTTTGCCGATATCATGCACGTCGCCTTTTACCGTTGCAATGACCATTTTGCCTTTGGGCTTTGCAACTACGCCTGTACGAGCTTGCTCTGCGGCTTTTTCAGCTTCAATAAAGGGAATTAAATGCGCCACCGCGGATTTCATCACGCGAGCAGATTTCACCACTTGTGGTAAAAACATTTTGCCTTGGCCAAATAAATCACCAACCACGTTCATCCCATCCATCAGCGGGCCTTCAATCACCTGAATAGGCCGCCCCCCTGATGCCTGAATTGCAGCGCGTGCTTCTTCGGTGTCTTCTACAATAAATTCTGTAATACCGTGCACCATGGCATAGCTTAAGCGCTTTTCAACGGGTACGGGGTGCTCTTTTGTGCCACGCCACTCAAGCGTTGCCGCTTCTTTTTTGCCGCCCGCAACCAAAGTGCCCGCCATTTCAATAAGACGCTCGGTGGGAGCCTGCAGATTATTCGGATCGATGATGCGATTGAGCACCACATCTTCTACCCGCTCACGTAACTCTGGCGCCAGGTCATCGTAAACACCCATCATGCCAGCGTTGACAATACCCATTGTCATGCCCGCTTGAGTAGCGTGGTATAAAAATACCGTATGAATGGCCTCGCGCGCCGGGTCGTTGCCGCGAAAGCTAAAGCTGACATTAGATACGCCGCCTGAAATTTTGGCATAAGGCAGATTTTGTTTAATCCAACGTGTGGCCTCAATAAAATCGACCGCATAATTATTATGCTCTTCAATACCCGTTGCAATGGCGAAGATATTGGGGTCAAAAATAATGTCTTCTGGCGCAAAGTGGATGCTAAGCAATAAGTCGTAAGCACGCTTACAAATTTCAATTTTACGAGCATAGGTATCTGCCTGACCTTTTTCATCAAAAGCCATCACAATCACAGCCGCGCCGTAGCGGCGGCACAGCTTGGCTTGACGCAAAAATTCAAGCTCACCTTCTTTCATCGAGATTGAGTTAACGATAGATTTACCTTGTACGCATTTAAGCCCGGCTTCAATGACTGACCATTTGCTTGAGTCAATCATGATAGGCACACGGGCAATATCAGGCTCGCTCGCAATTAAATTTAAAAAATGCGTCATGGCTTTAACCGCATCTAACATGCCTTCATCCATGTTAATGTCGATGACCTGCGCGCCGTTTTCAACTTGCTGGCGTGCCACACTCAATGCCTCTTCGTATTCTTCATTGATAATCATGCGCGCAAAAGCTTTAGAGCCAGTCACATTGGTGCGCTCGCCAACATTCACAAATAATGAGCGCTCATCAATCACAAAAGATTCAAGTCCGGCAAGGCGGGTATTGGGAGCAACCATTGGTATTTGGCGTGGCGGGAGCTCTTTAAGCGCCTGATGAATGGCTGCAATATGTGCAGGCGTTGTGCCACAACAACCACCCGCGATATTCACAAAACCGCTTACTGCAAATTCTTTAACAAGGCTAGAAGTGACTTCAGGTGTTTCATCAAAGCCAGTGTCTGACATTGGATTTGGCAAGCCAGCATTTGGGTAAATACACACAAATGTATCGGCAATTTTTGATAGCTCTTGGGCATAAGGGCGCATTAAAGTTGCCCCCAATGCACAATTTAAGCCAATCGTGAGCGGTTTTGCATGGCGAACAGAGTTCCAGAATGCTGTGACAGTTTGCCCTGATAGAATGCGCCCAGAAGCATCAGTCACCGTGCCCGAAATCATGAGAGGCCAAGTTTTACCTTGCTCTTCAAAAAATGAGTCAATGGCAAATAATGCCGCCTTACAGTTAAGCGTATCAAATATGGTTTCAACCATTAAAATATCTGCGCCGCCATCAATTAAGCCACGTACCTGCTCTAAGTAAGCGTTGACTAACTGATCAAAATCTACGTTACGTGCGGCAGGGTTGTTGACATCAGGCGAGATACTTGCCGTTTTTGGGGTAGGGCCAAGCGTTCCCGCGACAAAGCGCGGCTTATCAGGGCTGCTGTATTTTTTGCATGAATCTTTTGCAAGCTTGGCGGCCTGCACGTTCATTTCATATACAAGATGCGCCATGTGGTAATCGTCTTGCGCCACACTTGTTGCACCAAAGGTATTTGTTTCAATAATATCAGCGCCAGCGGCTAGATATTTTTCATGAATTTCTTGAATAATGGCAGGCTGAGTTAAGGTTAATAATTCATTATTGCCCTTAACAAAAAGCTCTCGCTCGCCCATCGGGGCCTTAAAATCAGCAAATTGAGTGCCCCTATAATCGGTCTCTGTGAGTTTATATTGCTGAATCATTGTGCCCATCGCGCCATCTAAAATGAGAATGCGCTGTTTTAACAGGTGCTGTAATTGTAATTCAGTGGGAGATTTAGCAAGCATAGGATTTAATTATTGAATAAGCTCATGGTGATTATTTATTTTACCATGCCAAGACATCGACATTGAGCCTGGCGGCAACGCATTATTACAGCACCTCAAAATAAGCAATTTTTGGGGCAGAAAATTGACCCCAAAGATTTTTTAAGGGATTTTGAGCACTTAATGGTTTATTTCTATATTTTGTCGCCGCGTCGGTATTGCACCGCTTCTGCGATATGTGCGAGCTTAATCATGCCTTCTCCAGCTAAGTCAGCAATGGTGCGCGCAACTTTTAAAATACGGTGATAAGCCCGCGCTGACAAATTTAATCGACTGACGGCTTGCTTAAGGAGCTGCACGCCCGCCTCATCGGCAAGACAATATTGCTCGATTTCTTTTGTCACGAGTAAGTTATTAGGCTTATTTTGGCGCTTAATTTGTTTGGCGCGAGCCTCGCTCACTCTTAATCTTATTGCTTGCGAGTGTTCACTTTGACTTGCTTTGGTGAGCTCATCTTCACTTAATGAGGACACTTCAATATGAATATCGATACGGTCTAGCAAAGGGCCGGAAATTTTTGCTTGATAGCGCGAAACCTGGTCTGGAGTACAGCGACATTTATTATTTTGATGCCCCAAATAACCACAAGGACAAGGGTTCATGGCGGCAACTAACTGAAAGTTAGCAGGAAAGTCTGCTTGCCTTGCCGCTCTGGAAATGGTGATGCAGCCACTTTCTAAGGGCTCTCTAAGCACTTCTAGCACCTTACGGTCAAACTCTGGCAGCTCATCTAAAAATAGCACGCCATGATGTGCCAAGCTCACCTCACCTGGCCGCGGAATACTACCGCCACCAACCAATGCAACTGCCGATGCCGTATGATGAGGTGCGCGATAAGGTCTGCGCTTCCAGTTTTGTAATGTGTAGCTTCCATTTAAAGATTGTATTGCGGCTGATTCTAAGGCTTCGGTTTCGGTCATTTCGGGCAAAATGCCGGGAAAGCGTGATGCCAGCATACTTTTGCCCACCCCCGGCGGACCACGCATGATGACACTGTGCCCACCTGCAGCAGCAATTTCAAGTGCGCGTTTAGACATACTTTGTGCCTTAACATCACTAAAATCTGGGTACGTGATATCGTGGCTTATACTGGATGACGCTAATGGCGTTAAAGAAGTATGACCACTTAAATGAGCGCAAACCTCTAACAAAGAGTGTGCAGGATAAATCACCGCTTCTTTTACCAAAGCGGCTTCTGCTGCACTTTGTTGAGGCAAAATAAATGCCCGTTTTTGATGAGTATTTTTATTTTGTGTGTTTTTAGCATCACGCATCATGCTAGAGGTCATGGCGAGTGCGCCGCGAATCGGGCGTAAATCGCCTGTTAAGGCAAGCTCGCCAGCAAACTCATAGTGAGATAAAGGCTCTGTTGGAATTTGCCCACTGGCCGCCAAAATTCCTAAAGCAATAGGTAAATCGTAGCGTCCACTTTCTTTTGGCAAGTCAGCGGGGGCTAAATTGACGGTGATTCTTCTTGCTGGAAATTCAAATTGAGAGGTTTGTAATGCCGCGCGAACGCGGTCTTTGCTTTCTTTTACTTCGGCTTCTGGCAACCCCACAATGGCAAATTGCGGCAAGCCACTAGCCAAATGTACTTCAACCACCACTTCGGGAGCATTCATGCCGTTTAACGCACGGCTATATAAAACCGCAAGGCTCATGAGCGAGGCTTTTGTAAGCGCTCTAATTCTGTTAATCGGGCTTCAAGTTCACTTAATTTTTCACGCGTGTGGCTTAAAATTTTTGCCTGCACATCAAATTCTTCGCGAGAAACCAAATCCATTTTAGCGATCAGACTTTTTAACAGCGCGTGCGCATTTTTTTCGACATCGCTCAAAGGTGAATCGCTTACAATGTCTTTGATTTTTCTTGATATTTCATTTATTTTCTCTGCGTTAAACATAAAGTTATTTTGCCATTAAATTAAAATTCAAGTTGATTTTTTAAGCTCTGTGAATGAGTGAAAACGGCCATAAAAATGATGTTGATTTTATGAGTTACTTGGCTTTTTTTGCCTCAGCTTCGTAATAAGCGCGCACCTCTGTCATATCAAAATCGCGCGCCCATTGAATAATCGCATCTAAAGCGGGGGCGCCAATTTCACCGACTTGTGCATGAATGCCTGCTTGTTCGCGGATGACTAAAATGCCTGGAATTTGATTAACTTCAAAATACTCGCCAATTTCTGGATCTGATTCGGTGTTAACCATGCCAAATATAATGTCTGGATTTTTTGCGGCAGCGGCTTCAAAAGTAGGCGTAAAGTCTACACAAGGCGCGCACCAAGGTGCCCAAAAGTCAACAATAATGAAATTGTTTTTTTCGATTGTTTCTTTAAAATTTGCTTTATTAAGTGCAACAACCGCCATAACTTTACCCTCAATTTAATTGATTTTAATGACCACAAGCTTGCCGCTCTGATTTTATCAGAGCCGCTTAATTTCGTTAAGTATTCTAGTGTTAAGCCTGCTATTTAACGGGATTTTCCCAGGTATTAGCATAAAACAACTCGGCGAGTGGGCGGCGTGAGCGCGGGGCAGTTTCGCGTGCTAAGGCCTCGCCTGTCAAGCTTGCAATATCTGCGGGATAACCAACAGATATCATGGCCATGAGTGTAAATTGAGCAGGAATGTTAAATTTTTCGCTTACAAGATCTGAATTAAAGCCCCCTATTTGGTGTGCCATCAAGCCCATACTTTCAGCCTGAAGACATAAATTTTGAGCGGCGGCGCCAGTGTCGTATTGCGCCCAGCGGTTTATTTGCTGATTATGATTAAACAAGGTATTCGCGCAAATGAGCATGAGCAAGGGTGCGTTGATCGCCCAGCCTTGATTGCTTGGTGCTAAGCAATCAAAAGCACTTTGCCAAGCCAAGGGGTCTGTATTTTTATTCCAAACAATAAAGCGCCAAGGCTGGTCACCAAAGCAAGAGGGCGCCCAACGCGCTGCTTCTAGCAAGGAGAGCAACGCTTCATCACCAACAGGTTTAGAGACATCATAAGCGCGACCGCTCCAGCGGTTTGCGATAATTTTGTCGATGTGTACTTGAGTTACCGCAGGTTTTTGCATAAAAATCTCTTTATTTCTGAATGTTAAGCGTAGTCGCTTTTATTCAAGCTTATTGATTTTCAATTTTGACTTGAATTAACTCGGCATTAAAACCGTTGCTAAGTAAGTCTTTTTTAATGCTGCTTATTTTGTCTAAATCATCTAACGGCCCCACGCGTACACGATGCCAAATCCCTTTGCCTGGAATGGTTGCAGTTTGAACCACTGCCTCAAAACCCTGCAAAGCCAATTTGGCTTTTAAGTTATCCGCTTCTTCTTCTGTTTGAAATGCGCCCGCTTGTAAAAAATAACTTTTTTGCACGGGTGCTGGCTGGTTTGCCGCTTTAATTTTACTTTCTTCTTCTTGGCTTACGCGGCTTTCGTTACCGGGCAAAATGGTATAAAAATCAAAGCGTGTTTTATCATTAGTATTTTGACTGTCTGCTTTTTTAGTTTGCGCTTTTTCATCTTCAATAATTTTTTCGGCTAAAGATTTTTTGGGTTGCTCGATAACTTTTTTATCTAAAGAAAGGTCGCCGCTTTTAATAAAAACAACCACACTTAACGATGCTCCCACACCAAGTAAAATGCCAATGAGCAAGCCAGTTAAGAGCGGGCTGCCTTGACTGGTTTTTTTTGGTTTTTCGGGGCTTGGTTTGTAATCTCTACTCATGATTTTTAACGTCCTTACATTTTTTCAGGCGCACTGACACCTAGCAAATCTAAACCATTTTTTAATACTTGCTGTGTTGCACTAATTAAGCTTAGGCGCGCTAGTTTAACGGTTTCATCTTCAATTAAAAACTTATATTCGTTGTAGTAGCTGTGTAAATCACTGGCTAAATCTTTTAAGTAATTAGCAATAACATGAGGTGCGAGCTCTGTTGCTGCGTTTTCAACGGTTTCAGGATAAGCGCTTAATCGTTGTAATAGTGCGATTTCGTGCGGATTATGAAGCGGACTTAGATCAGCTGTATTTAATTGAGCCAACTGACCGCCCCATTGCGCGAGTACGCTAGAAATGCGCGCATGGGCATATTGAATGTAAAAAACCGGATTATCGTTCGTTTGCGCGCGCGCCAAGTCAATGTCAAATACCAATTGCGAATCTGCGCGCCGTGCGGCTAAAAAATAGCGCGTGGCGTCACAGCCGACCTCTTCAATTAAATCGCGCAAGGTAACATAACTGCCCGCGCGTTTTGAGAGTTTAACCTCTTCGCCGCCACGCATCACTGTCACCATTTGGTGCAATACATAGTCGGGCCATGCTTTCGGAATGCCCATATTTAAAGCTTGGAGCCCTGCGCGAACGCGTGTAATGGTGCTGTGGTGATCAGCCCCTTGCTCGTTAATGACGCGTATAAACCCCCGTTTCCATTTTTGAGCATGGTAAGCAA
Source organism: Methylotenera sp. (assembly GCA_031538905.1). GTDB lineage: Bacteria > Pseudomonadota > Gammaproteobacteria > Burkholderiales > Methylophilaceae > Methylotenera. The sequence goes on along the minus strand of JAVKLV010000031.1, from coordinate 13,301 downwards.
CGTCGGGCACAAAATAAGTGTAGCCGCCTTCAGATTTACGCATGACACGGTCTTTGTCGTCGCCAAAATCAGTAGTTTTAAGCCACAGGGCATTGTCTTCTTCGTAAGTATGCCCGCTGTTGATGAGGGCTTTTACCGTTTCATCAACCCGACCTTCAGAGTAAAGCGCGCTTTCTAATGAAAAAACATCAAACTTAATTTGAAAGGCTTTTAAATCTAAATCTTGCTCGTGCCGCAAATAGGCAACGGCAAAGGCACGCACCGCATTTTCATCAGTCATGTCGCCACTTGCGGTTACTTTGATATCGTCTGCAATCACCGTTTCTTTGTTGAGATAAGCTTCTGCAATGTCAATAATGTAATCGCCGCGATAACCATTTTCCGGAAAGCGTGCGTCGTCTGTAGCAATCCCTTTGCAGCGGGCAAGTACTGAAGCGGTTAGGTTGTCAATTTGCGCGCCTGCATCGTTGTAGTAAAACTCACGTGTGACCTCCCAGCCGTTTGCTTCTAGTAAGCGCGCAAGGCAGTCGCCAACCGCTGCGCCACGGCCATGGCCAACGTGTAACGGCCCTGTTGGATTAGCTGAAACAAACTCCACCTGTACTTTTTGACCATTCCCCACATGATTGAGCCCAAAGTTTTTACCTGCTTTGAAAATATCATTTAACACCATGTGGTGTGATGTTGAGTTTAAAAAGAAGTTAATAAATCCTGCCCCTGCAATTTCAGTTTGAGCGATATATTCACTCGCGGGCAAAGCTTCTATAATTTTTGCGGCAATCACACGCGGATTTTGCTTTAATGGCTTCGCTAAAACTAAGGCGATATTGCTTGCAAAATCACCATGTTCGGCAGATTTTGGGCGTTCAAGTAAAATATCTGTTTGAAGTTGAGGCGCAATCGTTTTTGCGGCAAGCTTCAGTAATTGGGTAAGATGTGTTTTCAAAATAATGACAACAAATGCTAGAAAGCATCATTTTAACCTACTGCCGCCATTTTTTCTTAATCAGTTGATATTAACAATACTTTGCCTAAACCTATCTTAAAAGTTGCTTTGGATATTCCGCTTGATCGCTTATTTGATTATTTAAGTGGCGGTGTTGAGGTTAAGATTGGTCAGCGTGTGTTAGTGCCATTTGGGCGACGCAGCCAGATTGGCATTGTGATGGAGTTAGCTCAAACAAGTGAATTTGCCTTAGACAAGCTAAAACCCGTTACGCAAGTATTTGCCGATGAGTTGCCAATAGATCATGAAACCTTAAGCCTTATTCAATTTAGCGCAGATTATTATCAATATCCGCTTGGACAAGCTTTGTTGTCTGCCTTGCCTTCACGATTGCGCAAAATTGCGCCAGCGGTTTCGCGCAAGCAATTTTCTTATCAATTAACCGAACTTGGGCGCGCGCAAACGGCGGCGCTCATTCCTAAGCGGCAATCGTTGATGCGGCTTGTTTTTGAAGCTTTGCAAGCGACTCAATGGCTCACAGAAGCCGAGCTGGATTTAATTTCTAGTAGCGCCCGTAAAGCTGCCAAAAAACTGGTTGAAAATGGCTGGGCACAGGCTGCCCGCGTGCAATTAGGGGTGCCTGTTTTGGCGCAAGCGCCAGCGCATCAACCAGATTTGAATGATGAGCAGGCACAAGTGATTCAACACATCGTGCAAGACTCAAACGCATTTAAAGCATGGTTATTGCATGGCATTACTGGTAGCGGCAAAACTGAAGTTTATATGCGTTTGATACAACATTTTTTAACCCAAAAAAATGCACAAGTTTTGGTGCTAGTGCCAGAAATCAATCTGACACCACAACTTGAATCACGCTTTAGAAGCCGCTTTTTGAATACGCCACTCGTGACTTTACACAGCAACTTGAGCGAGAGCGGGCGCTTACATCACTGGCAAATGGCGCAATCTGGCGCTGCAAAAATCATCATCGGCACGCGGCTTTCAATTTTTACGCCTTTACCTTATTTAAAGCTTATTATTATTGATGAAGAGCATGACAGCTCGTACAAGCAGCAAGACAGTATGCGCTATCATGCGCGTGATGTTGCTTTAGTGCGCGCTAAGCGTTTACATATCCCGGTGGTGTTGGGTTCTGCTACGCCCTCGCTTGAGAGCTGGCGTAATGCGGCGGCAAAAAAATATCATTTATTGAGCCTTCATCAGCGTGCGGTGAGTCTGGCAAAGCTGCCGCATATTGAATGTATTGATACCACAAAAGTGAATTTGCAGCAGGGTTTAACACCACAATTGCTGGCTGCTTTAAAGCTGAGAATTGCGCGCCAAGAGCAAAGCTTGTTGTTTATCAATCGCCGTGGTTATTCACCAGTTTTACTGTGTTCGGCTTGCCATTGGATTGCGCCTTGCCCGCGTTGTTCGGCAAGGCTGGTGGTGCATTTAGGGCAGCTCAAATTGCGTTGCCATCATTGTGGGCATGAGCAAAAAATTCCATCACAATGCCCAAGTTGCGGCAATGCAGATTTACACCCCACAGGGCAGGGTACGCAACGATTAGAGCAAACTTTGGCGCAATTGCTGCCAACGGCGAGAGTGGCACGTGTAGACCGCGATAGCATTGGCGGTAAACACGCCTTGCTTGAGATTTTAGATAAAGTACACAATCAAGAGATTGATATTTTGGTGGGTACGCAAATGCTCGCGAAGGGGCATGATTTTCCAAACCTGACGCTGGTAGGCGTCATTGACACCGACAGCGCTTTACATAGCCCAGATTTTCGAGCCAATGAGCGTTTATTTTTTCAGCTCATGCAAGTGGCAGGGCGTGCAGGGCGGGCTGATAAAGCAGGGCAGGTCATGATTCAAACGCAGTTTCCAGAACATAAATTATTTAACGCGTTGCGTAGTCAAGATTATGTCGCGTATGCCAATGCAATGCTCGAAGAGCGGGCGCAAGTGCAATTTCCACCGTATGTTTTTATGGCTTTATTGCGTTCTGAGGCGATTGATTTTCAACGGGTGCAGGCGTTTTTAAATCATGCGTTTAAATTAGCGCGAGATTTTAATGCTGATGTGCTAGTGTATGAGCCCATTCGCCCACAAATGGAACGTTTAAAAGGCATGGAGCGTGGCCATATTTTGATGCAAACCTCAAATAGAGGGGCATTACAAAAGCTTTTAAAGAGTTTGCGCGCCAAATTAGCGGGTGAAGCTATTGCAGCAAAAGTGAGGTGGACGATTGATGTGGATCCGCTTGAGTTTTAAAAACATTTTTTTCTCATGCGTTCTCATCATGTTGTAAATATCACCTTTTAAATCGTCAACCTCGCTCTTGTAAAAATAACAATTGAAGCTTTTTTTTAAAGCCCTGCGACCGCTTTAAGTATAGAGGCTTTATCTGTTGACTCCCATGTAAATTCAGGCTCGTCGCGACCAAAGTGACCATAAGCCGCTGTTTTTGCATAAATTGGGCGTAGTAAATTAAGCATTTTCACAATACCTTTTGGGCGCAAATCAAAGTGATCGCGCACGAGCTTTGTTAATAGCTCATCTGAAACTTTGCCCGTGCCATAAGTTTGTACCATAATTGACGTAGGCTGGGCCACGCCAATTGCATAGCTTACTTGCACCATGCATTTATCTGCTAAGCCTGCAGCCACAATGTTTTTAGCAACATAACGCCCTGCATAAGCGGCGCTACGATCTACTTTAGAGGGGTCTTTGCCTGAAAAAGCACCCCCGCCGTGAGGCGCTGCACCGCCGTAGGTGTCTACAATAATTTTACGCCCCGTTAAGCCGCAATCACCCTGCGGACCGCCTATAACAAAACGACCAGTAGGGTTGACTAAGTATTTAATGTCACCTCGAATAAGCTCTTGTGGCAACATGGGTTTGATGATTTCTTCAATCACGGCCTCACGAATGTCTTTGAGCTCAATCTCTGGCGCGTGTTGCGTTGAAACAACCACCGTATCAATCGCGTAGGGCTTGCCATCTACATATTGAATGGTCACTTGTGATTTTGCATCTGGGCGTAACCAGTTTAAACGCCCGTCTTTGCGCAACTGGGCTTGGCGCTCCATGATGCGGTGACTAAGCCAAATTGGCAAAGGCATGAGTTGCGGCGTTTCATTCACGGCATAACCAAACATTAAGCCTTGGTCACCCGCGCCTTGGTCTAGCGGGTCATCGTGCGCGCCATTGACCCCTTGTGCAATGTCGGGTGATTGTTTGTCATAAGCTACCAATACAGCACAACCTTTGTAGTCAATACCATAATCAGTGTTGTCATAGCCAATGCGCTTAATGGTGTCGCGCGCGACTTTAATATAATCAACATTGGCGGTGGTGGTAATTTCGCCGGCTAATACAATTAAACCTGTATTCGCTAAAGTTTCTGCCGCAACACGGGCTGTCGGGTCTTGCATTAAAATGGCATCTAAAATGCTGTCTGATACTTGATCTGCAAGTTTGTCTGGATGACCCTCAGAAACAGATTCTGAAGTAAATAGGTATTCGTTTTTATTTTGATTCATGAGTGCGCCTTGGAAATTTTTAATTTAATTGATACTGTTTTACAGTTAATCAGTTAAATTTTTTAAGAAAATTGAAGTGACACACACACTAAAGGCTAAAGCGTGAGTATCAAATCAAAACTAGATGCACATATTACCTAACTATTTGAAAATTAAAAGCAAAAAAACACTCATTAAACTGAGCTAATTTAATCAAATCAATGTGCAATTTTTTAAGCTTTGAATGATGAGCTCTTAAATCAAGGGCAGGCTTAAGTTTTAACAAATAAGGCCATAGATTCTATATGCGCGGTATGTGGAAACATATTGATTACCCCTGCAGCGCTTAATCGATAGCCTTTTTCATTTACTAAAATATCTGCATCGCGCGCTAAGGTTGCTGGGTTACATGAAACATAGACTATGCGCTCTGGGCTATTGGTTTCATTGAGCGCTTTAACCAATTCAAATGCCCCATCACGCGGCGGGTCAATCAACCATTTATCAAAATGACCTAATGCACTTAATGATTCTGGTGTTATTTTGAATAAGTCTGCCACGCAAAATTGCGCTTGCTCAATACCATTTAAGTGAGCGCTTTCATTGGCACGATCAACCAAATTAGCTAACCCCTCTAAGCCAACAACCTTGGCACCACTCTGGGCTATTGGCAAGGTGAAGTTACCGATCCCGCAAAAAAAATCTGCAATGCTCTCATCTTTTTTGGGCGCTAATAACTGCATTGCACGCCTTATCATAACGCGATTGATGTCAGGGTTTACTTGCGTAAACTCATTGGGTTTGAAGGGATAAGTTAAATTAAATTCGGGTAAGCGGTATTGAAGTGCTGGAATTATTTTTTCTGCGGTACTTAATGGATAAAAAGGTGTAATCGTGTCAGGACCTTTGGTTTGAGTCCAAATTTGTACGGCGTGCGTGTCTGCAAAGTTTTTTAATAATGCTTCATCCGAAGCGCTTGCCGAAGCCATGATGCGCAAAATTAAGACAATGACAGGTGCGCCCTCAATGTTGTCAGGCTCGCCCACTGCCAATTCAATTTGCGGCAATTGGTCACGAATACTTAATTGAAAAATCATATTCTGCAAGGGCTCAATGAGCGCAGAGACTGCTGGCACAAGTACTTTGCACGAGTTCATATCGGCCACATAGCGTGTGGCTTTTTCATTAAAGCCCACCAATACACGCCCTTTTTTCTCAACATATTTCACGCTGAGCCGTGCTTTATGTCGATAGCCCCACGTGGGGCCATATAAAGGCGGCAATATATTGTTTGCTTTGACTTTGCCAATATGCCATAAGTCATTTTCTAGCAAGCGTTGCTTGGCCGCCACTTGCGCTGCAAAATCTAAATGCTGTAATTTACACCCACCACACAGGCCAAAATGTGGGCATTCTGGGCTTACGCGTTGGTTTGATGACTTTAATACCTGAAGCACATTAGCCACCTCATAGCTTGGCTTAATGCGAATGGATTGAAAAGTCACTTTTTCGTTAGGGAGCGCACCATCGATAAAAATGGTTTTGCCTTCTTTATGCGTGACACCCCGGCCCTCTTGGTCTAAAGACTCGATGATAGCGCTTGAGGGTGGGTTTTCAGATAAGTCTTGAGAGGGTTTATTTCGCCTTTTTTTCATGACCGATATTTTAACTGAGGTGTTTAGTTTTAGCGATTTGATTGTTTAAGCAAGGTCAAAATAGTCAATAACCACCAAAAAATCATTGTATCAATACGCCCATATTTTAGAAGGGGCGCTTACACAGCGTGATGAATGTTAGATTTTCATGAAGTGTTGAATGAAGTATTTAGCAATAAATCCGACTAACCCAAAAGTAAGCCCTAAAAACAGAATCAATGTGCCAAATTTCCCTACTTTTGCTTTCCAGGCCAAATGCCCCACAATAAATACCATTAAAAGCATCAGGCCAGGAACGCCAAAACTCATGGCCAAATCGGCAATTTGCGCTTCAGTGAAGCCAAAAATTGTGCCTTCCAAAATGTGTCCTCCAAGCTGTTTTGACTGTATTTAGTAAGTGCTGAGCGATTTTAGTTGTGATGGTGAAAATTCTGTAGGTTTGCGTTTAAATCCGCTCTTGGCAAACTGCTGCCAGCGTCCAATCACATAACAAATAATGAGGTTGGCTTGTGCCTCAGGCTCACCCTTGATGCCGCTTTGGGTTTCAGCAATGCGTAAACTTTGTTTAAGCGTGACTTCAATTCTGTCGTAAAGCTGATTGATGCGTACTTGAAGTTTGTCATCTTCATTGACCAACGCATCGCCAATCAAGACGCGCGTCATGCCTGGGTTTTTTTCAGCAAAGTTTAACAACATAGAAATGGTGCGCTGAATTTGTCTTAATCCATCCGTTTCTTCTGAGCTGATTTTGTTAATAAGACCAAAAATAGTTTCTTCAATAAAAACAATCAGGCCTTCAAACATTTGCGCTTTATTGGCAAAGTGCCGATATAAAGCAGCTTCGCTCACTTCTAATTTTGCCGCTAGTGATGCCGTGGTGATTTTTTCACGTTTTGGCATTTCAAGCATTTGCGCGAGCATTTCTAAAATCTGTTGTTTGCGTTCACCGGCCATGTTAATTATCCTAAAAAATTTAGATTAAGAAGTCAGTATTATAGCTGAGTGTGAGTGAGTGCTAACGCTTGGTTTAAGCGATAATCGACAAAATTTGGTTTTTGCAACTTTTTTGTAATCCAAATGGTTTTCATACCAAGTCTTTTGGCGGTCATGAGTGCTGGCAGGCTGTCTTCTAGCATGATGCAATCGCTCGCTTTGGCTTTGATTTTTTTAAGCAACAATTGAAAACCAAGTGTGGAGGGCTTTGCGTGAAATTTGCTTGATTCAACGCTGAAAATCAGTTCAAAACAATCGCGGATTCCTAAAATGTTCAGTACGCGCAGGGCATAATGTTTAGGTGCGTTTGTGAAGACTAACTTTCGCCCTGAAAGGTTTTTTAACATACTCCGCAAGCGTTTTACTTGAACGACCATGTCAGAGAGCTGATGCAGCTTGTGCGTTTCTTCAAGAAAATGGTGCGCCTTAATGCCGTGATGTCGCACTAAGCCTTTGAGCGTTGCCCCATAAATGCGCCAATAATGCTCGCGCAGTGCATGAGCGCTGACTTCATCTAGCTTAAGATGATGCATGATGTATTGATTCATGCTGCGGTTCATTGCTGGAAAAATATGCGCTGAAGCATGATGCAATGTGTCGTCTAGGTCAAAAATCCAAATGGGTGTGCGGCTTTGTGCCAATTTATTTGGCCTTGATGAGCGTGCCCACGCCTTCATCGGTGAGTACTTCTAGTAAAAGCGCGTGTTCTACACGACCATCAATAATGTGCACGGCTTGAACGCCGCTTCTGGCTGCATCTAATGCCGAGCTGATTTTTGGCAGCATCCCGCCAGATAAGGTGCCGTCGGCAACTAAGTCATCAATTTGTTTGGGAGTTAGGCCCGTGAGTAGCTCGCCATGTTTATCTAAAACGCCCGGCGTATTGGTGAGTAAAATCAATTTTTCAGCTTTTAGAATTTCAGCTAACTTGCCCGCCACCACATCGGCGTTAATGTTATATGTTTTACCTTCTTTATCTACCCCAATGGGGGCAACAACAGGAATAAAATCACCTGAATCTAAAAAGTTAATAATGCTGGGGTCAATCGCGCTAATCTCCCCCACCTGACCCACATCAATGGTTTTGCTGGGGTCATTCATATCTTCCATGAGTAATTTATGCGCATGAATGAAGTTGCCATCTTGCCCGGTTAAGCCGACGGCTTTTCCGCCGTGACGATTGATGAGATTGACGATTTCTTTATTTACCTGCCCGCCAAGCACCATTTCAACAACATCCATGGTTTCGGCATCGGTGACACGCATACCTTGAATAAACTCACCTTTTTTGCCAAGCTTGTCTAACATTTCGTTAATTTGTGGCCCGCCGCCATGAACCACAACAGGGTTCATGCCCACGAGCTTTAATAGCACTACGTCTTGTGCAAAACATTCTTTAAGATGCTCATCTGTCATGGCATTGCCGCCATATTTAATTACAATAGTTTTGTCAAAAAAGCGTTTAATATAAGGCAGTGCTTGGGCAAGCGTTTGCGCTTTTTTTGCAGTGGAATTTTGATTTAACATAGATTTTTTGCGCTCACATATGCTGAATTAAACAATGATGATTGTACTTAAGTTTAATGACAAGAGTTTACTTACAAGAGCTTGCTAAAAACTTTAGACTTGCGTTGAAAATTGTAAAGCTTTTGTTTTTCTGTTGGTAGGCTTTCAACACTTTGCTCATGAAAACCGCGCTCTAAAAACCAATGTTCAGTGCGGGTGGTTAAGCAGAACAGACTTTTTAAGCCTAATTCTTTTGCTTGATTGGCACAGTAGTAAAATAATTTGTCGCCACGCCCATTGCCCCTATAAGCGGGGTCTATCGCCAAGCAGGCAAACTCTGCAGTACATTCTGTCTTAAAAGGATATAAAGCAGCGCAGCCTATAATGCGGTTATCATGCTCCATCACATAAAAATGTTCGATTTCCATTTCAAGATGCTCGCGACCACGTCTGACTAAAAAGCCTTGAGCCTCAAGTGGCTCAATCAGCTTTAAAATACCGCCCACATCGTCAATGTTGGCCTGACGCATACTTTCTATATTTAATTCTGTCACCATGGTGCCAATGCCATTTTGTGTGAAGAGCTCTTGAATAATGGCGCCATCGATATGGCGTGAGATTAAATGTGCTCTAGCAACACCATGCTCGCACGCACGCACAGCAGCCGGCAGATAGTAATTGATATCTTCTGAGATATTGATCGCGTGTTCTTTTTCTTTAACATTTCTCAATAAATTTTGGGCTTTCATGGCGGTCATTTCACGTAGCAATTCGCCACGTAGATTATGCACACCTTCAGAATCCATTAAAAAGATGAGTTTGTCAGCATCTAAGGCAATGGCGGCACTGACAGCCACATCTTCTAAACTTAAATTAAAAGCCTCTCCTGTGGGAGAGTAGCCCAATGGCGAGAGCAGTATTAACTCATTGTCATCAAGACGTTTTTTGATTCCTATTGCGTCTATGCGACGCACTTCGCCAGTGTGCTGTAAATCAACCCCGTCAAGTACGCCAATGGGTTTGGCGGTGACAAAGTTGCCACTGGCTACCCGTATATCTGAACCAGCCATCGGAGAGTTAACCAAACCCATTGAGAGCAAGGCCTCAATTTCAACCCGAATCGCACCATTGGCCTCTTTTACTACCTCCATGGACGCATCATCGGTAACCCGTAATCCATTGACAAATTTAGGTGACAGCTTATCCCGCTTTAACCTTTTTTCAATTTGAGGGCGCGCACCATGCACCAGCACCAGCCGCACTTCTAAGCTCGCAAGTAAGTTTAAGTCATGTGAAAGCGCTATAAATTGTTTTTCGTCGACCACTTCACCGCCAAAAGCAATGACAAAAGTTTTTTCGCCAAAAGCGTGTATATAAGGCGCAGCAGATCTAAACCACTGCACAAAGTCGTTAATGCTCGTCGCCCCTGCTTGATTTGAAGCTGCCATTGCCCAAGTATTGGCGTGAGATTTTTTTAAAGGCAAGGGCGCTGTTGAGATATCGCTTTGCGCGTACAAATAAGCGGGGGTAGAGTCAAGCGCTTGAGCAATTTTGCGAAGCATGGCGTCATTAATGCCCAATTCGCCGCGCTCAATACGCGATAAATTACCTGCATCAGCCCCTACTTGGCTTGCCAGTGCTTGTAGCGTGATATTGAGCGCCTTGCGCCGATAACGAATAGCTTGTCCGATAGACATCATGTATATTTTTTGTAAAATTAACAATAATATAAATCTTTTATGTAAAAAATACAAATAATTTTAATGTGTATTGGTAATTTAATTTGGCTTTTTGTTTTAAAAGTCTCCCCAAAATGCTTGCAATGTGGCAATGGCGGTTGGTCCGGCGGTTTCTGTACGTAAAATTCTTGGACCTAACATCACCGATTGAAATCCTTGTGAAGTGGCTAAATCTATTTCTGGTTGAGATAGACCGCCTTCAGCGCCGATGAGTAATTGAATTTCGTTACTGGGTTTTGGGCATTCGGCCAGGCGCTTTGCGCCAATCGGATTGAGTAAAATGCGGCTCATGCCCGCCTGCTTGTTGTTGGCGAGCCAGTTGGCAAGCGTTTGGGGGGCGAGTATCTGCGGAATAATCGCTCGACCGCATTGCTCGCAAGCCGAAATGGCGACATTTTGCCAATGTATTAAGCGTTTTTCGGCGCGTTCTTCAGAAAGCTTAATCAGGCTGCGTTGTGTGGTAATTGGTTGAATGTTACTGACGCCAAGTTCGACAGCTTTTTGTATGGAATAATCCATGCGATCGCCACTTGAAATGCCTTGTAATAGTGTAATTTTGAGGGGCGATTCGGTATTGACTGGTAGCGTAGTCAATACCCGTGCTTGAGCCGCATTTTTTTGCACTGAAGTTAGCACACACTCAAAATCAAAGCCGCTACCATCAAAGAGCACCAGTTTATCGTTTACGTTTAACCGCATCACTTTTGTGACGTGAATGACAACGCTATTAGAAAGCGCAACGATGGCATCAATATGAAGCTTGTGAGGGCTATAAAAACGTAAATTACTCATGACGACAGTTTAAATAAAAAAAGCATAAAATGCTAAAATGAACTACGAATTCTTAAGATAAACCAGCAATCTTAAAAATGAAGCCACTTCAAAAGGCCTGTATTTTATAGCGTGTATTTTTAGGAGAACTCAACATGGCAAGCATCCACTCGCCGGTGTGTGATTTTGGCTGGCAGGCCGCAGACTTTAAGCTGATGAACATTGATGGCAAACTCATGATGCGCGATGAGCTCATGGGTGAGAGCGGCTTATTGGTGATGTTTATTTGCAATCATTGCCCTTATGTTAAAGCAATTTTACCTAGACTCGTGCATGATTGCCGCGCACTGCAAAATTTGGGTGTAAATACAGTGGCGATGATGAGTAATGATGCCACCGATTACCCTGAAGACAGCTTTGAAAATATGCAAAGAATCGCAAAAGATTTGATTTTCCCTTTTCCTTATTTATTAGACCAAACACAAGCGGTGGCTCAGGCTTACGGTGCTTTGTGTACGCCTGATTTTTTTGGGTTTAACAAACATTTCAAACTACAATATCGCGGTCGTTTTGATGAAAGCCGCAAAGAAACTGCACCAATCAGCACCAGGGATTTGTTTAAAGCGATGAAGTTGATTGCAGAAACTGGACAAGGTCCGAAAGAGCAGATTGCCAGCATCGGCTGCAGTATTAAGTGGAAAACACAAGGTAAAATTGGCAAGTGATTTCGGGCGGCGCCAAAATCTATTTAAACTTTGCGCTGCATGATGAGGCTTGAAGTTAGTAGTCCATTTAAAATCTAAAGGTTAATTCATGACAAAAAAACTAAACTGGGGCATTTTAGGCGCGGCGCGCGTTAATGAGCGCTTATTGCCTGCGATTATTGAGGCTTCAAATGCTGGGTTAGTCGCGATTGCCAGTCGCCGTTCTGGGGCTGCAAAAGCCACCTTAGAAAAGTATGCGCCATTGCATCAAGATGTCCGTTGTTATGATGATATGGAGTCCCTGATTTCTGACAAAAATATAGAGGCAATTTATTGCCCGATGGCTAACCATGAACATACAACATGGGCGCTTAAGGCAATTAACGCAGGTAAGCATGTGCTCATAGAAAAACCCATGGCATTAACGATTGCAGATATTGATGCGATTGAAACTGCTGCGGCTAAAAATAATGTAAAAGTGATGGAAGGTTTTATGTATCGCTTTCATCCGCAACACGCGCGCGTGAGGGAAATTGTCAGCTCCGGCTTCATTGGCGATGTGCTTTCTTGTCGGGCTTCTTTTTCATTTTTAATGCGCCCCGCGCGAATGTATCGCATTGCTAATGCTGTAGCGCAAGGTGGTGGAGCGATGTGGGATATTGGGCCTTATGCCATACATTCATTGCGCTGGTGTTTTGGGCTTGAGGTAAAAAATGTGATTGCAAATGCTTATTTGAATGAAGCGGGCGCAGATATTGTGACGAGTGGGGTGTTGGATTTTGGTCACGATGAAGAGGGGCGTGGACGCTTGGGGCATTTTGATGTGAGCTTTGAGCGTAGTCGAAAATCAGAATATGAAATTATTGGCAGCAAGGGCTGGGTAAAATGCCATGCAGCGTGGGTGTTTGAAAATGATGTGCCCGTTATTTCATGGGCGCTTGAAGATGGTCAATGTGGCGAGGAGCGCTTTGCCCCAAGCAACCATTTCACTTTAGAAATAGAGCACTTTAGTGACTGCGTATTAAACAACAAAATACCACACTTAACTTTTGCTGATGCGAAAGCTAACTGCAAAGTTATTGGAGCGGTTTTGCAATCTGTGGCGACGGGCTGTAAAGTGAGCTTGAATTGACCACTTTTTAACGAACAAGCAATTTAACGAATAGGCAAGGTAGTCTATGAGCGCCTACAAAAGACAAGCCCTTGCTGAAAAAGGGTAATTAAGCAATAATTTCACTCTTTACCAAAAAGCTAAGTATATCATCGGGCTTTTTGAAGAATTTAATCAAAGTTTGATCTGGTTTTTATAAAATTTAATGGGGCTGTCCTAGATAACACATAAAATGTTATAAGGACGTCATGAGAAAGAGCAGATTAAATTCAGCTAAGCAGTCGAGGTTAATTGAACATTTTGTTGCTGGCACAACGGCTAGATGTGCAGCAGATTTGATTGGCGT
>JAVKLV010000030.1:0-32783 GCA_031538905.1 Methylotenera sp. | reverse complement strand
CTGCTATACCAGATTCGCCTTGCTTCAAAATCTGCATAATCTGGCTGTCGGTAAATCTTGATATCTTCATGTAAAATCTCCTTAAATCATCATAAGAAAATTCTACTTATAAGTGCAATCTTTTTATGGGGGGATTACCTACCACAATCTTTACTAAGCTAATATCTTCTTTCCCAGCCTTGTGCTCTAAAAATCCTATATCAGCCCATCTTAAACCTTTTTGTTCGCCTGTTCTCAACCCGCTAAATAATTGCTACTAAGAAATAATAAGCACATACAGTTTTGATTAGACTTTTTTCATCATCTAAATTAGCTCTTTCTTCATCTATGTAGTTATGAAGAACATCTTGTATTCTCCCTATTTCTTCTTTACTAAAAGTCTCACACTTAAGATCAAATTGTTTTCTGTCTTTAGAGGCAATCTCTTAAAATCAAATCCATCTATATATGTTTCCTTGTTTTTGTAAAGCCACATCATCATCGCATTAATTGTACTTTGTTCATTCTCAACGGTTGATTGGCTGATGGATATTTGTTTCTTAGTCTTTGTCCTTTCGTGAAAATAGTTCTCACAATCAGTTCTCTCTAATTCCTTTAGTTTTGTATCTTTCTTAATGTAGTTAAGCCAATGTTCTAAGTGTGTTTTAATTGTACCTAATCTACCTTTTACTATTAATCCTGCGTCTAAATCTTTCTTTCTTTGTTCTAAATATTTCTCTACACCTTGCTTTGTTGTAAGACTAAAGTATGTCTTACCTTGTAATGTATTACCGTATATTTCAAAGTAACATTCTTTACCTTTTTCAATCGCTGTTGTTTCACTTCTTGTTCTTAAGCTTCTTCTCGCATATCTGTTTTCTTTAGTCAGCCACATTCTAAATTGCCAATACTCTCCACGCTTATAGATAACAGCATCTTCGAAAATTGGAATTTCTCCATCCTTAAATATTTGCTTTTTCAGCGACATAAGATTTGTGTAGCTATGATTTTGAGTAGTAACAAAAGTGTGTAAGTTTATGTGTTACTGTAAGAGAAAAGCTTAAGAAAAACAATGATTATTTTTCTGTGTGAAAGTTTTGTGTAAGATGTAAACCTATATTAAACAATAGGTTAAAAATAATTTTCTACTCCCACTCAATAGTAGCGGGTGGCTTACCAGAAACATCATAAACAACGCGGTTGATTCCTCTGACTTCATTGATAATGCGGTTAGAAACGCGCCCCAAAAGCGCGTAAGGCAACTCTGCCCAGTGTGCAGTCATAAAGTCACTGGTGACAACCGCGCGCAAAGCCACAACATAATCATAAGTGCGCCCATCACCCATCACGCCCACTGATTTTACGGGCAAAAACACAGCAAACGCTTGGCTTGTAAGCTCATACCAAGTTTTTCCGCTCGCTTCATCTTGCGTTTTACGTAACTCTTCAATAAAAATCGCATCAGCCTGGCGCAATAAATCAGCATAGTCTTTTTTAACTTCACCTAAAATGCGCACCCCCAAACCTGGCCCAGGAAAAGGGTGGCGATACACCATGTCTGAGGGCAAACCAAGCGCCACACCAAGCTCGCGCACTTCATCTTTAAATAAATCGCGCAGTGGCTCTAAGAGCTTTAAACCAAGCTCCGCTGGCAAGCCGCCTACGTTATGATGACTTTTAATCGTGACCGCTTTTTTAGATTTGGCACCGCCAGACTCAATCACATCAGGATAAATTGTGCCTTGTGCTAAAAAGCTTGCGCCTTTGCAACCGCCCTCGCCTGCTTTAAGTTTGGCGGCTTCACTTTTAAATACTTCTACAAATTCACGCCCAATGATTTTACGCTTGGCTTCTGGGTCGCTAATGCCCGCCAAATGCCCCATAAACTGCTCTGTTGCATCAACACGAATAACCTTCACATTGAGGCGACCAGCAAACATATGCATCACCAAGTCACCTTCGTTAAGGCGCAGCAAACCATGATCAACAAACACACAAGTGAGCTTGTTGCCAATGGCGCGGTGAATAAGTGCCGCCGCAACGCTAGAATCAACCCCGCCAGATAACCCTAAAATGACTTCTTCATCGCCCACTTGCGCTTTAATTTTAGCAACGGCTTCAGTGATATAGTCGCCCATAATCCAATCTGGCTTCGCACCGCAAATATCTAGCACAAAGCGCTCAAGCATGGCTTGACCTTGCTTAGTGTGGGTGACTTCTGGGTGAAACTGTACTGCGTAAAATTTGCGCGATTCGTCCGCCATAGCAGCAATGGGCGTAGTGTCATTACTGGCAATCACTTTAAAGCCAACAGGCAATTCGGTGACTTTATCGCCGTGACTCATCCATACCTCTATTAAGCCATGACCTTCTGCATTTGTTGCATCTTGAATACCGTTGAATAAAGCCGAATGACCACGTGCGCGTACTTGCGCATAACCAAACTCACGCTTGTGCCCCGCCTCAACCTTGCCGCCAAGCTGCTGTGCCATGGCTTGCATACCGTAACAAATACCCAAAACCGGCACACCAAGCTCAAATACAACCTCTGGAGCGCGGTCAGATTCTTCTTCATAGGCGCTGGCATGGCTGCCTGAAAGAATAATGCCATCAGCCGCAAAGTTTTTTACAAACTCGTTTGAAACGTCGCAGGGGTGAATTTCGCAATAAACGTGAGCCTCACGCACACGGCGGGCGATGAGTTGAGTGACTTGCGAACCAAAATCAAGGATAAGAATTTTCGAATGGGTCATGTTCATTGAGATGTTGATTAAAAAATAGGCTCGGCAAGCGCATAAAAAGGCTTGTCGAGCATTGACTTTAAGTCACGGGCTTTTACAAAATTACGCGCTAATCAACGCGATAATTTGGCGCTTCTTTGGTAATTTGCACATCATGCACATGAGATTCACGCATCCCCGCAGAAGTAATTTGCACAAACTCGGCTTTGTTGCGCATTTCATCAATCGAGGCACAACCCACATACCCCATAGAGGCACGCAAGCCACCCATGAGCTGATGAATCACCGCAAGCGCACTACCTTTGTAGGGGACACGACCTTCAATGCCCTCTGGCACAAGCTTTTCTGCGCCGCTATTCGTGTCTTGAAAATAACGATCGCTAGAGCCTTTTTGCATCGCACCAATAGAGCCCATGCCACGATATGATTTATACGAACGCCCTTGAAATAACTCAACTTCACCGGGCGCTTCTTCTGTGCCGGCAAACATTCCGCCCAGCATAACGCTGTGAGCGCCCGCGGCAATCGCTTTTGAAATATCACCAGAAAAACGTATGCCACCATCTGCAATAAATGGCACACCTGATTTTTCAAGCGCTTTGGCAACATTAGCAATTGCACTAATTTGCGGCACACCCACACCCGCCACTATACGTGTAGTGCAAATTGACCCTGGACCAATGCCCACTTTAACAGCGTCAGCGCCAGCATCAACCAAAGCAAGTGCCGCGCTTGCAGTGGCAATGTTGCCACCAATCACCTCAATATGCGGAAAATTCTTTTTAACCCAAGTAACGCGATCTAAAACACCTTGAGAGTGGCCATGCGCTGTATCTACCACAATGACATCAACGCCCGCTTCAGATAAGGCCGCAACACGCTCTTCAGTGCCCTCGCCCACGCCAACAGCCGCACCAACACGCAATCTGCCATGCGCATCTTTACAGGCAAGCGGATGATCACTTGATTTTTGAATATCTTTAACAGTAATTAAACCTTTGAGCGTATCTTGCGCATCAATAACCAATAAGCGCTCTAGGCGATGCTGATGCAAAAGGTGCATGATTTCATCTTTTGCCGCACCTTCAAACACGGTCACCAATTTATTTCTTGATGTCATGATGTTTTTGATAGGCTGGTCTAAATTGGTTTCAAAACGCAAATCACGATTAGTGACAATGCCAACAATTTTGCCGTGATCAACCACAGGAATACCTGATATTTTGTGCAACCGCGTAAGCTCAAGCACATCGCGCACAGTCATGTGGCTTTGAATAGTAATGGGGTCATTCACCACGCCTGACTCAAAACGCTTCACCCGGGCAACGTGTGCGGCCTGCTTCATTGCGGTCATGTTTTTATGAATAAAGCCCAAACCACCTTCTTGAGCCAAAGCAATCGCCAATGGCGCTTCGGTGACGGTGTCCATCGCGGCAGATAAAAGTGGAATGTTTAATTGAATGTTGCGTGTCAGCTTGCTTGCGAGTGACACCTCGCGTGGCAGCACATTAGAATAAGCTGGCACTAATAAAACGTCATCAAACGTAAGAGCTTGTTGCAGTAAACGCATACTAAAATCCTCGTACCCAAAACGAAATTATACAGATTTGAGGCAAAAGGCGCGAGTTCTTAAAATCCATGTCAACGCACGTCCAAAAGCAGTGTCGCCGCACAGATCTCGCAACCAAGCTAATTGACACGAATTGCGTCACAAGACGCTTAATCAAAAAAAGCCTGACACAGTAGCGCGCAATACAAAAGCTCAAATAATTTCTTACCTTCACAGGCGCACGATTACCTTCACAGAAGCACGAGCTGAGCGGATTTTCAGTCAACGGGAGCTTCAGTTAAGGCATCTCCCCCGCCTTTTTTCATTACTTTTCCATCTGCCGCGCGCTGCTTACGCACTTCTTTGGGGTCGGCAATCAGTGGGCGATAAATTTCAATGCGATCTAAATGACGCAAAGGCGTATTTAACTGAGCAAGCTTGCCAAAAATGCCAATTTTATTGATAGACAAATCAATTTCAGGGTATTTATTCAATATACCAGAGCGCTCAATCGCTTGCTCGGCCGTGGTGCCAGTCGCCACTTTAATCGGCATTATCAATTGCTCTTTAGGTAGCGCATAGGCCACCTCCACAATCATCTCATTGGCAGTTATTTTATTTTCCATGATGCTTTAATTAACCATTCACTCAAAAAAATCACTTGTACACCACATCAGCACGTGCAACAAAACCATCGACAAAAGTATTGGCAATATGGCTAAACACAGGTGCAATTATTTTTTCTAACAACGCATTTGAAAACTCATACTTCAGCATAAACTCAACTTTACAGGCATGATCACTTAACTCGATAAAGCGCCACACTCCTTCAAGATGCTTAAAAGGTCCTTCTTTAAGCCTAATTTCCATCAAATTTGGAAATTGTTTATGATTTTCAGTCGTAAAATTTTGGCGAATTCCATGATAGTCAATATGCAAAGTAGCGCAGGTGGTGTGCTCGTTTTGCAACAGCACATCAACCCCACCGCACCAAGGTAAAAATTCAGGATACTGACGCACATCATCCACCAGCGCAAACATACGAGAGGCAGCGTGTGCAATCAATACTGTTTTTTGAACTTGCGCCATACTCTTAACCTTGCATTAAACCAAATAATCTAAAATAAGCACTCTAAATTTTAAGTATCGTAATTAGAGTAAAATGCTATTTTAAGTCATTCGCCAAGAAATAATGAGTTTTATGAGCATTACACAAAATAAAAAAGCCTTTTTCGACTACTTTATTGAAGATAAGTACGAAGCGGGTATTGTGCTTGAAGGCTGGGAGGTTAAAGCCATTCGAGATAACCGCACCAATCTTAAAGAGGCTTATGTCATTATTCAGCGCGGAGAGATTTATCTCATTGGCTGTCACATCACGCCCTTGGGCGCGGCTTCTACACATATTCGCCCAGATGCCATAAGAACACGTAAATTATTACTGCATCATGCAGAAATTGCTAAGCTAATCAGCAAAGTAGAGCAGGCAGGCTACACCATCGTACCTTTGAATATGCACTTTTCAAAAGGTCGCATCAAAATACAAATTGGGCTCGCTAAAGGCAAAAAGCAATACGATAAACGTGATACCGAAAAAGCCCGTGACTGGGAGCGTGAAAAAGGCAGAATAATGCGTGCTCACAATAAATAAACTGTAAAATTTAAACACACGAAGCGATGCAGTAAACTTAAAATAAATCGTACTTTCAAAATATAAACCATCAGAATTTAAGACCGTATCACCCCTTTAATAAAAGCCCACCACCTACACTCAATTGCCATGCTCATTATAAAACGTCCGATATTTTTAGCTTTTTTGCATGACATTACAGCCGTGGCGCTGGCTTGGTTTTTAGCGTACTTTTTGCGCTTTAATTTCTTAATTCCAGCTGACCATATTCGGCATATGTGGCAGGCTCTAATTTTGATTGTGCCTCTACAAGGCATCGTTTTTATCAGGTGCGGTTTGTATCGTGGTATGTGGCGTTTTGCGAGCGTGCCAGATTTAAAACGCATTTTATTTGCCGTAAGCGCTGGCGCAACACTCTATGCGGCATTGCTTTTTATGCTCAAAACATCAGCGCTGATACCACGGTCAATACTGATTTTAGCGCCTCTTTTATTAACGCTCATGATGGGTGGCAGCCGCTTTGCGTATCGCGCCTTTAAAGAAGGTAATCTTTACGAAACAAAGCAAGCAGAAGGCGAGCCCACGCTGATTTTAGGCGCAGGAGAAGCCGCTATTGCCTTAGTAAAAGATTTATCACGCAGCAAAGAGTGGCGTATTGTAGGCTTGCTTGATGACGATAAAAGCATAAAAGGCCGTGAAGTATTTGGCGTTAAAGTATTAGGGAGTATTGCTGAACTCGCCACAATACACCAGCGCCTAGGCGTTCAGCACGTCATTATCGCCATGCCCTCGGTACATCATCAAAAACGGCGTGATGCAGTGGAGCTCGCAAAAAGCTTACACTTAGAAACGCTGACCGTGCCAACGATTGATGACTTAATGAGCGGCAAAGTAAGCATCTCTCAAATCCGCAAGGTCGATGTTGAAGATCTATTGGGGCGCGATGCAGTCAAGCTCGACAACACAGGGTTACAACACCTTATATTAGGTCGCGCAGTCATGGTAAGCGGCGCTGGCGGCTCTATTGGCTCTGAGTTATGTCGTCAAGTTTTAAAGTTTAAGCCCTGCGTTTTGGTGTGCTTTGATATTTCAGAGTTTGCTCTTTATCAGCTACAGCAAGAGCTTGGTGCCTTAAGCGTTCAAACTGAGCTTGTTTTCATGACGGGCGATGTTAAAAATCATCAGCGCGTTAAACAATTATTAAACCAATATAAACCTGCTGTGGTGTTTCACGCGGCGGCCTACAAACACGTCCCCATGATGGAAAACAACAATGTTTGGGAGGCGCTGTCAAATAATGTCATCGGCACATACACGCTAGCCCAAGCCTGTAAAAATGCTGGCGTAGAAAAATTTTTACTTATTTCTACAGATAAAGCTGTCAACCCCACCAATGTTATGGGGGCGAGTAAGCGCCTTGCCGAAATGGTTTGCCAAGGGCTACAAGAAAAATCTGCTAACAATCAAATTATCACGCAGTTTGTTATTGTGCGCTTTGGTAACGTGCTTGGCAGCAGTGGTAGTGTGATTCCAAAATTTCGCGAACAAATTACCAAAGGCGGTCCAATCACCATTACTCACCCGGAAATCACGCGCTATTTTATGTCGATTCCAGAAGCCGCCCAGCTGGTGTTACAAGCCGGACTCATGGGAAAAGGTGGGGAAATTTTAGTACTCGACATGGGAGAACCCGTAAAAATTGCACATTTAGCACAAGATATGATTAGCCTTTCAGGCCTGCAGCCAGATGATATAAAAATTCAATACATAGGCCTACGCCCAGGAGAAAAGCTATATGAAGAGCTGCTTGCCGATGACGAACATACCGTGCCAACACCCCATGAAAAGCTGCGTATTGCCCAGGCACGCCCGGTTGATTTAGATTGGGTTAATGAGATGCTGCAATGGATTAATAGCGCTCAAAACGCCAACGAATCGTCAATAAAAAATGAGTTAGCCTCATGGGTTAAAGAATATAATCCACAACAATCAAGCAACAAATGAATCAGCAAAAGCCACAACACCTAGCCCCACAAGACTTGCTCACAGAGGCAACGTTAATTTACTCCGCCGAGGCAATAAAAAAGGCAATCTGCAAGATTGCCACTGATATTACACAATCGCTAGAAAATACCACTCCCATTATTATTTGCACCATGACTGGCGGCTTGGTATTTGCGGGGCAATTACTCACCCAGCTTAAATTTTTACTTGAGGTTGACTATGCGCACGCCAGTCGCTACCAAAACAATATCGCACACAACACACTCACGTGGCACTCAATGCCAAATCTCGATTTAAATGGGCGCACGGTGTTATTGCTTGATGATATTTTAGATGAGGGCATGACGCTTTTAGCCATGAAAGAAAAGTGCTTGTCTTTAGGCGCACTCCAGGTTTTTTCGGCAGTGCTGATTGAAAAAAAATTGCCTCACACCAAGCCAATCAAAGCTGATTTTGTCGGTCTGCAAGCACCCAATGAATATCTGTTTGGCTTTGGTATGGATGTTGATGGCTACTTTAGAAATCTCCCCGCAATCTATGTCTTGCCAGAGGGCTTATCCAAAAATGTCATTTTCGGGCGCTAATTTTTAAACCCAGAATAATACAAGCGAGCACCAGCGTAACACTGTTAGCAATGATAATAGGATAGCTGGCAATCAGCATACCGTAGACCAGCCAGCCCAACACCCCTAAGCTAAACACGCTATACATCACCAAAGAAACTCCCGATAAATCACGCGTCTTCCAAGAGTGCAATACTTGCGGAATAAAAGAAAATGTTGTGAGCAACGCCGAGATATAGCCGACCCATTCTATTAAGCTAACCGACTCTATCAAACACATAAACAAACTCATAAATAAATTGATAGGTAAATTGATTAACAAGTGCTGAAGCGCTTTTTGCAACCAAGCATTGTTATTTCTGAGCAAAAAAAATGACCCAATTAAGGGTCATTTTTTAATGATTTAATGACTTAAACCTTTTGAATGTTAGAAGCTTGTTTGCCTTTTGGGCCTTCTGTAATATCAAAACTCACGCGATCATTTTCTTTCAAGCTTTTGTAGCCGCTGTCAACAATTGCTGAGAAATGCGCGAATAAATCGTCGCCGCCTGCATCAGGAGTAATGAAACCAAAACCTTTTGAATCATTAAACCATTTAACTAAACCTGTAGCCATATCTTATTCCATACTTTTTAAAAAAGGGAGGCACCCTAAATGATTGGGCTTTTAAATAACAATCAGTTTTAACAACATCATTCTATTCAACATCCAAACGCCTGAATTAAGTTTTTACTTGAATAAACAATTCGTGTCAAGGCTTAATTTACATATACTGCAATATCACGGAAATCAAATTACTTAAGTGACATGGTCAGTTTTTTGCTGACATTACCCCTTTCAGTCACCAAGCTAGTCCCCGATGATAAGTTTCTTTGAGATGATCAAAACTAAGGGCTTATATCAAGTGTGTTTTAAAACTAGAGCTCATACCAAAAGGATAAGTTTTGAATACATTGAGCTATTCTATGGAGTAGCATTAGACGACATCTAAAAACAGGTCATTAAATATCTGCTTACTTTGTCAATATGCAATACATTTACAATCAAACTGTAGCCTTACTCTGATAGCCTGCCGGTCACGAAAATCCTGACCTGGCGCATTTGATAATACTTTAATGTTAAGATGCTCATTTGAAAATTTATAAACATCCAAATATCATGAAAAAATCAATATATTTGTGCGCAATGCTTGGCATCCTGACTTTAACTGGATGCGCTACACCGCAATCACGTACCCCTGAAGTGAGCGGTGAAAACGCCCTTAACGAGGCTCAGATACAACGTGAAATGGTTGTTGAAGACTTCGTTTCATCTAATAGAAGATTGCAGGCGGTTGCATCTACAGTCATGCTGAGTGGCGCTGAGCTATGCGGTGAAAAAGTAAAACCATATTTTGGTTTTAGCGCATGGAATAATGAGAGCTTTAAAGATGACTGGAAAAGAGCCGCTGAGTCTAAATATAATTTAACGGGTCAAATCCATGTTGCTCATGTAGGGCATGGAAGCCAAGCTGAATCAGCCGGCATTAAAGAAGGTGATGTAATTCAATCTGTCAACAACACACTTACACCTTATGGTAAAGATGCTATCAAAAAATTCACTGATAACCTTAAATATTTAGGTAAAACAGGGCAGCCTATTGAATTCACTATAAGACGTGGGGCTGATGAGAAAAAAATCTCAATCAAGCCAAGTCAGGCCTGTGATTTTAATGTCATGCTTTCACCTGATGATGTAAAAAACGCTTATGCAGATGGTAGCAACATTGTTTTTTTTAAAGGTATGGTTGATTTCTTCAAAACTGATGAGGAGATGGCTTTGGTATTAAGTCATGAGCTTGCACATAATTCAATGAAGCATATGGACGCAAAAAAGAAAAATGCTGCACTTGGTGGCATATTAGGTTTTGTGCTTGATATGGCTGCCGCCGCAGGTGGAGTAAACACAAATGGTGAATTTACTAAAATGAGTTCTAATATTGGTGGTGGAATATATAGTGTTGAGTTTGAGCAAGAAGCTGATTATGTCGGCTTGTATTTTATGGCACGGGCTGGTTATAAAATTGATGATGCACCAAATTTTTGGCGCAGAATGGCAACAAGTAACTCTTCTTCAATAACGATGAAATCATCGCATCCAACATATCCAGAACGTTTTCTTGCGTTAGAGGCCGCTGTAAAAGAAATTAAAGATCAGATTGCAAGCAACCAGCCTCTAATACCAAAAATGAAGAAGTAATCTAGCACAACCTTAAAAAAGACTATCCTGAAAACTCAAAGACTCATACTCAAACATTAGGATGTATTCACTAAAAACACATTTCTTAAAAATATATGGATATTATTTTTAGTTCTAGTGTTGAGCTTTTGGGTGCAGTTTGACTTGTGTTATAAAAATCAAGCTATTGATTTTTAAATAAATTTGGCGGAAGAGGTGAGATTCGAACTCACGGTGGGCGTGAACCCACGACAGTTTTCAAGACTGTAGCATTAAACCGCTCTGCCACTCTTCCCTTGTGATACGTCACTTGCGCAACGAGGTGAGAATTATAGCAACAAATTATTCATCTTGAATATCTTGATTTAAAAAAACATCAGAAAAACCAAAATCTTTTAAATTTCTGATACGCATTGGGTACAACACACCGTCTAAGTGATCGCACTCATGCTGCACCACGCGCGCATGAAATCCGCTCACTTGTCTATCAATCGGCTCGCCATATTGGTTAAACCCCGTATACCGCACACTTAAATAACGCGGCACCACGCCCCGCAAACCAGGCACAGACAAGCAGCCCTCTAAGCCATCTTTAATAGATTCGCTCACAGGAGTAATGACAGGGTTAATTAAAATAGTATAAGGCACGCTGTCAGCCTCTGGATAACGCGGTTTTTTGATTTCACTTTCAGGCTTTTGCCCAAAAATAACCACACGCAAGCTCACGCCAATTTGCGGAGCGGCAATGCCTGCGCCATTCATAGCTTGCATGGTATCTTCTAAATCTTGAATCAATGCATGTAACTCAGGAGTATCAAATTTATTCACGGCTTGCGCTTTCAAGAGCAAGTTTGAATCTCCCATCCGCAAAACAGTTTTTATTGCCATCTTCATTTAATCCTCATTGAATTTTTGCAGTCAATGCAGCAAAATTACCAACCGTAGCTTCACTATCGCATGATTGATGCTAAGCAAGCAAGGCGCTCACTTTAGGTTTGTAACAGAAAAATAGACATTAAGGTATACTTAAAGCTCTGCTAGCCCTTGATGACAAGCGAGCATAAAAAAATGCAATAATTGACTGTGACAGGCATTGATACTTTAACTCAACCTCTAAATCAATCTCTGCCTAAAAAATAAATCAGCCGCATTTTTTAAAGAATTACCGTTAAAAATCAAGCATAAAAATCAACCCTAAAAATTAACTGTGACAGAAAAATTACCCATGACAGAGCACCATAATGAGCTGGCCCCTATTGATGAAAACCACGTCATTGCCGAGCGCCGTGAAAAACTCAAAGCCATTCGTGAAGCAACAGGCGGCATTGCTTTTCCTAATGATTTCAAGCCACAACACAAAGCGGCTGATTTAATTAAGCAATACGCAGACCTTGAAAATGAGGCGTTTGAGGCCGATCCAGTTACAGTAGTCGTTGCCGGCCGCATGGTGTTAAAGCGCGTCATGGGTAAGGCGAGCTTTGCCACTATTCAAGATGGAAGCGGCGCCAACGCAGGCAGCCGCATTCAACTTTACGTGGCACGCGACACCATTGGCGAGGCGCTTTACGAGCAATTTAAACATTGGGATTTAGGCGATATTCTTGGCGCACATGGGCATTTATTTAAAACGAAAACTGGCGAGCTTTCTATTAAAGTGAGCGAAATTCGCTTGCTGACAAAATCTTTACGCCCTCTTCCAGAAAAATTTCACGGCCTGCAAGATCAAGAGGTCAAA
Source organism: Methylotenera sp. (assembly GCA_031538905.1). Classification (GTDB taxonomy): domain Bacteria; phylum Pseudomonadota; class Gammaproteobacteria; order Burkholderiales; family Methylophilaceae; genus Methylotenera. Next base: position 20,365 of record JAVKLV010000030.1, on the reverse strand, counting down.
TATCGTCAACGTTATGTTGATTTAATTACCTCTGAAGAAACGCGTGCCACTTTTGTAGCACGTAGCAAGGTTGTTTCTGCTATTCGGCAATTTATGCTGCAAAATGAGTTTTTAGAAGTTGAAACGCCCATGTTGCACCCTATTCCGGGCGGGGCATCAGCCAAACCATTTATTACGCATCATAATGCCTTAGATATGCAAATGTTTATGCGTATTGCCCCCGAGCTTTACTTAAAGCGCCTTGTGGTGGGTGGTTTTGAACGCGTGTTTGAAGTTAATCGTAATTTTCGTAACGAAGGTTTAAGCGTTCGTCATAACCCTGAATTTACCATGATGGAGTTTTATGCGGCATATACCGATTATGCGTGGTTAATGGACTTTACAGAAAGCTGCATTCGCACTGCAGCAATTGCCGCACGCGGCACAGCGGTATTGCAATACCAAGGTCGTGAATTAGATTTAAGTAAACCATTTCAACGCTTAACAATTGTCGGCGCCATTCAAAAATACGCGCCACAATACACTCTTGAGCAATTAAATGATGAACACTATCTGCGTGCTGAAATTTTAAAACATGGCGTAAAGCCTTTTGATCACGCGGGTCTTGGTGCTTTACAACTGGCTTTATTTGAAGAAACTGTCGAAAGCCAGCTGTGGGAGCCCACTTATATCATTGACTACCCCGTTGAGGTTTCGCCTTTGGCACGCAGCTCAGATAAAAATCCAGAAATCACCGAGCGCTTTGAGCTATTTATCACAGGCCGTGAAATTGCCAATGGCTTTAGTGAGTTAAATGATGCCGAAGATCAAGCCGCACGCTTTCATGCACAAATGAAAGCCAAAGAAGCTGGTGACCATGAAGCCATGTTCTACGATGCCGATTTTATTCGCGCGTTAGAATACGGCATGCCACCAACGGGCGGTTGCGGCATCGGCATTGACCGCTTAGTGATGATGATAACCGACAGCGCAAGCATCCGTGATGTGATCTTGTTTCCACATATGCGCGCCGAAAGCTAAATAAAACCACCGCCTATTTTTAAGCCCTATTTTTTAGCAATCTATTTAAGCAATACACACCATACAACGCCTGCCAGAGCAATCTCGCAGGCGTTTTTTATTGTTGTAAAAACGCAACCAGCAGATTTCAGGCAAGCCCCTGATTAACTATTTGTCATTAAATTGTCATAAAAAAATTACACACTGTGTGCGTTTAAAAACATTGATGCAGTTAATTTTATAAGGGGATTTTTGAATGAATTTTAAATTACGTCATTTAGTAGCGGCAACGCTCACCGGCTCAGCCTTAATGGGTTTTGCTACGCAGGCAATGGCTGACTCCACCTTTGACCTTGTGCAAGCCTTGGTTACAAAAGGCGTATTAACTGAGGAAGAGGCGATGCCTTTGTTAAAAGGTCGCGAGGCTGATATTCAACTGGCAGATAAAAAAGTTAAAAAAGCCGCAAAGCTTACAGTTTCAGATGTGATTGATAATGCTACTTTATATGGTGATATTCGTGTTCGATATGAAGATCGTTCAGGTACAGGCATTGCCACTGCGGCCTCGCCCGATGTTAAAGAAACAAGAGAAAGAGCGCGCTACAAAATGACACTAGGCGTTAAAACAGAGTCTGGTGACTGGTACTCTGATCTTGCCATTGCAATGGGCGCTAATGGTCGCTCTGATAACGCTACTTTTGGTCAGTCAGCCACTACTGGAAATATAGACAATAAAGACCCCGTGTTTATTAAGCGTGCAATGCTAGGTTATAAAGCCAGCGATTGGCTAACACTTGAAGCGGGACGTATGAATAACCCTCTTTACACCACGCCCATGGTGTGGGATGCCGATTTAAGCTTTGAAGGATTAGTTGAAAAAATAAACTACAAAATAAATTTTGCTGATTTATTTTTTACCGCCGCGCAGGTGGAGTATCAAGGCGACAAAAAAGACTTCAGCGCAGTAACAGGCGCACCTTCTGACAGTATCACCACTGAATTATTTGCATTTCAAGGGGGTGGGCGCTATCAGTTGAATGACACCACATCAGCCAAAGCAGCTTTAACTTACACAACATTTAGCCACAACACCAGCAACACCAAATTCTCACCTCAATTAGGTACAGACTTAAACACTAAAGTGACTGGAACAGGCGCGGGGGTCAATGATTTAAGCACGATTGAGATTCCAGCTGAAATGAACTTTATGCCCAACAGCAGTATTGGGGTTCGCTTGTTTGGTGATTATGTAATCAATACCAAGGCGGATGATCGCGCTAAAAATTCAGGCTTGGCAGCGGCGTCCAATGGCGCCAGCGGTAGCGATGACAGCGCCTGGATGCTAGGCATGATGGTGGGTTCAGCCAATGATTTTAAATCTTTTGAAGCAAACAAAATGGTTAAAGGTGACTGGTCTATGCGTATTTGGTATCAAAATGTCGGCGTTTGGTCAGTTGACCCTAATGCTGTTGACTCAGACTTTATGGACTCACGCGTGAATATGAAAGGCACCACCTTTAAAGCGCAATATAACTTCACAGACAACGCTTATACTAACTTTGCTTATGGTCACGCATCACGTAAAAATAACACCTACGGTGCTGCTGGAGCCGCGCAAGACTTAGCATTAAACTTAAAGAAATTTGATTTAATGCAATTAGATTTAACTTACAAATTTTAATTAAAAAATCAATTAAAACCGCTTGCGCTTAAAACTCGGGCGCTTTCAAATGGGCTGACTTATGCTGATAAATCAGCCCATTTTTACAAGTCAGATTTAGTTTACAGGCCAACTTTAAAGGCGCTCAACAAACCTTAATTTTCAGTCAATTTTTGGTGTCAGTTAAAGCTTAAAAATACAAGCTACTTTTAAAGCGCCGTACTAATACTTTTCATGCTTTTTCGGCGTGACAGTCAGCGTTAAAATACCTCGAAGTAGATTGATTTCTTCTTTTTCAAGCCTGGCCCGCGCATAAATACGGCGTATACGCTCACTGAGCTTTTTAGGCGCTTTGGGGTTGAGGTAGCCAATATGCATGAGCGTCTCTTCAAGGTGTGCGTATAAGCCTTCGAGCGCCTCATTAGTGGCATATTCTACGGCGGCATGTGCTGCTGATGCGTCCTCTTCTAATTTGCCTTCAAGCACTGCCATACGAATTTCATAGCACAACACTTGCACAGCCGCAGCGAGGTTAAGTGATGAATACGCTGGATTAGCTGGAATCATAGCAAGCAGCTGACAGCAGTCTAACTCTGCGTTAGAAAGCCCGCTCATCTCCGTGCCAAACACCAATGCAACCGGCTGAAAAGCCGCCACTTGAATAGCACGAGAAGCCGCCTCGCGCACTGTCACAAGCTCATGCGAAATTTGTCGTTTTCTGGCGCTCATGCCAATGGCAAGCGCACAGCCTGTCAGCGCTTGGCTTAAATTCTCTGTGACGATTGCATTTTCAAGCACATCCGCCGCACCGGTTGCAAGCGCCGTTGCGTGTGCATCTGGAAACTGATCTGGTTTTACCAGATATAAATGCTGAAGCCCCATGGTTTTCATAGCGCGCGCGGCCGATCCAATGTTACCAGGGTGACTCGTCTGACATAAAACAACGCGAATCTGATTAAATATAGCCTGTGACAATTTAGAGATGCCCCTAATAATGCTAAAATAGCATTTTAACAGCTCTTTAAAGATTATCGTTATGCACCCAATGCTCACCATTGCAGTCAAAGCCGCACGCAAAGCTGGCGCTATTATTAACCGCGCTTCACAAGATGTCGGCGCACTCACCATTCAATCAAAAACTTACAACGATTTTGTCAGCGATGTAGACCGCGCCGCCGAACAAACCATTATAGACATACTAAAAGAAGCTTATCCTGAGCATGGCTTTTTGGGCGAAGAAAGTGGCGAAAGCAATCAGGGTGCTGACAACATTTGGATTATTGACCCGCTGGATGGCACAACCAATTTTCTACATAGTTTTCCGCAATACTGCGTTTCAATCGCGCTGCAACAAAAAGGTGTGCTCACGCAAGCGGTGATTTACGACCCTATTCGCAACGACTTATTTACCGCCACTAAAGGGCGTGGTGCTTTTCTAAATGACAAACGTATTCGCGTAACTAATCGCGCTAAGTTGCAAGAGTCTTTAATTTCCACAGGCTTTCCGTTTCGCGATTTTACCCATTTAGACACCTATCTTGCCATGCTCAAAGACATGATTAAAAACACCACGGGCATTCGTCGCCCAGGTTCAGCGGCGCTTGATTTAGCTTATGTTGCGGCAGGCTGGGTTGATGGCTTTTTTGAAATCAACTTATCCACATGGGACATTGCCGCTGGTGGTTTAATTGTGCAAGAGGCAGGCGGCATTGTGGGCGATTTTGAGGGCAATGAATCATGGCTTAGCACTGGCAACGTTGTGGCGGCTAACCCAAAAGTGTTTTCACAAATGCTGCAAACACTCAGCCCCCATGTAACCCCTGCATTAAAAACACCGCAGTAGTTATTTTTAGTTATTTTGCAAAGTGTCTAAGCCTAATCACAATGAAGCCTTAAGCCACCGCGCTGAAAGTGACTTGGCGAGCCACACCCCGATGATGCGCCAGTATCTTGGCTTAAAAGCCCAACACCCTGATATGTTGGTGTTCTATCGCATGGGCGATTTTTATGAGCTTTTTTTTGAGGATGCAGAAAGAGCCTCACGCCTCTTAGGCATCACCCTCACCCACCGTGGCAACAGCAACGGGCAGCCCATTAAAATGGCGGGAGTTCCTTATCATGCAGCAGAAGGCTATTTAGCCAAACTTGCAAAACTAGGCGAGGCAGTGGTTATTTGCGAGCAAATGGGCGACCCCGCAACCAGCAAAGGCCCCGTTGATAGGCAGGTAGTACGTATTTTAACGCCCGGCACGTTAACTGACACCGCCCTACTTGACGAACATCGCGACACCCCATTACTGAGCATTTTTCAAACTGAATATTTGATTGGTTTGGCGCGCTTGAATTTGGCTTCGGGCACTTTTATTTTAAGTGAAATTGCGCCTAGCTTACTTGGGCAAGAGCTTGAGCGCATCGCCCCAAGTGAAATTCTGCTTGCGGATAATTTTCAGCACGATGCAATCAGCACAAGCAAAGTGGCAAAAAAACGCTTAGGCTTATGGCAGTTTGATTACGACAGCGCCTTTAGCACGCTCACCCAGCAATTCAATACCTATGACCTCAATGGCTTTGGCTGCGGGAGTCTGCATCGGGCTATTTGTGCGGCAGGCGCTTTACTTGATTATGTTAAGCACACACAACGCGCGCCCTTGCCACACATTAACGCGCTTTCAGTCGAAATTGCCAGCGCTTATATACAGCTAGATGCGGCAACACGGCGTAATTTAGAAATTGATTTCACACTGCGCGGAGAGCCCAGCCCGACTTTATATTCATTGCTAAATACCACGCAAACCGCGATGGGCGCGCGGCTTTTGCGCCATTATTTACACCACCCCTTGCAAGATAGAAAGATTGTCATCAAGCGTCACGAAGCTGTGGCTGAGCTCATTCAAAACCAGGCTTACGTGAGCTTAAGCCAGCCTTTTAAAAACATTGCTGACATCGAACGCATGACAGCACGCATTGCGCTTAAAACGGCCAGACCTAGAGATTTATCAGCGCTATCAGCCAGCTTGCAGCAACTGCCCTTATTGCAAGCACCATTAAAAAATGTGCAAGCGCCCTTATTACAAACTTTAACCTCAGACTTAAATGCCCCCAATGCAGCGCTCACGTTGCTTTTATCAGCAATTAAAGCCGAGCCTAGCGTGCTGCTGCGTGAAGGCGGCGTGATTGCTGACGGTTACGATGCCGAGCTGGACGCGCTACGCGCTTTACAAAACAATCATGGCGAATTTTTATTGCAATATGAGGCCGCAGAAAAAGCCCGCACAGGAATTAGCAACTTAAAGGTTGAATACAACAGCGTGCATGGTTTTTATATTGAAATGAGCCGTACACAAGCCGAAACAGCGCCTGCCGAATACCGTCGGCGGCAAACACTCAAAAACGTTGAGCGCTTTATTACCCCAGAGCTTAAAGAGTTTGAAGATAAAGTATTAAGTGCCAATGACCGCGCCTTAGCCCGCGAAAAATATCTGTTTGCTGAGGTGTTAATAGCGTTAATGCCGTTTATTTCAGCGCTGCAAAAAAATGCCAGTGCAGTTGCAAGCCTCGATGTTTTAACAAGCTTTGCAGAACGCGCAGAAACACTCAACTATGTTGCGCCACAATTTACCACAGAGCCGGGTATTGAGATTATGAATGGCCGGCACCCTGTGGTTGAAAGCATTGGCGCAAGCCAAGTATCGGCACAGCCTTTTATTGCCAACGATGTCGCGCTCAACCCTTACCGCCAATTATTGCTGATTACCGGACCCAACATGGGCGGAAAATCAACTTTTATGCGGCAAACCGCACTGATTGTGCTCTTAGCGCATTGTGGATGCTATGTGCCGGCAAGCATTGCAAAAATAGGTGAGATTGACCGCATTATGACCAGAATAGGTGCTTCTGATGACTTGGCAGGTGGGCGCTCAACGTTTATGGTTGAAATGACTGAAACAGCCAACATTTTGCATAACGCCACAGATAAAAGCTTGGTGTTACTCGATGAAATCGGGCGCGGCACTTCAACTTTTGATGGGCTAAGTTTAGCTTGGGCAGTGGCAAAGCAGCTGCTAGAAAAAAATCGCAGTTATACATTATTTGCCACTCACTACTTTGAGTTAACGCGCATTGTTGATGAATTTAAATACGCCGCAAACGTGCATCTTGATGCCATTGAGCATGAGCAAAGCATTGTGTTTATGCACAAAGTAGAAGATGGCGCGGCCAATCAAAGCTATGGCTTACAAGTGGCACAGTTAGCGGGCATTCCAAAATCAGTGGTCACAGCCGCCAAGCGCAAACTCATTGAGCTCGAGCGTCATTCATCGACAAATAATCACGCGCAGCTCGATATATTTACAAGCCACGAGACGCACATCCAGCCCGCAGATGAAACGCCTACTCATCTTGTAATAAGGGCGCTAGATGACATTGAAGTGGATCATCTAAGCCCCAAACAAGCCTTAGACTTTTTGTATAAACTCAAAGAGTTGAATCAATCAAATACTAAAAATTAAGGCTGACTCAATAACCACTGTTAGCACCTCACCCTAGCCAGTCTTAGCGCCTTGGTGTTATTATCGGTTTCGCTTTGCATCTTAAATTAAGGATTACCCCCGTGACCATGATCATCAAAGGCTTAAACTCACAAAACAACCCGCGCCGTATCAAAATGGTAGAAGGAAAGTTAAAAAAAGTTGCTGTTGGATCTTCTGAGAAATTTGAAGTGATTGATGAGCTAACGGGAAAGGCGCCTAAATCGGTTAAATTGAAACGCCTTGGTGATGACTTACAGCTCACCGCACAAGATGACACGGGTACGGTTTTTAATGTAGTGCTCAAGGGTTACTACACCCAAGGTGCAAGCCTGCTAGGCTTTACCGATACTGGTAATGCGCAACTAAGCCTTAACGAAAGTAGCACTAATAACGAAAACAGTATTGATACCGCATTAAATTCTCATAATAACAATTCACTTAATGAAAATTTATTTAATAAAGATTTAATTACTCAAGACTCAAGTAATAAAAATTTAGTTAACAGAGATTTATTTGATAACAATTTATTTGAAGCAGCCCCAGTGACGTCAGCTAGGGCGCGTGACTCAAAAGCCGATTCTGACTCTATTTTACCAAGCTTTGATGGCATGGGCAGCGCGGTTAAAACTGCGGGCTTGTGGGCGTTGGGTGCGGTGGCGGTGGGTGCTGGGGTTTCTGCGCTTAATAATTCCAACTCTAATTCTAACGGCAGCGCTTCTTCAGGTGGCACGCCAGGCTCATCAACAATTAAGGGTAGCATCACCGCAGGGCCGGTATTAGCTAACAACGATTTATATGTGGTGGTGTACGCGGCCGATGGTAAAACCGAGCTGGGTCGTGATGATAAGGTTGAAGCTGGCGGTGTTTACCAGGTCACGATTACCAATGGCTATACGGGTAATGTGGTGGTGCGTGTTTTTTCTAAATCTACCAATAAAGATTATATCGACGAAACTACCAAGGTTGCCACTGATCTTGACACCTCTACATTGACGGCTGTTGCGGTTGTGGGTAATGGCACCGTGACCATTAACATTAACCCCATTACCGATGTTGCGGCGCGTAAAGCGGGTGTGACAACAAGCACAAGCGCAATCGCTACATCAGCGGATGTATCTGCGACTAACAAAGCAGTTTCAGAAGCCTATGGCTTGGGCGCAAGCGATGTTACGACTCTTGATGCTGCACCCACAGTGACGAGCACTGGCGAAGCAAACCCTGATGCTAACCTGGTGGGTGCGGTGTTAGCGCAAATGTCAGCTGTTGCAAAAGATAATGCGGGTGATGTGGCTGCGGCACAAGCCAAGCTTGCGGCATCGTTAGCGATTGCCACAACGCCTGATGGTGTGACGGCAACGCCTTCTGGTTTATCTAAAACTGTAGCGTCCACGGCAAAAGTGGCAGCTTACGCGAATAATAGCGCGGCTAACCCAGCCCCCACCACACAAGATTACCTTGATGCAGGGGTGACGGGCGTGACGGATAATAACCTTACGGCAGTGAATGCGGCTTTAGAGGCTAAAGCAGGTGCTGATACGAATGCTAAGTCCGCCATTCAGGCGGTGATTGATGCGGCAAGGCAGCCTAGTGGCGTGACCTTTAGCCCTGATGGCAGCAGTGTGAGCGGCACAGCTGAGCCTGGTAGCACGGTAGGTATTGATACCAATGGCGATGGTAAACCTGATGTAACGGTAACCGCAGATGCAACAACAGGTGCATTTACAGCAAATTTAAGCCCTGCACTTATCAATGGCGAAAAAGTAAGTTTCACTGCAACCAATACGGCAGGCAGTGTTTCTAAACCTGTAAGCATCACCGCGGCAGATAAAGTTGCCCCCGCAAAAGCGACTGAGGTAGGTTTTAGTGGGCGTGGCAGTGCAATAAGCGGCTTAGCCGAGCCTGGTAGCACAGTCAGCATTGACACCAATGGGGATGGCAAGGCGGATGTGACGGTAAAGGCCAATGCAATTACGGGTTTATTTACAGCGAATTTCAACCCTGCGCTTACTAATGGCGAAACGGTGAAAGTGACCGTGAGTGATGCGGCGGGTAATACTTCGCCTGCTGTGAGCTTGAAAGCCCCTGATATCAGCCCTTTAGCGATTGCCATTATATCTGATAAATCTAATCTTAAAATTGGTGAAACAGCGACTATTACCTTTACCTTTACCAAGGACCCTGGCACAAGCTTTATTGCATCCGACGTGACACTGACGGGCGGTACTTTAACTACACCTACTGTGAGCGTGACTGACCCTAAAGTGTACACGGCTACGTTTACGCCAACTGCGGGTTCATCTACCAATGGTGTGATTAGTGTTGCGAGTGGTACATTTAGCGATGGGGAGGGTAATCTTAATACGGATGGTAGCGACTCTAATAACAGCGTGACAATAACTGTGGATACGAGCGCACCAGTCTTTAGCGATGGGCTCACTAAAACAGTGAGTGTTGCAGAAAACACCGTCACATCCACGATTATCCATACAGCAACTGCCACAGACAATGTGGCGGTGACAACGTACACTTTGGCAGGCGGTGCAGACGATACTAAATTTAGCTTAGACGCCAATACCGGCGCACTTAAATTCATTGCCAGCCCGGACTTTGAAACGCCAAGCAGTGCAGCAAGCTCAAACACTTACACGGTGAAAGTTAAAGCAAGTGATGCCGCGGGTAACAGTGCAACACAAACTGTCACGGTCAATGTCACAGATGTAGATGAGATGGCACCAGTCTTTAGCGATGGTCTCACTAAAACAGTGAGTGTTGCAGAAAACACCGTCACATCCACGATTATCCATACAGCAACTGCCACAGACAATGTGGCGGTGACAACGTACACTTTGGCAGGCGGTGCAGATGATACTAAATTTAGCTTAGACGCCAATACCGGCGCACTTAAATTCATTGCCAGCCCCAACTTTGAAGCGCCAAGCAGTGCGGCAAGCTCAAACACTTACACGGTGAAAGTTAAAGCAAGTGATGCCGCGGGTAACAGTGCAACACAAACTGTCACGGTCAATGTCACAGATGTAGATGAGATTACCAATCAAGCGCCCACGGCAGTTGGTACAATTGCCGATATCAACACAAGCACCGATAAAACAATTAGCGCAATTAACTTAAATGACTATTTTAATGATGCAGACGCAGATGTTTTAACCTACACCATTACGAGCGGCAGCTTGCCTGCTGGCTTAACCCTTGCCGAAGGGATCATTAGCGGCGCGCCCACAGTGGCGACCAATGGCATTGTACCGATTACCATCACCGCTAACGATGGACGAGGTGGTACAAAAACACAAAGCTTTAATATCACTGTAGCAGACAGTAAATTCTTCACCATTCAAGAAACCGGCGCCTCAGCGAACCGGGTAGACATGGTGTTTGTAGGTGATGGCTACAAAGCGGCTGATATTTCCACCACTTATAAAAATCACGTGGACACTTTAGTCAACTATATGTTTAACGGCAGTGCACTCACCCAGCCATTTGGCCGCTACAAGTCTTTCTTTAACATTTTTGCGGTTAAAGTAGTTTCAAACCAAACCGGGATTGATGACAGCAATAACGGCATTGCGGTAGATACAGCGCTGGGCGGCTATATTCACCCGAGCCTAGCGCGTTTATTTGTGGTTGACTCAGCACTTGCAAATACCGCTGTAAACAATGCCTTATCAGGCACAAGCATTTCAGCTGATATGAAATTTGCCACGCTCAATGTCAGCGAATATGGCGGCTCTGGCGGACAATGGGCAGTGTATGCAGGCGGCAATGCCGCCGCACTTGAGATTGCCGTGCATGAAGTTGCACACAGCTTTGCAGGCGTGGGTGATGAATACGACTCTGGCGGCGCCACCGTACACGCTGCAACAGAAACAAGCGCCGTCAACACCACCATTGACCCCACTGGCGTGCACGATTGGGGCTACTGGCTTGGCACTTACCAGCGCGGCATTGGTTTAATTGGTGCGTATGAAGGTGCTGATTACTCACCTCAAGGTGCATATCGCCCTTCTTTAAACTCAAAAATGAGAAGCCTCAATCAAAACTTTGATGTCGTTACACGAGAAAAATTTGTTTTAGATTTTTACGGCAAAGTAGACCCACTTGATGGCAATAGCCGTAACACGTTAACAAAGGCTACTTCGCTAGCGGTGAGTACGATTGACCCCTCTATTATTCATTTACTTTGGAAGGTTGATGGCATTGTCATTGACACCCAAAGCGGCGTATTGGACTTAACTTCTATCGTAACTGACAGTGCAAACCACATCATCACGCTAGAAGCTTGGGATGACACAGATTGGGTGCGCCCCGATTATCAATCACAGCTTAAACAAAGCGTATCTTGGCAAGTGAGCCTACCCTCAGCAACGACGCTTGCAAATGGCTTTGCTTTAGATGAAGGCACCAGCAATAGCGACTGGATTAAAACCGTCAGCACCGATACAAACGACCATATCCTTTCAGGGGGCGCTGGTAATGATCGCTTAGAAGGTGCGGTGGGCAATGATACCCTTGCAGGCGGTGATGACGACGACATACTCATGGGCGGAAAAGGCACGAATAGATTAGATGGTGGTGCTGGACGCGATACTGCCTCTTATGACAACTTTACAGAGGCGGTCACAGTCAACCTTGCCAATAGCAATGCGCAAGCCACATCAGCGCATAGTCAAGATACTTTACGCAACATTGAAAATATCATCGGCAGCACCTTAAACGACACCTTGACTGGCAACGATACGGCGAACAATCTGCAAGGCGGCTTGGGTGACGATGTGATCGACGGTGCAGGGGGTAGCGATGTGCTCGATGGCGGCGCAGGTAATGACACCTTAAACGGTGGTAGCGCGAATGATTATTTAATCGGCATGGCTGGCAATGACACCTTAAATGGCGATGCAGGCAACGACCTGCTTGAAGGTGGCGCAGGTAATGACACCTTAAATGGTGGTGTGGGCGATGACACCTTAAAAGGCGGTGCGGGAGATGACACCTTAGAGGGTGGCGATGGCAATGACATTTTGGATGGTGGTGAAGGCAATAACACCTTAAATGGTGGCGCGGGTGATGATACTTTATCTGCACGCACGGGCACGAACACTTTTAATGGTGGTGATGGCAATGACAGCGTGAGCTATGCTTTTGCAACAAGCGGAGTGACTGTGTCACTGGCAGTAACAGCGGCACAAGCCACAGGGGTATCAACCGACACCCTTTCCAGCATTGAAAACTTGCAAGGCGGTAGCGGTAACGACACGCTGAGCGGCAATGCGGGTAATAATGAAATCATCGGCGGCGCAGGCGATGACCTGCTCTTAGGCGGTGGTGGCAGTGATGTGTTAGTCGGCGGCGCAGGCGTTGATACGGTGAGTTTTAAAGGAGTTGGCACGGGGGTTACCTTAAACTTGTCGAATGTGGGCACGCAAACCACCGGAGCCGTCACCTTGCAGGTTCTGCAAGTTGAAAACATCATAGGCTCAGATGCGAGCGACACGCTGACTGGAGATGCCAATAATAACATTATCGATGGTGGCGCTGGGCGTGACACGCTCACAGGGGGCGCTGGACGCGATACCTTTGTGATGACGGGCGACTTCTCTCAAGTCGTCACGGTCAAGCCTAAAGATGTGTCGACCGTCACTTTGCAAAAAATGGTTTTGCCCACCCAAGATTTGCTGGTGGGTGGCACTTACAGTATTTCACTCGATATTGGTAGTTACGGATTTTATTTTGATGATGGTAATCGTTTCTTCCCCAAGGTAACTTTCAGCGGTAGTAGCGCAGATGGCACATTAGATAGCATAGTCACATCGCTACGCGCTGACAGTGACTATGCTTCTGCGTCTGCCAACCTCACCATTTCTGCGGGTACGGATGCCAATGCAGGCAAGTTGGTAATCAGTTTCAATACCACGGGCAGCGTGTCGGCCACGGCAAAAATGTCCATTGACACCTTAAGCACAGACACTGTGACTGACTTCACGTCAGGCACTGACCAAATTCAGCTAGATGGCAGTGCGTTTTTAGGGCTATCAGTCGATGCTAATCATCATCTGCTTGCAAGTCAGCTGGAATTAGGCAGCACCGCAAGCTCTGCAAGCACCCGTGTTTTATACGATAGTAGCAACGGTGTGTTGCGTTATGACCGCGATGGCAGTGGCAGTAGCTACACAGCACAAATCTTTGCCATACTGTCTAACAAACCGGCAACCATTACGAGTGCTGATTTTACGATTATAGGCAGTGTTACGCCAGTTGATACGCCAAGTATTCCATCAGCGCCCAGTATAGATACCACACCGCCAAGCTGGATTACGGCATCAGCCTATCAGGTTGAAACCCCCGCCGCCACCACCCTCGCTGCACCTGGCAGCAATGCCCAGGGCATGGGCAGCATTATCAGTAACGATATTTCTGCGAGCAAGCCGGCTTATGCTTCAATGTCGTCCTGGCTTGGCATGACAGACAGCAGCAACACACAGCGCCAAACAGGCGCTAATATGACTGCACCGCTGGCTTTAAGCTATGCCTTTCAAAACTCTGGCGCCTTATATAAAGACACCAGCAATGTAGAGCACGCCATGCAAAACGGCATAACTTACACCGATGCTGAAAAAACCTTTATGCGAAGCGTATTTAACCAATTTGCCTCAGTCAGCAATGTGGTATTTACCGAAAATCAATCACAAGACTATTTAGGTGCAGACCTACGCATATTTAAAGGCACGGGCGCTGAGTATGGCGTTCCTGACTCGGTGATGGGCTTTGCAACACAACCCACTAACCCTAATGCCAAGTCGGTTGATAGCTATGGCAATCTCTTTTTGGTGACCGACGCACAAGCTTACCCTGCCGCTGACAAAGCGTTTACAACAGCATACGGCGCGGAAAAATCCACTGTAACCCACGAATTGGGTCATGCGATGGGTTTAGATCATCCATTTAAATCAGATACCAACACCTTGCATTGGTTTGGTGACACAACAGGGCTTGACACCAACCGCCTAGGCACGCGAACAGGCGGCTCTTACGATAGCCCGCATACCGATGCACCGCAAGAAACGATTATGAGTTATCTCTCGCCGTTTGGCGGCGTAATTCCGGCGCTTATTGGCTCTGGTGGCGCCGCCCCCACCGCCACTGAGCGCTATTCACCGATTGATTTAGGGGTGTACGACATTGCAGCTTTACAGCATTTATACGGGGTCAACATGAGCTATAAAACCGGTGATGACACGTATAGCTTTAACAGCGATACGCCTGTATTTACCACTATTTGGGATGCAAAAGGCAATGACACCTTGCAACAAGTGGGTAGCCGTGATGCCATTATCGACTTACGCGGTGGCGACCACATGAGCCGCATGGGCATATTCACAAGCTTTAGCGCAAGCTTCTCTAAAGCAGGGCTTGAGACTGCATTCGCGATTAATGTCGGCAGCGTTAAACCGACCATCACCGCAGTGTACGGTGCGTATATTGATGCTGCAAACGTTGAACATCAAGTTGGGCTGATGCGCCAATCTGGCGACACCTACACCTATTATGCTGACCCCGCCATGCCCGCTGGGTTTGATGTCAAGCTCATCGCAGATGCCGATTACGGCGCGGCATACAACGCGCAACTCCCCGCCAATGCACTACACCGCAGTTTTGGCACATTGAAAAACGTGGGCGTACCTGATGAAAGCATGGCCTACAACATTGGCATTGCTTTTGGCGTGGTGATTGAAAATGCCGTAGGTGGCAGTGGCAACGATGTGATTTGGGGCAATGCCACGTCAAACAACATCACCACGGGCACAGGTAATGATGTCGTTAAATACGACACCGCAGCGAATATCAATGGTGACACGCTGGTTGATTTTTCAAGCACAGATAAACTCAACATCAGCGCATTAAACTTAACAGCAAGCCAGCTCAATTGGGATAGCGCGCAACACAAACTCAGCTATGTAGACAGCGCAACACTTGATAACTCTTGGGCGCTTACTATTATGAATGATGCTTTTAATAAAAATACACAGATAATATTTGCATAAATTTAAGCGCACTTTAGTTAAAATGCCCAATGCAAGAGGTTTAAATTAAAATACGGCTAAATTTAAAGTGCGCTTAAATCAAGATAGGCTTAAATGAAAACACCTTGAACCGATTAAAATTCAATGCGCACTATGCCTTCAAAGTCCTCGTAATTCAACGGATAGAATAATTGCCTCCTAAGCGATAAATACAGGTTCGATTCCTGTCGAGGATACCCATTAAAACAAGGTGCATAGGCCGCGCAATTTAAGGCATACCATTTAAATGACCAGCAGCTCAGTGACAAGCAGCCGTTAAATTACAGCGATTTAAATTTAAAATCATTGATTAAACAATACCTTATGAACAAAATCCCCCTTAAAGGAATGATTTTAGCTGCCGGCCAAGGTACGCGCATTAGACCACTTACCAAAGACTTGCCCAAGCCAATGATTCCGATTTTAGGCAAGCCGGTTATGGAGTACTTAATTGAGCACTTGGCACGCCATGGCGTGAGTGAAATCATGATCAATGTAGCGCATTTAAATCGCTCGATTGAGCAGTATTTTGGCAATGGTCAGCGCTTGGGGGTGGAAATTGGCTACTCCTACGAAGGAACATTTGAACAAGGAGAACTCATCGCCAAGCCCTTAGGTTCAGCGGGCGGCATAAAGCGTATTCAAGCCTTTGGTGGGTTTTTTGATCAAACAACCATCGTACTTTGCGGCGATGCTCTCATTGACATCGACATCAGCGCGGCAGTGCTCGAGCATAAAAAAAATAAAGCCTTGGTGAGCATCATTACCATGGAGGTGGCGCAATCTGACGTCAGTAATTACGGCATTGTTGAGACAGACCAAGATGGGCGCATCATCTCCTTTCAAGAGAAGCCACATCCCAATGAAGCACGCTCAAACC
This sequence comes from Methylotenera sp., assembly GCA_031538905.1. Taxonomy (GTDB): domain Bacteria; phylum Pseudomonadota; class Gammaproteobacteria; order Burkholderiales; family Methylophilaceae; genus Methylotenera. The sequence continues at coordinate 4,225 of JAVKLV010000030.1, read as the reverse complement.
TTGCGAGCACGGGCATTTATTTTTTTGAGCCAGAAGTCATTGATTTAATCCCAACGGGCGTTTCATTTGACATTGGCAGCCAGTTATTTCCACTTTTAGTAGAAAAAAGCTTGCCTTTTTTTGCACAAAAACAAGCCGGGCATTGGATTGATATTGGTCGAATTTCAGACTACTGGGAGGTGTTGCAGCGTGTATTGAGCGGTGAAATTGAACACATGAAAATGCCAGGAAAAGAAATTAAACCAGGCGTATGGGTTGGACTCAATACAAAAATAGACTGGAATAATATCAAAATTGAAGGCCCTGTTTATATCGACTCAGGTACACAAATTGATGCAGGTGCAGAAATCATTGGACCAAGCTGGATATCGCACGGGGCGCATATTCAAAAAAATGCACAAGTGATTCGCTCAGTATTGTTTGAATATACCCGCATCAATGCGCACGCACAAATGCACGAAATGATTATTTCACCGACTTATTGTGTAGATAGAACTGGGGCGACTTTTTACGTTGACGATAAAAACTGCGCTAACCATTGGGGTGATGCACGAAGCCACGCTTAACCTCAGCGCAAAAGTGCAACGATAAGCTAACCTTGATTACGCATAAAATCAGCCACACCATAAAGCTGACTAGTTAATTTTTTCATCATGTCATCTTCATAGCTTAACTGGTGCATGGCTTTCACCATGCAGTAAATCCACTGATCACGCGCCGCTTCATCAATCGAAAAAGGCAAATGGCGCTTACGCAACATGGGGTGACCATAACGCTCAATATAAAGCTGGGGACCGCCTGCCCAGCCAGTTAAAAACATAAAAAGCTTTTCGCGCGACAGGGTTAAATCAGCTGGATGCATTGCTCTAATCGGCGCGGCTTTAGGGTCACTGTCCATAATATCGTAAAAAGTATCAACCAAAGCGCGGATATTTTGAGTGCCCGTAGCCTCGCCACCTAGCAACTCAAAAAATGTGCTTTTAGCGCTTCCAGCTTCGCTTACTTTATCCAGCATAATAAAATTCCAGTAACAAAATGATGATTATAAAAATCTAGCTAAAAAACTCTAGCTAAAAAAATAGAGTGACTACATTCTAATCACTATATGCTAATAATAAGGCACTCATAAAAAATTGAAGCACACCTAACGTTTTAAGCACACCTAACGTTTTAAGCACACTTAGCCTAAGAAACGTACTGTTGACACCGTTCAAATTAGGTAATAACGGGCTTCACAAGGCCGGCAGCTTGTTTTGCGCGGCTTCTTGCTTCATCGGTGTTTTTTCCGGTTGCAAGCGCCACCCCCATGCGTCGCTTAATAAAAGACTGGGGCTTGCCAAATAAACGAATATCACTACTAGGCACAGCCAGCGCGGCTTCTACCCCTTCAAAAGCTAGGTGTGTGCTTTCATGCTGACCGTAAATCACCGCGCTTGCAGCCGCGTGGCTTAAACTCACATCAACTGGCAAACCCAAAATAGCACGTGCGTGTAAATCAAATTCGCTAAAACGCTGGCTTGCCATTGTCACCATGCCCGTATCATGCGGACGTGGGCTCACTTCACTAAACCAGACTTTATCGCCTTGAATAAAAAGCTCAACACCAAACAAGCCCAAGCCGCCTAAACTATCGGTGATGGTTTTTGCAATATGTTGAGATGCTTGCAAAGCCTTTAAACTCATGGCTTGTGGCTGCCAGCTTTCAATATAATCACCATTTTTTTGCACATGACCAATAGGCTCACAGAAGTAAGTTTCAACCTCTCCTTGGGCATTTTTTGCACGCACGGTGAGCAAGGTGATTTCGTAATCAAAATCTATCTGACCTTCTGCAATCACCACCCCTTGATTAACCCGTCCACCTGATGCGGCATCGTTCCACGCGGCTTTTACTTCGCTTGCAGAAGTCACACGTGATTGCCCTTTGCCTGAAGATGACATAGTGGGCTTAACAAAACACGGGTAGCCAATATGAGTGTCAATCGCTTCTTGCAACGCTGACTCGCTTGTGGCAAAAACATAAGGTGAAGTAGGCAAATTAAGCTCTTCAGCCGCTAGCCTACGAATGCCTTCGCGATTCATCGTCAACTGCACGGCTTTTACAGTAGGAATCACTGTAGCCAAGCCTAGCGCTTCAATGTCTGCCAAAGTGCGAGTATTTAAAGCCTCAATTTCGGGCACAATAAGATGTGGCTTTTCTTTTTCGATTAACTCGCGCAAGGCTTTATCATCCGTCATATCAATCGTGTATGCACGATGCGCCACTTGGTGTCCAGGCGCATTTTCATAACGATCAACAGCAATCACTTCAACGCCCAAACGCTGTAGCGCAATGATGACTTCTTTGCCCAGCTCGCCGCTGCCAAGCAACATCACACGGGTGGCGTTAGGGCTTAATGGGGTGCCAATGTACATGAGTTTTCCAGTTTTTTTAATTGTCACTTTTAAGTGCCGCACATTATAACAGCCAGCAACTCAGCCGTCATTTGACAAAGGCGCTTTAAACATACCTGTAAAAAAGTGCTTACTTTAAGCGCGCTTTAACGCACCCAATATATTGTCGACCGGGACAAAAATGTATTTTTTATCAGTCAGGCTTGATGTTTAATTGATGTTTATCCATGCGATAACGCATGGTCATACGGGTAATTCCAAGCTTTCGGGCAGCCCTTGAAACATTATAATCAGACTCAATTAAGGCTTTGAGCAATGCTGTTTTTTCAATCGAATCTAAACTGGTTTGAGCATTTAAACCACTGGCATCAACACTTAACGTGGCATAAGCCGCCCCATTTTGCGCTAAAAGTATTTTTGTTGTTGGCAAAGCCAAGTCAGCTTCTCTGATGTAGCTTTGGTTTGACAGCAGCACTGCGCGGCTGATTTGATGCTTGAGTTCGCGCACATTACCCGGCCAGGTATATTGTTCAATCATGACAATGGCTTCAGGTGAAAACTCTGGACTTGCCAAGCCATAACGTTTTGCCGTGTGCGCAGCAAAATGTTTGGCTAACATCAGCGCATCTGCGGCGCGTTCACGTAATGGCGGCATCACAATACTCATCATATTTAAACGGTAATACAAGTCTTGCCTAAACGTGCCATTTAAAGACATTGCATATAAATCACGATGCGTTGCCGCAATAAAACGCGCTGGTACCGCGCGCTCTTTGCTTGAGCCAATTCTGCGCACCATTTTGCGCTCTAACACGTTCAATAATTTGGCTTGCAGCGCTAAGGGCAGCTCGCCAATTTCATCTAAAAACAGTGTGCCGTCTTCTGCCGCCTCAATCAACCCCGGGCGCGTAGCTGTTGCACCGGTAAATGCACCTTTTTCATGCCCGAATAATTCACTCTCAATTAAATCTGGCGGCAGTGACGCGCAGTCAATATGCACGAAAGGCTTGGCTCTGCCCTGCCCTTTATTTTGCGCCAGCAAATGATTGTGGGTAAGTAAATGCAAAAACCGCGCAGCAACATCTTTACCCGTGCCTGTTTCGCCGCTCATTAAAACCGTGGGCGCTACGCTATCCATCGCAAAAAAGTGAGCAATCCGCTCAATTTGAGCTTTCACACTTTGCATTGATGGGCTTTCGCCCAACAAGGTCACGCCGTCTGTCGCCTGCGCATTACGCTCAATAGAATAATCTAAACGATTATTTTGCACGGCAAGCGCCTCGGCCTTTTGAATTGAAAGCAGAAGCTCATCTAAATCGACAGGCTTTTTAAGGTAGTCTGTAGCGCCCTGCTTCATGGCATTGACCGCATCACTTATTTCACCATAAGCAGTCATGACAATCACAGCAATGTTTTTATGCGTAAAATCAGCCAGCAAATCAATCCCATTGCCGTCAGGCAAGCGCATATCCAGCAACACAATATCAGGTAAAAATTGTTTAATAATCGCACGTGCGGCTTGCACACTCTCGACATGCTCACAAATATAGCCGGCTTTTTGTAATCGCCGCATCACCGCACGAGCAAACAACACCTCATCTTCAACAATCAATAATTTAGACTGCGACTTAAGTGGTGGTGTAGGCTGCTCAGAACTGTGTGCGGCTAATTGCACAATCGATATTCTTTCTTAATCTAAATCAACTGTATTTGAAGTTGATTTTGGGTTGCCGAAGTTATAACGAACGCCAATCCAGCCCGCACGTGGCGCACCTGGCGCTAAAAAAGACTCACTTGTTGCTGTATTCGTGCCGTTTGCAAATGCACCCGT